>NZ_JBFIGO010000012.1:0-46762 GCF_041602295.1 Spongiibacter sp. | reverse complement strand
TATAACTTCCCCTAGAATCCTGCCTAGCCCCCTTGGCAGCAAAGCGTTATGATCAACGCTATAAATACTATAAACGCGGCGATGACCTCTACACAGGTCTGTAAACACAGCACAAACGGGCCAAGCCCGAATCAAGCCAAGCACTTCGCCGCAGCGCGCGGAAAAACACAGCAGTCGCGGAGAGGGATTCTCGGCATATGGGGCAGCGAGCCGCTATGATAGGTGGCCGAGTATATCGCCCGATACCTTAGAATATAGGGAGAAATCCTGATGGGCAGAAAACGATACGACCGTGATACAGGTCACGCTGGCTGCTTGCTTTTCAGCGAGAAGAGCTTAGCATTTTCAGGTAATTACCAGTGAGCAGACAATTCATAATGACATGTCCGCAAAGGCCAAACTACACGATGGAACTTCCCACGAGTTTAGCGCCACCACTGGTCACTAGCTCCCTGCCACTTTGGAAAATACCCCTAGCGCTGACCACCGATGCGCTCGGCTTCTATAGGCAACGGCCTGCAGAGGGAACGAAAAATACCATGACACCCCACACCACCCTTGACGCAACGCTTTCTAGGTTAACCTTATGAGGTATCTGCGAAGCATCGCCCTACTGTCCCTCCTAGCACTACCCTTTACCACACATGCAGACATGGTGGTCGTCACTAACGCGAGCAATGGCGTAAGCCAGTTATCGAAAACGGAAATTATCAATATTTTCATGGGCCGTTTTCAAAAATTGTCGCCAAGCATATCCGCCTTTCCGGTGGACAATGTGCTACTCCGCCCGAAATTTTACCAATTGCTGGTGGGCAAGGCGCCTTCGGAGATCAACTCCTACTGGGCGCGCCTGGTTTTCTCAGGACGGGCCTCACCGCCGCGCCAAATCAGTGAGCCGCTAGAACTATTAGACATCGTCCAGAACAATAAAGGCGCCATCACTTACATCAACCAGGCAGCCGTAGACGATACCGTGCGAGTGGTCTATGCCTTTCCAAAATAACGCCGACAGCCGCCGGGATATGCACTGAAATGAATCTCGGAAATCTAAAAACCAGTCTCGCCTTGCGCAGCGTGGTGTTTATTCTGCTGATTTCTGGCTTGGTAGGCTTGCTATTCCTGCTGGTAGGCCGAAACCTGGTTGCCGAGCACGAACAGAGCCGCTTTCAAGAGCAGCTCGATCAACTATTAAACACCATACAAAACCCGGCGAGCATCGCCATATTCCTAAGCGATAAGCAACTCGCAACCGAGGTCGCCGCCGGCCTGGTACAAAACGACAGCGTATGGGCGGTAACTATACAGACAGCGGGCGACGTCCTCGCCCATTTGCCGGCAGGCGAGGCACTTCCGGCTGAGGCTGCTAACATTGTCAGGAAGGTGACCTCACCTTTCGAGCAAAATGAGGTCATTGGGGAGATCACCCTCTACCCTGACAACATTGCAATGAAAAGCGAAATCAATACCAACATTTACTACGTTACGCTCTTTTTCATCGGCCAGTTATTGGCGGTTGCGCTCAGCATTTTGGCCGTGGTCATCCATAGCGTAACGCGGCCTATCGAACAAATTTCCCACCGACTTCACACACTGAAGGTAGAAGCCGGTGAAAAACTGGCCTTCCCCAGTGGCAGCGAAGACGACGAAATAGGCACACTGGTTAAAGACGTCAACGCATTAATCGACAACTTGATCAGCTTGCTGACCAATGAACGGCAGCTGCGCAGTGATCTTGAAACCGAAGAAAAACGATTTCGGGCCATCGTCGAGAATGCGGAAACTGGCATTTTCCTTATGGGCGAAGACCAAACACTACTGTCCGCGAACCCGGCTTTCTGCCACTTCTTTTCGATAACCGCACGAGATATCGATGACCAGAGGGTTCGATTCAGCGACATCCTGGGCGAATCGATCGACTCCGTGCAACACCTGATAAAACACTGTATGGAAACCGGTGAATCGGCAACCGCCGATATCAGACGCGAAGGCCTGGGCGGAGAGCGGTGGTTTAACCTCATCATCAGCACCATCGGCACCAACATGTTTCAAGGGGTGGCCAACGACATCACCGACCGAAAAGCGGTAGAAGTCGCCGCCGAGCAACAAGCGGTCACCGATGCCCTGACAGGCATAAGCAACCGGCTCGGCTTCGAACATCAATTTAAATGGCTAATGGACACCTGTCTGCGCTTTCCCGAGCATCGCTTTGCCTTGCTAATGATCGATTTAGATCGATTTAAGGAAGCCAATGACACCTATGGGCACCTGGCGGGCGATAAAGTCTTGGTGGCGGTAGCAGAGCGCTTGACCAAGGCTATCCGACGCACCGATTTTGCTGCGCGTTTGGGCGGCGACGAATTTGCTGTCGTGCTGCATTCCACAGATGACCCAAAGATCATCGAAAAACTCGCGAGCAAGATCATCGACAGCCTCGGACAACCTATCCCCATCGACGACGGTCTGAGCGCCCAGATCGGCGCCAGTATTGGCATCGTGGTACACAAAGACGGAGAACTGTCGATGTCTGGACTGATGGCCAAAGCAGATGAAGCAATGTATGCAGCAAAAAAAGCCGGGCGAAATACCTTCCGCTTTTGGTCTCAGCAACCAGAATAACAATAGTGCCCCACAGGGGCGGCCAATCGCCGAAAAAGGACAAGCAGCAGATGCGCGCTTTCAATGGAGAAATACTGTGTTGCAACTTATAGGCCGAAAGATATCACCCGCAGCTCGCTGCGTCGCAACGCTGGCGTTACTCGCCCTTCCCGTAACCGGCGTCAGTGCGCTATCTCTAAGTGATGCGCATGTCTCCATCAACGGCTTTGCTACGATTGGCGCCGTTTACAATCCCTCCAAGGATCTGGAGTTTGTCCGGGATTTCTCCCAGCCCCAGGGCGCACGCGACGGCTATAGTCTGCGGCCAGACAGCGTTGTTGGCTTGCAGCTGAATGCAGCTTTCACCCCCCAGTGGGAGGGTGTCGTGCAAGTGATCAATCGCCTTGGCTTCCGGGACAATTACCGAACACAGTTAAGCTGGGGCTTTATCAAGTACTCGCCGCGACCAGATGTCGAAGTTCGAGCGGGACGCCTGGGTTACGACGCCTACCTTCAGGGGGATTCGCGGAGCGTAGGATACGTCTTCCTACCCGTGCGCCTGCCAATTGAGTATTTTGGCACAGCGGAACTTTCACATATCGACGGCGCAGACCTAGTGCTAAAGCGGCCGCTAGGGGACGGTATAGGCTGGATAAAACTTTACGCCGGCCAGGCTGAAGAAGAATTGGCCATCGGCGACGACAACAACTATGACCTCGATGGCAGTGAGGTGATAGGTGGCAGCCTCAACTATGAACTGGCAGCATGGCGTCTGCGCATCGGGGCAACACAAGTACAATTTAACAACGAACTCGATTCGCTTCGCGACCTGCAACAGGCGTTGATCAGCTTTGGCTCACCAGAGCTGGCCAAAGACGTGGGCATGAAAAACTCGCATATTAAAAATTACAATGCCGGTATTTCCTATGACGGCAACTCCCACGGCCTGACACTGCTTTACAATGTAAGAGATACCACCAGCCTGGCCTTCGCTAACGGCCGCTCCATCTATGCACTTTGGCATTACCGGATAGGGAAGTTCACCCCCTACCTGTCTATCGCCGACACCGACAGCACGTCTGCGGACGATCCCCGCTTCCCAGCGGGGCATCCACTGCGCACACCAATGCTCGACACCTTTAAAAGCTCGGAATTCAACCAGCGCACCTCGTCCCTCGGCCTTCGCTACGAACTCAGCACGCAAACCGCCGTCAAACTTCAGCTCGATCACATAGAGGCCGATGACACCCAAACCAGTTTTTACCGGCAATCTAGAAACGACTGGGACGGCGAATCCACATTGCTTAGCGTCGCGCTGGATTTCATTTTCTGACCCTATTGGCGGCGCGAGCAATGGGCAAGCACCACCGCGAATACCCGAGCCACTAGGGCTTCCATAGGCCCCCGCAGCGGATTACCGAGACAAGCCGAGTGCAAGGCTGCGCCCTACTGCCTGCCGCGCCGAATGAACGGGCGCACGGCCGACTGACTATCTATTAAGGCCGCTCACCTACACTTACTCGCCCCCGCAAACAAGCCGACCTTTCCGCTAGCATACAAATTTTGGTCTAGAATCTATGATGGCCGTATCTGCCGCCGCCAAACCGACGAAAGCCGCCCCGGTCTTCGGCGGCAGAGACCGCTGTTAGAAGAAAGCAATACTCTAGTTATAGTCGGGGAACACAATGGCCATTAACGCCGAGAACGTACCAACGCGCCCCTCCGAAGTGGAGGCAGGGAGCCAACAAGCGATCCTGTTTTCGGTAGCCACGCTGCACCTGTGCCTGCCGCTGGCCAACATCATCAAGGCCCTGCCCATCATGTCGCTGCAACAAATACCCGATGCGCCCCCCTACTTCGTTGGCTTTATGAATTACCGCCGAAAGAGCGTGCCCATTATCGACTTGGCCAGCCGTCTAAACCTGCCCCAAAACGACTACAACATCGACACCCAAATACTACTTTGCGAGCACGCCGATCGCATCGCCGGCTTTGTCGTCGGCGATATCTATGGGGTGAAAACCTTAGACCTCAGCCAGCGCCAGCAAGCCGAGTTATTCGACGACTACGACATTCCATTTGACGCAGTCTTCGAAGAAGACGAGCAACTGATATTTATGCTTAATGTCGGCGACTTACTCAGCAGCGAGCTGTGCTGAAGCCCTGCCTGCCAGATGCATCACCGCGCGATCCGCAAAACGCACATTGAGCTGAATTCAGATGAACACAAGCAAACCATGAACAGTCAAGATGCCCAACCACTCAACGAAGGTATTCATATCGCCGATATGAATCGCCTATTGAGGTTTATTCGCCGCGAGACAGGCATCATCGTCAAAAATCATCAAGCGGAAAAACTCCAGGCAACGGTCATAAAGGGCTGCCAGCGCTTCCGCTGCCCCTCTCCGGTCGATTTTATCGAAGGGGTGATAAACGGCCCCGCCGACTCTGCCATGCTGCGCTACCTGATTGGCGAGGTCACCATTGGCGAAAGCTATTTCTTTCGCGACATCGGCCAAATGAACTACTTAGAAAACGAGTATCTCCCGCAGCTGATCGACTCGCGAAAAAACCGCACCAGGGCACTGCGCGTATGGAGCGCAGCAGCCTCACAGGGCCAGGAGATCTACTCCATTGCGATCATGCTCTGCCGGCTATTACCGGACATTGACGACTGGGAATTGAACCTAATCGGCAGCGACATCGATAGCGACGCACTCAGGCGAGCCGCCTTAGGGGCTTACGGAAACTGGTCTTTTCGCAATGTTCCCAGTGAGCTGAAAAAGGCCTTTTTTCACCCTAAGGGTGACACGCTACAACTCAGTGCCAGAGTCAGAAAACTCGTCCGCTTTGCCCAGCTCAATCTTATCTGCCCTAAAAGCTCGCTCATCGCCAACAAGATATACAACATGGATCTGGTGCTGTGCCGCAATGTCTTTATTTACTTTGACGAAAACGATACCCGGAAAATACTAAAAAGAATCGTCGGCGCCCTAGCGCCGGGCGGGGTACTGATGCTCGGCCCCTCCGACTTAATCAACCCCGAAATCGACGGGCTAGAAATTCACAGCGGGGAAAACTTTTTTTACTATGTAAAAACATCAAAGCCCCGCCCCACCGCCCAGCCACCTGCCGAGCATTCAGCACGGCGCCCAACACCCGCCAGGGACATAATCAACAGCGTCCACCTCCCGGCGACACAGCAAAGCAACCCCGCTACGCCCCCCGACCGCGGCGACACCGGGCAAATTCGCCAGACAATGCTAGACTTGGTTAAAAATGAAAATTGGGGTAAAACCATAGAGTTGGCGAAGAAAAATCAAATAATTGTTAATCATTCCGCCGACCTACTCTTTTACCAAGCTCGTGCAGAAGCCAACCTCGGACGGACGCAGAACGCCATGGAACGATGCACCCAGTCCCTTGCCTTAGACAACACCTATGCGCCGGCCCACCTGCTGCATGCCCTGCTGCTCTGCGAGAACGGCGCGGCACAAGAGGCCAAAAACGCGCTGCAAAGAACGCTATTTCTGGCACCCGACCTTATCGAGGCCCACTACCAACTCGGGGTCATCCTCATCGCAGAGGGCAACTTGAAGAGAGGGGTAAAAAGCCTGAAAAATGCCCTGTCACTCGCTAAAAATCGCGACACCGGAGCCCCGGATGATTTACAACTGATCGCCGCCCTAGAACAAGAAATCGCCCTATATGGAAATAGTCTATAAGGAGGGTCATTGTGCTAATGAATAATGCGCTATCCAAACTGCAGCAAGACCCCCTTGCCCGGGAAATATTGCAGCTGCGGGCTAAAGAGCTTGCCGCGCAACATACCGACGAGCAGCCGACAGAACACCACTCTCTTGAAGACTTCATCCACTTCCGCTTAGCCGGCAAAGAAGACTACGGCATCCCCTACGACGTCATTGAAGAAGTATTGGTGGTCAACCGCATTGCCAAAGTCCCCTGTTCACCAGCGCACATATCCGGCGTCGTCAATCGCCGCGGAGACATGCTGACGATTATCAATATGCGGCAATTGCTCCATGTCGCCGGCGATATCCCTGCCGGTGACCAGAGCCATATCATCGTGATCAAAACGGGAACACTGCTGGTCGGACTACACGTCGATGAGCTGGTTGGTAACTCGATGTTCTCACGCGCTGCGCTGGCGCCTGCCCCGCAATCCGCCAACGCCAAAGACAGCAACTATTTTGTAGGTATACATATGGGCCGCATTAGCATGCTAAATATACCGTCAATCATCGGTGATATGGGCTAACAACAATCATCTCGCAGACAGTATTTCGCGTCGATACAACGAGGCATCGCACTATGAACAAAGCAATTTCTACTACAGATCTCGGCATCAATATCAAGTCAGCCGACCGTGTTAACCGTATGAACTTCGTTAGATTTAACGATGAAGACGCCAGGCTATTAAAAGAGCTTGGCAAGGTGGTCGAGCCAAATGCCGACATGATCGTGGAAGACTTTTACCTACACCTCAAGAAATTCCCCTCCCTTCTACAGATCATCGAGAGAGCCGGCTCGGACATGGATCGGCTTAAAAATAAGCAAAAAGAATATCTTATCGAAATGTTCTGCGGAAACTACGACGACCATTATTTTTTGCAGCGAATTAAAATCGGTGTCATTCACAACAAAATCGGCCTGGAACCGCAGTGGTATTTGGGTAGCTATGCCGGCTATACCAAAATGATTATCCCGCTAATTAATGCCAAATACCGTTTTAATAAAACCAAGGCCAACCGCATGATTGAGGCCTTTAATAAAATTATCTTCTTAGACTCCCAGCTGGCGTTAGACGCCTATATCAAAGACCTCACGGGCGAACTTGAGAGCACCGTGGATTCCTACTCAGCTTTCGTCGACGAAGTTGCCGAAGGCAACTTGACCAGAAAAGTCGCCATTCCGGACAACGAGGAACTCGCTCGGCTCGGCGTGAGATTAAATGAGATGACCAGCCGCATGGCAAAAATGGCCGGCCAAACCTCAGAAGCCAGCGACGGCTTGGGAACAACCATTGCCGAGTTACTGGAGGCCGTCAACAACCAGTCATCCGGTGCCAACCAACAGGCTGCGGCCGTTAATGAAACGACCAGTACGCTAGAGGAGATTCGCGCCATCTCCCAGCAAACTCTCGAGAAGGCCGAGGCGCTGGGCTCGGTTGCAGAGCGCACACGCTCAGAGGGCGAACGCGGCAAAGATGTTATAGAACACACGATTAAAAGTATGGAGACTATACGCGGCCAGGTGCAGGGTATTGCAGAAAACATCTTGGCGCTTAGCGAACAAACACAGCAAATTGGTGAAATCACCGCTACCGTTAACGGTCTTGCACAACAACTCAAAATGCTCTCGCTAAACGCCTCGATCGAGGCCGCCAAAGCCGGCGAGGCCGGCAAAGGCTTTGCTGTAGTGGCCGCCGAAGTGAAGGATATGGCGGAGCAATCTCAGCAGGCAACAGTGCAAGTCAACAGCATCCTGCAAGAAATCCAGCGAGCAACCGACAAGGCCGTGATGGTCACCGAAGAGGGAACCAAGGTTGTAGACTCCGGCATGTCTTTGGTACAGCAGTCCGGCCAGGCCATGCAGAGCCTGACTCAAACCACCCGCGAGGCATCACTTTCCAGTCAGCACATCGTCTCGGCCATTCGCCAAGAAGCCACCGGCATCGACCAGATCGCCACCGCAATGAGCGAGATCAGCCGGGCGACCACCCAGTTCGTCGACTCGACCGAGCTCACTAAAAATTCAGCTGAACGGCTCGAGGACATTGCCAAAGAAATGCGCGACAGCATAAAGACATATCGCATATGAACACCCGGCCTACACCGCAGTTAAATACATGCCGTGGCAAATCGACGGGGTGACCTATGGCCATTGACGCAGATTTTATGCGCGTATTGCGCAAGACTTTTCAGGTCGAACTGGACGAGCAACTGCAACAGATTACCGACGGCTTACTCGCACTGGAAAAAAAACCCGGACGAGACGAGCTTCTGGAAATATTCAATAGCATATTCCGCTGCGCCCACAATATTAAGGGGGCCGCACGGGGTGTCGGCGCAAACAACATCGAGGCCATATCACACCGACTTGAGTCCTTGTTCAGCAATTTACGCCACGAAAAATCCACTATCGACGCAAGCGTTATCGACTTGTGCCTCGAAGCCCTTGACAGCATTCGCGCGATTACCGCCACCGACCTAGATGATAGTGCTGAGCTCGACAGCACAGAGGCTGACAATCCCATTTTTGCGCGACTCGACCGGGCGATCATCGCCGCATCACCAGAACAGCAGACGGCAACAGCCCCGCCTAGCGGCGACCGAGGCGCAAGCCAGCCCGAGACGCCACAGCGCGACGACGGCGGGACAGGAAGCGACCGAGTTACCGCTGAGGCGAACACAGAGAGCGAATCCCCCCCCGCCCCCAGCCAGCAATCAAACAAACCCGTGGGCGGCGGTGACTCCATTCGCGTATCTCTGGAAAAACTACAGCGCCTGTCCTCTCTTGCAGAAGAGTTACAAGTTGCAAAAATTTCTATCGACGACCATTTCGAGAAATTACTTGAGGTTTCTCAACAGATACACAAATTGGACTCAATCTCCTCACATGCTGCGGAGCCTGTCACGGCGCAGATAAGCGACCGACAAAATACTAACGACCTGTATTTCACTAAGACCACCGCGCGCTTTGACGGCCTCAGGGCGCAGGCCAGCCAGCTCAGTAAAGCTATGCGCGCCACAAAAAACCGCATGGGATTTATATCTGCAGCGCTTCAAGACGAAATCCGCATGACGCGACTGCTGCCCGCGGCGACCATCCTTCAACCGATGCACCGCATCGTCCGCGATCTCGCTCGGGAGCTCGGCAAAGAGGTTGAATTGACGATACAGGGCGATCAAATAGAGATCGATCGCGCTGTTCTCGAGGGGATTAGAGACCCTCTCATACACTTGGTGCGCAATGCCATCGACCACGGCCTAGAAAGCTCAGCAGATCGCGCAGCGGCGGGAAAAGCCGAGAACGCCGCAATCACGCTATCAGTCGAAAGTGCCGGCGGCCAAATCCGCATATCAATTGCGGACAATGGCCGGGGTATCGACACACAGCGGGTCGCCGATATCGCCTTGAAAAAACAACTTATCAGCCAAGATAAACTAGAGCACATGGATGAGTTGGGAAAAATGGAGTTAATTTTCCTACCGGGATTCTCCAGTGCAGAAATCATTACCGACGTATCGGGCCGCGGCGTTGGTTTAGATGTGGTGAAAGCGAATTTAAGAAAGCTAAACGGCAGCGTTGAAGTGGACTCTCAGCCTGGTGCGGGCACCACCTTCCGCCTCTTGGTCCCCCTCAGCCTCACCACAGAAAGGGGACTGCAGGTCTCTGCGGGCGGCGAGTGCCTCGTGATACCCAGCACCGCCGTCGAACGCATCATGGAGCTCTCCCCCGATGACGTCATTGATATCGCGGCAAGCCAGGCAATACTGCTTGATGACACCCCTATTCCCCTCAGATCCCTCGCCGACATCCTATCACTGCCACTGGAAAACACTGATCGCCGCTCCACCATACCGGTCGTCATTGTTTCTAAAGGCGCTGCGACTATTGCCGTAGTCGTCGATGAAGTCGTCGGCGAACGCGAAATCGTCATCAAGCGCCTACTGCCGCCACTAAGCACTGTGCCGAACATCAGCGGAGCCACACTCACCGGCAGCGGCGAGATAATGATGGTGCTCAATGTAGCCGATCTGGTGGAGTCCTCGCAGCAGCGCTCGTCGCTAGATTACATGAAAATTGACAGCGATCCGGTCGAAGCGGCCACGCCAGCGCATATATTAGTGGTCGATGATTCAATCACCACCCGAATGCTTGAAAAAACCATATTGGAAACCCATGGCTTTAGGGTTACCGTGGCCACAGATGGCAAACAAGGCTGGGAGCTTTTCCAGAAGGAAAAATTCGACCTGGTCGTCACCGACATTGAGATGCCCACAATGAACGGCTTTGAGTTAACCGAACGCATAAAACAACATCAACACTATAGTGATGTGCCGGTTATTATCGTAACCTCTCTATCAAAAGAAGAAGACAAAAAACGCGGCGTAGAAGTCGGTGCCAATGCCTATATTGTTAAAAGCCAATTCGAAACCCGGGCGCTTGTCGATGTCGTGCAACGGCTCATTATCGACTGACAACAGGGAATGAGAACTCAGTGATTCGAATATTGATCGTTGAAGATTCTCCCTCTGTGGCATTACTGCTCAAGACCATCTTTGAAAACGAAACTGATTTCACGGTGATTGGGCAAGCGGCAAACGGGCGGGAAGCTATCGACCTGGCTAAAAAGCTAAAACCTGATGTCATTACCATGGACATTCGAATGCCCATTATGGATGGCTTGGAAGCCACCCGAATTATCATGCGCGAAGCACCGGCACCTATTGTGGTTATCAGCTCGGCCGTTAACGATACCGAGATGCAAATAACCTTTCGCGCCATCGGAGAGGGCGCGGTGTCTGTATTAGAAAAACCCTCAGCCCCCACTGTTGAAAAATTTGAGCTGATCTGCAAAGACCTTGTCGACACCGTTCGCGCAATGGCAGATGTGCGTGTTTTGCGCCGCAAAGACTCCGACACCAACATGGCTGCGCAAAGTCATAGCGCCGCGCTCCACAGACAACACAGAGACATATCGAAACTAGAGCTCGTTGCCATTGCCGCGTCAACGGGTGGGCCGCAAGCCCTGGCAAAACTATTAAAATCCCTGCCCTCTAACTTCCAATTGCCCATTGTCGTAGTCCAGCACATAGCCGAAGGGTTTTTGACCGGTATGATTGACTGGCTGAACGCCATGACGCCACTACACTGTAAATTGGCAACGCAATACGAACCCCTACTTCCAGGCCACGTCTATTTTGCACCCGACCAACACCATCTAAGCGTCACCCGGCTGGGGGGAGGGCTACTCGCAAAAGTGAACACCGGAACGCCTTACCACTCCCACATACCGTCAGCCACGCCACTTTTCCTCTCAGTAGCAAAAGTCTGTCAGGCCAATGCCATCGGCATCGTGATGACAGGCATGGGCGCCGACGGCGCGCCAGGCCTAAGTGAGATGAAAAGCTCCGGCTGCATCACTATTGCCCAGGAACCGAGTTCATGCGTGATTGCGAGCATGCCCGAATCGGCGATCCGCATGGATGCTATTGACGAAATCCTCGAATTAGAAAAAATCGCTCAGAGGTTAATGGAATTGGTTCCCGCTCAGCGAGGGTGACATTTTACAGCTTTCGCCATCAATAAAAAAACGAGGCTGACCATGATAGCGCTCATTATTGAAGACTCACCAACGTTTCAACAGATCGTGGCCGACGCGCTACAACACGTCGGTATCGACGTCGTGGTGGTCGGCACAGCAGCAGATGGCTTTGAACAAATTAAACAGCGGCGCTTTGACCTCATTTGCCTGGACCTCAACCTACCCGATATAAATGGTCTGGAGTTTTGCCGTCGCTTTAGGGCACCTGCAGCCAATCGTCTACTGCCCGTAATCTTACTCACTGGTGACAACAGTGACACCCTGATACAGCGCGCCCTAAACTCCGGGATCACCGAAGTCTTCAGAAAGTCTGAACTCCGCCAATTGCATGACTCGCTAAGCGCCTACGCCAAACGTATTCATCAGTCCTACCAAGGGCGGGTGATGCTAATTGAAGACAGCGCAACGACCCGCGAGCTTTTAAGCTACATGTTAAAGAAGCTAAACCTAGAGGTTGACACATTTGAGAGCGCAGAAGAGGCTCTCGTGGCTTTTAGACAAGGTCACTATGACCTAGTCATTAGCGACATCATTTTATCTGGGCAAGTTACCGGCCTGGGCTTAGTCAGAGCAATACGCGCGATGGACGACGAGCGCTGCCGCATCCCGATACTGGGCTTATCCGCCCTGGAAGACGATGCCCGAAAGATCGAGATGCTCTTACTCGGTGCTAACGACTACGCGCCAAAGCCCGTAATAGAAGAAGAGTTCCTCGCACGCGTCGGCAACCTAATTGCCAACAAGCAGTTGATCGACCAAGTGCTGGAAAAAAGTAATGAACTCTACCTAAGCAGTATTACCGATCAGCTCACCGGGCTTTACAACCGGCGCTACTTGAAAGAAATTTCCGGCCAGATGATCGCCAACGCCCTTCGTCATCACGAGTCTCTCAGTCTACTGGTTATCGACCTCGATTTTTTCAAACACGTGAATGACACCCATGGCCACGATACCGGAGACCAGGTATTAATTGCCGTGGCCGACGAGCTTAAAAACAGCTGCCGGGGGGGCGACGTAGCCGCGCGCTTTGGCGGCGAGGAATTTGTCATCTTGCTACATAAATGCGACGAAGATGAAGCCGTGCAGCACGCCCAGCGCGTCTTAGAGCGCCTGCGCCAACAGCGACCCGCCGGACTAAAAATCACCGCCAGTATCGGCGTTGCGGCACTCGACGAAAACCACGCCAGAGATTTTAGCGCCATATTCAAACTCGCGGATATGGCGGTCTACGCCGCCAAAAACCAGGGGCGTGATCAAGTAGTAAGCGCCAGCAAGATAGCGCCTACGGCATAAGTCGGCCAAGGTAGCGCAAGGGCTCCGTCGGCGCCCCCAAGACTCAACGAGCGACATAGACATAGACATAGACATAGACCAAACAGCTTGCTCTAAACAACCGCAATCACTAGCCGCAACCACAGGGCGTCATCTCTCACACCACTGTTTGCGGGTCCAGCCTGCCGTTCTGCACGATTTGTCCGCAAAGCCTGGCGGCAGGCCAACTGTCACCCAGTTGACAATCCCTGCGCCGCTATTTTGTTATCATTGAAAACATTGGGGCGCACGAACAGCGCCTTTTTGATAACTAAGAGGCTCCATCATGCGACCGCTCAAGATTCTGCTGCTGTCAGTTCTGGCCACTGTTGCCATCGTACTGTTTCTCATCTCCCGCCCACTGGCGCCGGTTGGTCCCCAGCTTGCCAATAACAAACCCGTAGACCCCAGCACCACCGAGCTGCGCGGCGCCGTGGTGGTGGGCAGTAACTGGGACGGCACAGCCGAGGTCTTTGACCCACAAACCTTTGAGATACTGGCCCGTTATAACCTCGTGCCGGATATCGACGAGCGCTTTGCCGAGATCAATGACAGCCTCTACCGCCGTATTGCCGCGCGTTTTATCCGCCATGTAATTGGCGAGGGCAATGATCAGCTGGTGGATGATTTGTTCCCCTCCAAAGACGGCCGCTACCTATTTGTCTCGCGCCCCAGCTTCGCCGACGCCATCGCGCTGGACGTGTTAACCGGCAACATTGCCTGGCGCACCAAGGTGAAGGGCGTGCGCTCGGACCATGCGGCGCTGTCGCCCGACGGCAGTATTTTTCTGATCTCCGCGTCGACTGGCGGCGTGGTCCACGCCATTGATACTGCCACCGGCGAGATCGTAGACAACTTCTACCCCGGCGATCAGCCCCACGAAAGCAACTATTCCAAAGACGGTCAGCGCATTTATCACGCCTCCATTGGCCGGGTCTTTGTGCCGACGACCTCGGACTGGCTCGACGGTTTAAAGGGCGAGCGCCGCTTTGTGATTGCCGACGCCAACAGCTATGAAGTGCTGAAGACCATCGACATGCGAGAAAAACTCGAGGAATACGGCCTGGACTGGGTAGACTCCGCCGTGCGCCCGATGGCCGTGATGCCGAACGAGAGTTTCGCGTATCTGCAAATCTCCTTCTTCCACGGTTTTTTCGAGTATGACCTCAAAGAGCACCGCATCACCCGGCATTTAGACCTGCCTGTGCCCCCGCAGATTGCCGCGCTGCCACTGCGCAAGTACCAGCTCAATTCCGCCCACCACGGACTGGCGCTGAATCACGCGGGCACCAAGTTATGTGTGGCGGCCACCATGTCCGGTTACGCGGCCATCGTCGACCGCGAGACCTTTGAGTACACCACCGTCACGCTCTCGGAAGAGCCGCTGGGTTCAAAACCCTACTGGTCAACTGAAAGCGAAGACGGCAAGCACTGCTATGTATCCAGCAGCGAGCAGGATCGGGTGGTGGTTATTGATTTCGAAAGCGGCGAGCAGGTGGCCAGCGTGCCGGTGGGCAATCATCCACAGCGGATTCGCACCGGCCAGCTGCTGCTCGGCAAACGCTGAGTTTAGAAGGGAATATCGTCGTCCATATTGTCGTAGGACGAATCAAACTGGCCAGCGGGCGGTGCGGACTGAAAAGACGCATCGTCTGCGGCACTTTCCCCAGACTGAATTTTCCAGCCCACCAGATTGTTAAAATAACGCCCGTTGTATTCGCGGCCGCGAATGTCGAAACTCACCGTCACCGTTTGGCCGACGCTGAGGCTGTCCAGCAGGCTGATTTTATCTTTCAAAAATTCCAGGCTGATATCCTGCGGATAGTTGCCGTCTTCAACCGTCACCACCATTTCGCGCTTGGTAAAACCGCTATTGAAGGTTTGGGCTTCCTGAATCAGTTTAACTTTACCCGTGAGTTCGTAGGACATACTTCTCTCTTAAAATGACGTCGAGTGTTTCATCGACAGGGGCAGCAGATGGCGACTACCTTACCAAACTACGCGCGCAATTTTTAGCACAGCCCACAATGGGCTGCCATAAGCCGCGGCTGCCCCTTGCTGACAAAAGCCGTTGATGACAAGCTGCCAAGCGCCGATGGCCAGTACGCGGCTTATCGCCACCACCAACTAAATCACAACAACGCAATAATAGACTTAGGGTGACCTGCAATGACTAGCAAACTGTTTGATTTAACCGGAAAAATCGCTCTGGTGACCGGCGCCAGCCGCGGCATCGGCGAAGCCATCGCCCGCTTGTTGGCCGAACAAGGTGCGCACGTCATTGTATCGAGTCGCAAACTTGACGGCTGCCAGCAGGTCGCCGACAGCATCGTCGAGGCTGGCCACAGCGCCCAGGCACTGGCCTGTCACATCGGCGATATGGCGCAGATCGGCAACACCTTTAAGGCCATACGCGAGCAGCACGGCAAACTCGACATTCTTGTTAACAACGCTGCAGCCAACCCCTACTTCGGCGACGTTCTCGACACCGACCTGGCGGCCTACAACAAGACCGTCGAGGTGAATGTGCGCGGTTATTTTTTCATGAGTGTAGAAGGCGGCAAGCTGATGAGAGACAACGGTGGCGGGGTTATTATCAACACCGCGTCAATCAATGCCCTGCAGCCAGGCCCCATGCAGGGCATCTATTCAATCACCAAGGCGGCGGTGGTCAATATGACCAAAACCTTTGCCAAAGAGTGTGCAAAACACCATATCCGCTGCAACGCCATATTGCCCGGCTTAACCAAAACCAAGTTTGCCGGCGCACTGTTTAGCAATGACGACATCTACCAAACCGCCATCGAAAAAATTCCCATGCAACGCCACGCCGAACCCCAGGAAATGGCCGGCACCGTGCTGTATCTAGCGTCTGATGCCAGCAGCTATACCACCGGCGAGTGCATTGTGGTCGACGGTGGGCTAACGCTGTAAAGGCCTCAGGCCCCGCAGGCGACAGGGATCGACGCGTGGCGCGACAGCAGCGTTAAGGCCGCAGGAAATCCGCTGCGGCACGGCCCGCCACCACACCGCTGGCAAAGCAGGCGGTCAGCAAATAGCCGCCGGTGGGCGCTTCCCAGTCCAGCATTTCACCGCTGCAGAAGTGTCCCGGCAGCGCGCGCATCATCAGCTGTTCATCGAGCTCGCTAAAAGCCACACCGCCAGCGGTACTGATCGCCTCGTCTATCGGGCGCGGACTGCGCAGGCGTTGCGGCAGACGCTTTATCAAGGCCGGCAAGGCGCTGATAGCTTGCATTTGCTCGCGGCTGGTCAGTTGCTTAAATAGCGCCAGCTTGCTGCCCTTTAGGCCGAGCTTGCGCAGCCGATTGGCCAGCGACTCGCCTTTTTTACTGCGCGCCAAGGCCTCGGCCAAGGCCGTCTCGCTTTTGTCTGGCAGTAAATCCCAGTACAGCGTCACTTGCCCCTGTCGGCCGATCTCCTCGCGCAGCAGGGCCGAGGCCGCGTACACCAGACTGCCTTCAATGCCGTACTGGCTGATAAGGGCATCGCCCTTGCGGTACCAAGGCTGGCCAGGCAGGCTAATGGCGATATTTTTCAGCGCCGCGCCGGCCCACTGCTCGGCAAACTCGGCCGTCCAATCGCTATTGAAACCGCAATTACTGGGGGCAAAGGGCTGGCAGATCACGCCGCGATCGGCAAACGCCGTCGCCCATTGGCCGTCACTGCCCAACGCCGACCAACTGGCACCGCCCAGCGCAAACACACAGACCTCAGCCGGCACACAGTGTTCGCCCTGCGGCCCGGCAAAGCGGTGCTGGCCGTCATCGGCCCAGCCCAGCCAGCGCTGGCGAGTGTGAATTTCCACACCGCAACTGCGCAGGCGGCGCAACCAGGCGCGCAGCAGGGGCGCCGCCTTTTTCTGCAGCGGAAACACCCGACCGGAGCTGCCAACAAAGGTTTCCACACCCAACTCGGCACTCCAAGCGCGCAGCGCCTCGGCGTCGAAATGCGCCAGCCACTGGCTGACCCGCGGCGCCTGCTCGGCAAAGCGGCTGCGAAACGCCTCTGCGCCTTCGCTGTGGGTAAGATTCAGCCCGCCAATCCCGGCGCGCAAAAATTTGCGCCCCACTGACGGCATGGCCTCGTAAACGGCAACCTCAATCCCCCGGTTGGCCAGCTGCTCGGCGGCCATTAAACCGGCCGGGCCACCGCCAATCACTATCGCGCGGCAGGGCACCACCGTCAGTCCTTAACCAGAAACTGTGCGCGAGCCTTGGCGATGGGCTGAAGCGGGTCATCCTGCCAGGCAGAAATACTGACATTGATCATTTTGCGACCAAAAAACACCAGCTCGCAGCGCGAATAGGTCTCGGTAAATTTACCGGCTCGCACATAGTCCACGGCAAAGTCGACCACTTTAGGAATACTGACGCTACCGCTTTTTGCCAGCACATGAATCATCGCCGACAACTCCATAAAACCGGCAATGGCCCCGCCATGCAGGGCCGGCAAGGTGGGGTTGCCAATATTACTTTTGCGCGCCGGCAGTAAAAAGCAGCCCTCCTCGTCGAGCATCTGAATACCCAGCGTGCGCGCATAGGGCACGCGATCGATACGTTGCTGAAAAGTCTCTCTGTCCATCAATGTGCGGCCCCTGTCGCGCCCTTGGCGGCTTCGCTGGCACGAAATTCACGGCGCAGGTCTTCGAACAGCGCCGACTCCATTCTGAAAAAATTACCGACCGCCGACGCCACAGGGTGGTCGCGTTCGCCGTGATGGGCCAGAGCACGGGTAAAAATGACACTTTCACTCACCCGATAGACCTCGGCATCGGCGTACACTGTTTTGCCCGGCGTGGCCGCGCGCATATAGTCGATACGCAGATCAATGGTTGGCGTCATACCCAAGTCATCCAGTGCGGTGGCCGCCGCGAATCCGCAGCAGGTATCCAGCAAAGCGGTAATCGCACCGCCGTGTATCACACCACTGTCGGGGTCACCGATCAGCGATTCGCTATAGGGCATAGCCATACTCAGCCGGTGATGGGCGATGTCGTCCACACGCAGCCCCAGGGTCGTAAAGTGGTCACCGCGGTTGTCGCTAAGCACCACTTCGACAAAGCGGCGCAGTTCTTGTAAATCTAATGCCATGGACAGCTCCCAACAGAACAGGCGCGCAGTTTAACGGCCAACAGCCGAAAAGGTAAGGCGACTCAGTGAGCGCTAATGGCCAAAAACAGCTCGGCAGTCGCCAGGGCATCACTCAGGGCATTGTGGGCGGGGTAGTTCGGCAAGCGATAATGCTCACGACAAGCAGCCAGGCCCAGCGCGCCACGCAGTATCGGCTGCTGACGGCGCTGACGCCGCCGGTATTCTAGCTGCAGCGTATCGATAAAGGGCAGCAACAGGGGCGCCCCCAAGTGCCGCCGGCACAGTGCATTGAGAAAGGCCAGATCCAACTCCGCACAGTGAAAAATCAGTACCCGGCCGGCCGCGGCCGCCAACAGACGCGCTAATACCCTTTCTGCAGAGTCCCCAGCCTCGCGGTCGCAGTCGCGCAACTGGTGAAAAACAGCGCTGTCACCCACCGGCCCCTCGGCGCCGAGCAGATAGTGGGCGGCACTCGCCAGTTCGATGTCGCCACCGTCAATGGCCACCCACCCGACACTGACGATCTCGCCATCAGCGGGGCTCAGGGCCGTGGTCTCGATATCTACCGCGAGATAGCGGCCATGCCGGCCCGTGGCTTGCCAAACTGACGGCAGCTGCCGCCAGCAATCGCGCAGCGGCGGCGCCGCCCGGCGATAGGCGCATAGCCGCCGAACGGTTAGCGCGACCGCTGAGTTCAAGGCTCTATACCCCGGCCCGATAGCGCAGTTTTATGTACTCCTCGGCCTGATGTACCACTTTGAAAGCCTGCTTTAGGTGGCTGCGCTGCAAGCGTGTCAAACGCCGAGGGTCACAGTAATTGTCGGGCGGCTCAGCATCGGCAATCTGCTGAGCTTGGTGCTGCACGCGGATACGATTAATCAGCGTCAGCGCATCCTCAAGGTTGCGACTGTCAGCCAAACTCATCTGTCCTGATCGCGCCAGCGCCTGCAGTCGCTTATGGGTATTCACCGCCGTGAGACCATTGGCCAAAGCGTGCAAGCGAGCCAACTCGACCAGTGGCAACACCCCGCGTTTTTTCAGGTCGAACTCATGTTGATGCGCGCCGCTGCGCTCCAGTAGAAAACGCCCGAACACCCCCAGGGGCGGCGAACTTTCCAGCACATTCTCAGCCAAGGCCGCCAGAAAAATCGTATTGCGCTGGCTGTGCGCCAGCATATGTTGCTGCAGAGTCGCCGCCAGCTCATGGCTGCCGGCAATCGCCCGCATATCAAAGAAGATACTAATGCGCATCACCGCGCTCGGACTGGGGCTGCGCATCCAGTCGTCGACGGTCAGGCGCCAATCGGCGGCGCGCTGCCGCCATTTTTCCGACTTGGCCATGACATCACCAGGGCAAAAATCATAGCCACAATCGTTCAAACCCCTACAGACATAGTCGGCAAACTCGGCAAACCAGCCCATATCCGCGTCGCTGGCCCCATCGGCAATCAATAAGCCATTATCCTGATCCCCACCCAGCAACTGCTCGCCACGCGCTTGAGAGCCGAAACTCAACCAGCAATATTCACAGGGCGCCGGGCCCAATTGCTGCTGCGCCAAAACAATCAAGCGCCGGGTCAGTGCGTCGCTCACCGCGGTAGTCAATTGGGTAAGCTGCTGCACGGGGGTATCCGCGGACACCCACTGCTGGAAGAGTTTAGGCAGGCGCGCCACATGCTCGCGCAGCGCTTCGGGAGTCGCGAGTCGCGACAATCGCTGAACAAAAAATACCGGGTCGTCCTCGCGAGCAACACTGACATCGGAGGTAGACAACACCCCCAGCAGTTTCTGCTGCTCATCCAACACCGGCAGGTGATGTACGCGATGATTGGTCATCACCAGCACCGCATCGAACAGCGTGGCATCGCTTTGCACACAGCGCGGCGCTGGACTCATGATCTCGGCAATACGGGTCGCGCTATCGATGCCCGCCGCCAGTACCCGGCAGCGCAGGTCGCGGTCTGTGACGATACCGAGCAATTTTCCATCATTAACAATCAGTGCCGACGACACCCGGCGTTGCGACATGGCCTGAGCCACCGCCCGGATACTGCTGTCAGCACCGAGCTGCAAGGGGTCACACGTCATTGCGGCACTAACCGTTTGCATCAGGAAAGATACCTGGCCGCTATAGCGCGCGGCGCGGCGCAGCCGGCGTTCTCCCCCGGCATGGAAGTAGCGGTCGATATGCCGATGTTCTCGCCGCAGCGTATCCAGCGCCTGTCCGGGCAAGCGGTAGATCAAACAGTCCTCAAAGGCGACAAATTCACTAGGGTCGGCGGCCGCGCAAGAAAAACTTTCGCCATACTCCAGTCGCTGCACCAACTCGCCATCGCAGAACTCATCCACCACACCACTGCGAATAATCGACAGGCCATCGTCGGGCGGAAAATGATGACCTCGGCGCCGATAGCTCACGCGTAACTGACCCGCCAAGTCGGCGATAACATCGCGTTCAAGATCGTCAAAGGGCAGGCATTGCGCAAGAAACTCGCCGACCTCGGCCAACACCGCCACATCGCTCATTGCACCGCCCTCACGCCCCATGCAAGCTACTGTTGATCACCGCGAAAATCGCGCTGATAGCTGGTTTCATAGACACTAAAATCCAGCCCCGTCTGACCGTAATACACACTGTCGTCAGCGACCGCCACCAGGCGAAGCCGCGGCGCCGCCGCAACCGGCACGGACGTGGCAATCCGCCAACGCCGACCGTCCTCGGAGGCCGCCTCCATTGCCAACGGCGGATAGTCGGTATCGTCATCAGGCGCGATCGACAGCTTTGCAGCCTGCAGTGGAAACACCGAATCCAGATGCAACTGAATACCTTTCGTACTGTGCGATTCCGCCCTTAGCGTCAGTATGAAATTACCATTTCTCAGCTGGCAGGAGCCGCTGGCGTAACGGCACTTGGAACTGGCTGCCAGCGGGTAGCGCGCGCCCGGTTCCGCCCGCTGCGGCACTTCGCTGACCATGCGGTCAACGGCAAAGTAGCCGAGGATGGCCAGAATGGGCGTGATAATCATCGCCGCAACCACGTGTTTATTGGTAAGGATTGCCGTCGCATTCATCGCTAGCGTCCTGTCGTCATTATCGTGGGAGCAGCTATCACTATTGCTTGTAGCTGTCGGTTTTGCCAATACCCTCGAACAAAGCGGCAGGCCCCAACGTGGCGCCTGCCGCTTGCCCCGGGATCAGTGATCCTGGGCCGCGCTCACGCCGACCGGCACGCGAATATGTTCGACCAATTCCTGGACCTCGACGGGTGGCGCCTTAGTCGCCGCCGACACCGCAAAGGCCACGGCGAAGTTCACCAGCGCACCTACCGCGCCAAAGGCATTGGGCTCAATCCCCAGGAACCAATTTTCCGGCATGTCGCCCAGGAAGGCGGTGCTGGCCACAAACATAATGCCCTTGTGCTGGAACACATAGAACAGCGTGACACTGATCCCGGCGATCATGCCGGCGATAGCGCCCTCTTTATTGATGCGGCGATTGAAGATGCCCATCATCAGCACGGGGAAGATCGACGACGCCGCCAGGCCAAAGGCCAGGGCCACCGTGCCGGCGGCGAAATCCGGCGGGTTAAAGCCCAGGTAACCGGCAAAGCCGATGGCTCCGGCCATGGCTATCCGGCTGGCCCTCAGCTCCGCCTTCTCGGTGATATCCGGCATCAACACCCCTTTGAGCAAATCGTGGGAAATGGCCGAGGCAATCGCCAACAGCAAGCCCGCCGCCGTCGACAGCGCCGCAGCCAAACCACCGGCGGCCACCAAGGCGATCACCCAGTTAGGCAATTTGGCAATTTCCGGGTTGGCCAATACCATAATGTCGCGGTCGATTTTGACCATTTCATTGGTCTGGGCATCGGCGGTGTATTGGATACGGCCGTCGCCATTTTTATCCTCAAACTCCAGCAGGCCGGTTTTTTCCCAGTTCTTAAACCACTGCGGGCGCTCGTCATAGGCCAAGTTTTGCTCGGCATTCGCCGGTGCAATGGTGTCGTGCAGGTTCAATCTGGCCATCGCCGCTACCGCCGGTGCGGTGGTGTACAAAATGGCGATAAACACCAGGGCCCAGCCCGCGGAAGTGCGCGCATCTTTAACCTTTGGCACGGTAAAAAAGCGAATAATCACATGGGGCAGACCCGCGGTACCAATCATCAGCGACAGGGTATAGACAAACATATTCAAGGTGCTGAGCCGGGTGTTGTTGCTGTAGTCAGCAAAGCCCAACTCGGTAATCACCTGGTCGAGGCGATCCAGCAAATACACATCGCTGCCGCTAATAGTGCTACCCAGCCCCAGCTGTGGAAAAGGGTTGCCGGTAAGATTAAAAGAGATAAACACCGCCGGAATGGTATAGGCGAGGATCAACACACAGTACTGGGCAATCTGGGTATAGGTAATGCCCTTCATCCCGCCAACCACCGCGTAGACAAACACAATCGCCATGCCCACCAATAAGCCGGTCTCGTAGCTCACCTCAAGAAAGCGCGAAAAGGCCACGCCCACCCCTTTCATCTGGCCGATCACATAGGTCACCGAACAGATAATCAGGCAGACCACCGCGACAATCCGCGCGGTGCGTGAATAAAAGCGATCGCCAATAAACTCCGGCACGGTAAACTTGCCGTATTTGCGCAAGTAAGGCGCCAAAAACATCGCCAGCAACACAAAGCCGCCGGTCCAGCCCATTAAAAACACCGAACCGCCGTAACCCATATAGGCGATTAGTCCGGCCATGGAAATAAATGACGCGGCGCTCATCCAGTCCGCTGCGGTGGCCATGCCGTTGGCAACCGGGTGTACGCCGCCACCCGCGACATAGAAATCCTTGGTCGAACCGGCCCTCGCCCAAATGGCGATGCCAATGTAAATGGCGAAGGTAAACCCCACCACAATGTACGTTAATGTTTGAAGTTCCATGATGGCTGCCTCTTATTATGCGTCGTCATCCACGCCATACTTGCGATCGAGATCACCCATCTTTTTCGCATAGAAAAAGGTGAGTGCCACAAAGGTGTAAATCGAACCCTGCTGGGCAAACCAAAAGCCCAATTTAAAGCCGCCCAAGCGAATCGTGTTCAATTCTTCGACAAACAAAATCCCGCAGCCATAGGACACCACAAACCACACCACCGACAGCCACAGCATCAGTCTGAGGTTTTCGCGCCAGTATGCCTGGGCCATTTCTTTTGATTTAAACGCCATGGTTATTCTCCTGTTCGTCGGGGTGACGGCGACAATACTGTTATGCCCGGTATCGCCGCGACACGCCATTCGACTTTAGTCACGAAAATGCGGTTAAAACACATACTTCACACTCAATTGCAGACGATCCAGCTCGCCGCTGTCATCGCCATTGATGCGCCCCTTAATCCTTTTTTCAGCGTGTATCCACTCCGCTCCCAGCGTTAACGCCGCAACCGGTGAATACAGTAAATTGGCATGGGCACTGCGGTAGGCACTCGCTGTACCCACAGCTGCATTGCTGGGCTGATCTGCGGCGCTGGCCGACAGCACCAAACTACTGCGCCACTTAGGCGCCCAAAAGTGACGATAGGCCACAAAGCCGCCCACAGTGTCCAGCAGGTCGATGTCACCACCGGCGCCAATATAGCCGTCGCGGAAGCCCTGCAGGCCGAGGTAGCGCCCCAGGTGACCGGCGTTCAACTGAAACTTAAGATCGTCCTGTCCCAGCTGCCACTTACCCGAAATACTCAGGCCATAGCCCAACTCGCTGTCATCGCCCGCAACAGGCTGCGCCAGGGCATTGGTAAAGGTTTCTTTATAGGCGATTTCGCGCAGCAGCCCGGCGAGGCTGTAGCTCAAGTCACCGGCGCGACCGTTGTAGCGCAGCACCATATCAGGCAGCGTATTGTTATCGAAATCACTGGCGCCCAACGCGCCGCTGTCACCGCCGTAGAGCCCGCTGGAAGGGTTCTCTACAGCCACCATCAGCGAGCTGCCCGCAGCCAGATCTAGCGTCCAGCGCAACTGCGCCTGACGCTCAAACACGGTGCCAACCGGTCCGACAAAATCCAAGGTTTCCGGCAAGCTGCCGACATTGAAAAAGGTACTCCAGCTCTGACCCGCCAACAGTGAGCGTCCCTCGCCGTATTGCCAACTCACATAGGCATGGCGCACCCGCGACACCGAAGAATTACTGATGCGCTCGTCGCCAATCTGATTCACCCCGAAGTCCATTTCAATATGAGTGGCGATGCTACCGGCAGCGGTTTGGCTGGTGGTTTTAAACCAGATACGTGAATGCCTGGCCTGCATATCAAACTGTGCATCACCGGGCTCGCCGCCAACCGGAATCACCGAGGGCACCAAAAAGTCATCGCCGACACTGGCCAGCGCACGCTCGCCACCGCTGTACTGACTAAACATGGCGTCGAGCTTGATGTAGCCGCCAAAGCGGTAACTGGTGGCACTGCTGGCCGCAGTTTTACTGTCTGCCAGCGCGGCTTCCAAACGCTGTACGCGCTGTTCTAGGCTTTCCGCAGCGGCTTGGCCTGATAGTAAAGCGGCGACGGCCAGCGGCGCGGCGACTAAGCGCGGTTTGAGTTTTGCCCTGCAGCTGAGGCGGCGATTTCTGTACATGGGGCGATCTCCCGGTAGTTGTTATGTGCTTACCGAGAGTTATAGGCGCGCAGGTCTGTGCTTAGTATTAGCCATTAGTCAAATATCGACCAAAGTCTATACCACCAATACTGTGCCGCGCTCGACCAAGGTCTAATGGCCAAAACTGCCTCCAAGGCGAATACTGATCAACATAACAACAGCACATCACCTTGAACTGAGGGCCAAGCCATGACAGCGCAACGCTACCCCATTAAAGAGTCGATCCGCGACAACGCCTTGGTGTCAACCGAGCAATACCAGGCCATGTACCGGCAATCTATCGAGCAGCCCGATATTTTCTGGGGCGAGATGGCCGAGCGTATCAACTGGCACAAAAAACCCAGCAAGATCAAAAACTGCAGCTTCGCTAAAGATGATCTTCACATTAACTGGTTCGAAGACGGCACACTCAACGCAGCAGAGAACTGCATCGACCGCCACCTCAGCCTGCGCGGTGATCAACTTGCCCTGCAATGGGAGCCCGACGAAGAAGGCGAATCCTCACGGCGCTTCAGCTATAGGCAGCTCTATCAACAAGTCTGCAAACTCGCCAATGGCCTAAAAGCACTGGGCGTGCACAAAGGTGATGTGGTCACGCTGTACATGCCCATGGTGCCCGAAGCCATATTTGCCATGCTCGCCTGCGCGCGCATCGGCGCCGTGCACTCAGTGGTCTTTGCCGGCTTCTCACCCGAAGCGCTGGCCGGGCGCATTAGCGACGGTCACTCTAAACTGGTCATCACCGCCGACGAGGGCCGTCGCGCCGGCAAAACCGTTCCCCTTAAGCAAAATGTCGACGAGGCGATTGCACTCTGCTCGCCAGCCTGCGTAGCAAACGTATTGGTGCTCAAACACACCGGCGCGGCGATTCACTGGCGCGCCAATCGCGACGTCGACTACCACAGCCTGATCGACGCACAGAGTGCTGATTGCCCACCCCAGGCGATGAACGCCGAAGACCCGCTATTCCTGCTCTACACCTCCGGCTCTACGGGCAAGCCCAAGGGCGTGGTGCACACCACCGGCGGCTATATGGTCTACACCTCGCTCAGCCACCACACTGTCTTCGACTACCGAGACAGCGAGGTCTACTGGTGCATGGCCGACATTGGCTGGATAACCGGCCACAGCTACGCCGTGTACGGCCCACTGAGCAACGGCGCCAGCTGCATCATGTACGAGGGCGTACCCAACTACCCCGACTGCGGCCGCCTGGGCCGTATTATCGATAAGTATCAGGTCAGCACCCTGTATACCGCGCCGACCGTTATCCGCGCGCTAATGGCCAACAACAACGAGGCCATCGGCAGCAGCAGCCGCGATTCTCTCAGGCTATTAGGCACCGCTGGCGAGCCGATCAACCCCGAGGCCTGGGCCTGGTTCCACGACGTATTCGGCGGCGGCCGCTGCCCGATACTCGACACTTGGTGGCAGACCGAAACCGGCGGCATGATGATCGCGCCCATGCCCGCTGCCACCGAGCTAAAGCCCGGCTCGGCTACCAAGCCATTTTTCGGGGTACAACCCGCACTGCTGGACAACGATGGCAAACCATTGACCGGCGCCGCCGAGGGCAACCTAGTGATCTGTGACAGCTGGCCGGGACAAATGCGCACCATCTTTGGCGACCACCAGCGTTTCATCGATACCTATTTTTCCACCTTCGAAGGCTACTACTTCAGCAGCGACGGCGCGCGCCGCGACAGCGATGGCGACTATTGGATTACCGGCAGGGTTGACGATGTGTTGAATGTATCGGGCCACCGCATGGGCACCGCCGAACTGGAAAGCGCCCTGGTGGCGCATCCGCTGGTTACCGAAGCCGCCGTGGTCGGCTTCCCCCACGAGATAAAAGGCGAAGGGATTTATATCTACGTCAGCCTTAAACAAGGTGAACAGGGCAGCGAGGCACTGCTACAGGAACTCAGGCAATGGCTGCGCCGAGAAATTGGCCCCATCGCATCACCCGATATTATTCAGTGGAGCGACGATCTACCCAAAACCCGCAGCGGTAAAATCATGCGGCGTATCCTCCGCAAAATCGCCGCCGAAGACTACGACTCCCTGGGCGATATCTCCACGCTTGCCGACCCCTCAGTAGTGGCGAGGCTCATCGCGGAGCACCGCCGAATTAACGAACAGGTCGCCTGATCGTTAGCCGCTTTTCCTAAGCACTTGCCCCGCACTGCGGGGCCTTTTTATACTGGCTCTCACTAAAACAATAATTGAACAACGAGGCCCCATGCCCAAGCGATTCCTGATCGCCGACGATCACCCGCTATTCCGCTCGGCCATGCGCAGTGCCCTGGTCACCCGTTTCCCTGACGCCGCCATTGAGGAAGTCGGTGATATCTCCACGTTGCAGCAGGCCATCACCGAACACAGCGACATCGACCTGCTGTTGCTCGACCTGCATATGCCCGGCGCCCAGGGTTTCAGCGCGCTCATCCATATACAGGCCCAGCACCCGGAAATTCCGCTTATGGTGGTCTCCGCCTCGGAAACCGAGGAGGTGATGTGCAGGGCAATTGACTACGGCGCCAGTGGCTTCCTGCCCAAGAGCAGCTCGGTGGAACAAATCAGCCGCGCTGTACAACAGGTGTTAGACGGCCAGCGCTGGCTACCGGAAAATGTAAAATATCAACCGACTAGCGGAAGTAGTGAAAAAACCATTGCCGAGGTCGTCGCCAGCCTTACCCCGCAACAATTCCGCGTGGCCAACTACCTGGTACAGGGGCTGTTAAATAAGCAGATTGCCTGGGAATTGCACGTTACTGAAGCCACCATCAAGGCCCACATTACCGAGATATTCCGCAAACTCGGCGTACACTCGCGCACCCAAGCGGTATTAATGCTCAGTCAACTAGAGATCAACACCCCCAGCCTCGACCCCTAGCCCCCGGTAGCCGGCACCGACTTAACAGTAAGCAGCCTGTTCAACACAACGACGGGGACGGCTTACCGGCACCGACCAGGCGCAGGGCAAACTCGGCGTAGGTGTCGGCGACATGCTGCGGAGTCATACCACAGCCCGGCTCATACCAGAACGCCACCCGCATCCCCATGCCACCGATTGCCCGCAGCGCTAAATAAATATCGGGCACATCGAACACACCGGCCTCCTGGCACTGCAGTAAAATCTCCGCTAATACTGTTTCCGACTGCTGCAGTGTCACCACCACCGACTCCGCCAATTCAGGCGACAAAAAGTGCGACTCGGTATTGGCCACCACCGCCAGCATCGGATACTCGCAATGGCTAATCACGTGGGCACGCACCACCGCCGCCAGCCGCGCTAAAGGCTCATCAGCACTGGCCGCCAAGGCATCTTTGATCCGCTTGTAGTGTTCCGCGTACCCCAAGCCAATAATCTCGGCCAACACATGCTCCTTGGAAGGGAAGTGTGAGTACAGGGTCGTAGTCTGCACCTTGGCGGCCTTGCAGATATCCCTCACCGAGGTTGCCCCGTAGCCCGCCTGGGCAAACAACTGCAATGCCGCATTTAACACCTTGCCCTTGGCCCCTTTCGGAGTCACCGCTGGCGGCAACAATTCACTGTCTGCGGCAATACGCTGGCCCTGAGCCAAGGTCGATATCGGTCTTTTCATAGCTAACAAACGTTATGGCAATTTTTCACGAAGAATATATTGCTTTTCAGCGATAAGCCAACTAATCTCCAAAAAAACCAACGAACGTTAGTGCAATTAAAAATAACCATGAGCCGCCGGCATGCCCTTTATTAACTTTCACAACAGCAGGTGCCATTACCTTAAATCCGGCCACGGCCCCGCCTTGCTCCTGGTCCACGGCTTAGGTTCCTGTAGCGACGACTGGCGGGCGCAAATTACCGCACTAGCGCCATCACACACCGTATTGGCCGTCGATCTGGCCGGCCACGGTTTGTCCGACAAACTCAACGGCCAAGTCGACCTTACAGTCTTCGCCCGGCAATTGCTGGCCGTACTCAATGCAGAAAACATCGACCGCGCCCACATTGTCGGCCTGTCGCTGGGTGGCGCCGTCGCCCTGCAACTGGCTTTAGATGCCCCCCAACGAGTGGCTTCGTTAGTAATCGCCAATAGCCGCGCCAACTTCCGACCACAAGATTTGCGTGACCAACTGCAAGCCTGGCAACGCCTGTGGCTGATTAAACTATTCGGTCTCGGCCTACTCAGCCGGCTGATCGCTAGGCGCCTGTTTCCCCACTCCGCAGCGCTGCGCCAGCACTTCGTGCAGCGCAATCGGCAAAACGACAAAAACGTCTATCTCGCCACCCTGAAGGCCCTGCTGCGCTGGAATATCCACCACCGCCTAGGCGACATCCACTGCCCGACCCTCATCCTCGCCGCCGAGCACGACTACTACCCCCTGCCCGCCAGCCGGGCCATGGCCACGGCGCTGCCCCAAGCCCAATTTGCCGTCATCGACAATGCCCACCACGCAGTGAGTATTGAGCGGCCACAAGCCTTTAATCGCTATCTGTTGGACTTCCTGCAAACACTGCCAGAGCAGGCCCCCTATGTTGCGTTATAAACTCCCCCTTGCCGCGATGTGGCTCTGCCTACTCAGCGACCTCGCACTCGCCGAAGCGCTAACACGGATCGACAGCGGCCAAGTACAGGGCAGGCCGCTGGCTGATGTCGATCGCTACCTTGGAATTCCTTACGCCCAAGCGCCGCTGGGGCCACTGCGCTGGCGCGCGCCCCGCAACCCGCAAGCTTGGTCCGGTCGCTATCAGGCCGACACATTTGGCCCCGTCTGCCCCCAATTAGGCAACTATTACACCAACAACAACCCCACCACGTTCGGCCAGCCAATAGGCAATGAAGACTGTCTATATCTCAATATCTGGGCCCCGAGTAAGGCGCCTGTCAAACTGCCAGTAGTGGTATTTATTCACGGTGGCGCGGGGGTTTACGGCGCCGCCTCGCTACCCCTATACGACGGTGCCAAACTCGCCGACGCGCTACAGGCGGTGGTGGTCAGTTTCAATTATCGCCTGGGTATCTTGGGTGGTCTGCACAGCCCGGCGCTGCACGGCGACTCAGCCGCCGACAACTCTGGCAGTTTCGCACTGCTGGATCAGATCCAGGCCCTGCGATGGGTCCAGCGCAATATCGCCGCCTTTGCCGGCGATGCTGACAATGTCACCGTGATGGGTCACTCCGCTGGCTGTGTCAGCAGTTGGTCGCTAATGCGTTCACCACTCGCCAACTCACTGTTCCACAAAGTTATTTGCCTCTCAGGCATCCCCTTGACCAGCACCGCCGAAGAACGCCGAGAACGCTATCAGCAGTTTCTACAACGCGCTTGGACGCTGCGCGGCAAACCTGGCCCAGTGCCAAGCATCGCCGCGCAACAGCGGGAGTTCCTGTACTCCCTATCCACCGAGGAAATCACCCTCGCCAGCACCGGACTCAAGGCACTCACTGGCGCCAATGACGGCCATGTACTCAGCGCTGACCCTCGACAATTAGTCAATCCAGTGCCCGCCATCATCGGCAGTGTTAATCGCGAAGCCAGCCTGCTGCTGGAGCCACTGATACTCAAGCTCGACCGCCAACGGCTGTGGACGCAAATCGGTCGCGACGGCGCCCTGCTCAGCCGCCGCGAGCTGATCCCCAGCCGCTGGCAGGCGCTGACCTATCAACTCGCGGTGTGGCAAAGCAATCGCAGATTACTAAGCCGCGTCGACGACAGCGCCGCCCAGCTCAGCCAGTCCGCCGTACCGGTGTACCGCTATCACTTTAACTGGACACAGATCCCTGAGCCTTGGCAGTGGGCCTTCGGCAGTTTTCACGGCATCGACCTGCCCTTTATTTTTGGCAACTTCCGAGCGCCGCAACAGAGTTTTACGGATTTTGCCTTTCCGGCCAGCAGTGCCCAACAACTGCAGCGCACTCACCAACTGTTCACGCTGTCACTCAAGGGCTTTATAGACGATGGCAAGCCAAACAAATATCTGCCGCGCGTAGCGTGGCCCGAATACGGACAAACCCGGCAAGCACAGCCCATTCGCTAACCGGGACAAATAATAGCCAGGAGGCTGTATGCGCTATAACAATAAAAAACACACCGCCGCTGCACTGCTTATGTCACTCGCGCTCAGCGCCCACGCTCAAAGTCCAGCGCAGCACGAGCCACCGCGCAGTCACAAAATTCTGGAAACCGTACTGGTGGTCGCTCAAAAAAAGGAGCAATCAATACAGGATGTGCCGATCTCAATTTCCGTTATCGGCGAGGAATTCATCGAAAATTGGTCCATCACCGACCTCAACACTGCGGTGATGTACACCCCCAATGTAAAGATTGCCGACGCGGGTTATTTCATCTTGCCGCGCATCCGCGGTTTTGGCACCGACCAAAATAACAAGGCCTTTGAGCCGCCCTCTGGCGTTGCCATCGACGGCATCCCCTACACCCGATTGGAATACTTCACCTCGGCGCTGTTTGATATCGACCGTATGGAGGTGTATCGCGGCCCCCAGGGCACCGCCTTTGGCAAGAACACCACCGCCGGCTTGATTCACCTGATCACCAAATCCCCCACCTCCGAATTCAGTGGTCGACTGGATGTGCAGAGTGGCGACTTTGATCGCCGGCGGGTCGAAGCCGCCATTGGCGGGCCACTGATCGACGACGTTCTCAACTTCCGCGTCGCCGTACTCAAAGACGAGCGCAGCGGCTTTGTCGACAATACCGCCGGCGTATCGCTGGAAACAGCGCCGCGCTACGGTCGCGGCAGCGACAAAAATGCCATGCGCATCAAACTCGAGTTGCCAAATCTGCTGGGGTCATCTCTGCTGCTCAGCGCCGAAAAAATCGACCTCGACGTGACCGGCGCCGGGCTGGAACTGTTCAATGTCAGCGACTCCATGAAACAGGCGCTGTTGCGTTACGACCCCGCCACTGACTTTGTGCGCGCCAACTACCGCAACACCATTAACGAGGCCGACTACCGCTACATCAATATCGAAACCTATAACGCCGAATGGAAGTACGAGCTAGGCGCTTGGCAGCTGACCGGCATTGCCGGCTACTCCCTGCTCGATGGCGCCGCGGCATTGGACACCGACGTCGGCCCGGCACCCGCCATTGCCGCCGAAGACTCCGATACCTCGCCGACACACACAGCCGAGTTCCGCATTGAAAGTCCCGAATTTAACGGCCTGCTGGGCCTCGACAATGTCTTTGGCTTGCCGCTGGGCCAGCAGAGTAGTGGCCTATTCGGCCTTTACTATCAAAAACGCGAAATTAATGGCGACGGCATCGTCTACCGCTTCGGCTCCTCCTATCTCGACCTTTTTATGGCCGGAAATTTCGACAACCCCAACAGCCGCACTCCCGAGGCCTTGGCCCAGCTAACCGGTGCCAGCGTACCCGCGGCCACAACCTTGCTGGAGCTGAGCAGTACCGACTCACGTTACAGTGAAGAAGTCACCCAGGACTTCGACCAACTGGCCGAAGCCGAAGCCGCCTTTGCCCAAGTGCAGTGGCAGCTCACCGATAGCTGGGGACTGGAATACGGCATTCGATACAGCGACGAATCCAAGAGCGCCAGCTTTAACCAGTTTTACAGCTCGCCGCCACCGCGGGTCATCTTGCCGGTCTTTGGTGTCGACGAGTATCAACAACAGCTGTCGCGCTCAGAGATCAATATCGCCCACCGATTGGCCCTCAACTTTGAACCCAGCGACGACATTGGCATATTCCTGCATGTCGCCCGCGGCTTTCGCAGTGGTGGCTACAACGCCTTTTCCTTTCGCGGCGAACTGGACGAACTGCAGTATGAACCCGAGTCGGCCACCGACTTAGGCCTAGACATTAAAACCACCCTGCTGGACGGCCGCATGCGCCTCAATGTGTCGCTGTTCAAGCTCGATGTCGACGACTTCCAGGTGTTAGTCGGCGTCGCCAACGAACGCGGCTTTGGCGTGGGAAGCAACAAGGTAGAAAACGCCGCCCGCGCGCGCTCACAAGGTATAGAAGGCGACCTCACTTGGCTGGTCACCGACTGGTTCACCTTGTTTGCCACTCTCGGTGTCAACGACACTAAATATCTGTCGTTTACCAATAACAGCTGCTTTCCCGACAACCAAAACACCGACGGTGACGACGACCCGCGCTGCGACGCCACCGGCAAACCCTTCCCACTCACCCCTGAGTACACCGGCACGATGCTGGGCATGGCCACCATTCCATTGTCGGCGTCGGGACTGGTAATGCAGGTCGGTGGCGGCTTCGACTATCAGAGTGAGCAGTACACTAGCACCAGTCTCGACGAGCGCTACAAACAGGACAGCGTCACCCGCTGGCGCGCCTCATTGGGGATAGGCAATATTTTTCAAGGCTGGTCGCTGCGCCTGCAAGGAGAAAACCTCACCAATGAGCGCGTCACCGTCCGCCAGGGACAAATTCTCAAGGGTTCCGCCGTCGAGGGCATCGACGCCCCGCGCACTCTCTACGCCACCTTCCACTACGACTTTTAAGGAGGCCTGCCATGAGCTCACCGATCCGCTCGATATTGAGCGCTACCGTATTGCTGATCGGACTAGGCTGTGGCGCCTCCCCTGCGGCAACGCCTCCGCCGCAGCTGCCCACCACAGATGCCATCATGTCGTGGATCGCCGAAATCGACAGCCAGGGTCAACGCATGCCCGGTTATCCCGCCAACCAGTGGATCGAAACCTGGTTACAACAGCAATTCACACAGATGGGCTTACAAGATGTCACCCTCGACCCGGTAGATGCCGGTTACTGGCGACCACAGCGCTGGTCACTGCACGTTTGGAAACCCGAAAGCCCCCAGCAAAAAATCCGTCTCGACGCCTGGCCAGTGCCGCTGTCGGCCAATGCCAAGGCACTGCGTGGTGAGTTAGTTCTGGCAGACGGCCGCGCACCACTCAACGGAAAAATTGCCGTGCGCCGCCTGACTCTGCAGAGCATAAGCCAGCAGCAATTTGCCCAGCGCTTTGCCAGCTGGAGCTACTTCCCTGATGACGACATGGCCGCGCTGCAACAAACCTGGCCGATGACCGAGCGCTTTCAGCAAACCATGGCCCCTGAAATCGCCGCCGGCGCCGCCGGCTTTATCGGTGTGCTGGACTTCCCCTGGCAAACTGACCGTTACATGGTGCCCTATAACGCCACACCGCGGCCCATTCCCGGCCTCTATCTCAGCCGCGCCAACGGTGACAAATTACAGCAGCTGATGGCCGCCGGATACAGCCAGGCCGAAATGCAATTGCAACGGGAAATGAAAGCGATTGTCTCCCACAATGTGATGGCCAGCTTGCCAGGCGCCTCCGACGACTGGGTGGTGATAGGCTCGCATCACGACGGCCCGTGGAACTCCGCGGTGGAAGACGCCTCAGGAGTCGCATTGGTGCTGGCGCAAGCCGCCTATTGGGCGCAGATACCCGAGCAACAGCGCCCCCACAATATGTTGTTTCTGCTGAACAGCGCCCACATGTCACGAGGCGCCGGCCTGGTGCATTTCGCGAAAAAGTATCGGCAATTTTTGGAGCAGCAGGTGGTGGTGGAAGTCCATCTAGAACACGTTGCCCGACAGGCCAGTGTGCAAGACGGCAAACTAGTCGCCAGCGAGCGTCCCGAGCCACGCTGGTGGTTTACCAGCAAAATCCCACTGCTAGAAAACGCCGTGGCCGAGGCGATTTGCACACGGCAACTGGAACGCTCATTCATCCTGCCCCCAGAGGGATTTCCCAATGCCCAACGCAAGCATCCCCCCACCGATGCCGCGCGTTTTCATCCACACACCCCTATCGTCAGTCTACTGGCCGCCCCGATGTATTTATTCGACCCGGACGATCGCCTGAACATGGTACATGAAGCGAGTTTGCTACCCATCAGCCAGGCAGTCATCGATATTATCCAACGCACCCGCACCCACAGCGCCGCCAGCCTTCGCCAACAACGCTATCGCGGCCAACGCCAGCAGTCCTGGGCAGACTGTGCGGACACCTAAACAGGCTTCACTGCCGCCGCCAGCTTGCGCATTAAGCCCCGCAAGGCTGCGGGTTTAACCGGCTTGGCAAGGAAAAAGTGCCCCGCCGCGCTGACTTTTGCGCGCAGCGCATCGCTGTTGTCAGCACTGATGACAATAGCTGGCAGCGAACAGCCCCATTGGTAATTCAGCGCCTGCAGTAATTCCAGCCCGGTTTCACCGGCATCCAGATGATAGTCCGCCAGCACGATGTCAGGCGGGCAATCTAGCTGCCACTGGCTGAGAGCCTCGCTCAGCGACGCCGCGCAGAACACCCGGCATTGCCACTGCCCCAACAGGCTTTGCATACCCGCTCGAATGGCCGCCTCGTTATCAATGCACAACACACTGACCCCGGCCAACTCCGACTGCAGCTCATCAGAGGACGGCACAGTCGGCGGCTCACTGGCAGCGTCGGCCATGGGCACGACAATGGAAAACCGGGTGCCTCGCCCCGGCTGTGAGGTCAGTTCGAGTTCGTGGCCCAGCAAGGCGCTGATACGCCGGACAATCGACAAACCCAGGCCTAGGCCACCTTCGACATCGCGGTGCGCGGCATCACTGGCGCGCTCAAATTCCTCAAAGATACGCTGGCGGTCCTGCTCGGCGATTCCCGGCCCGGTGTCCAACACCTGGATAGACAGCAGGTCGCCGCGGCGGCGACAGCCCAACAGCACCTTGCCCCGGGCGGTGTAACGCAGGGCGTTGCCGAGCAGGTTTTGAATCACCCGGCGCAGTAAATGCGGATCGCTGCGCACCCACAGCGAACAAGGCGCCACCCGCAATTCCAGCCCGCTGCGCTCAGCCACTGCCGCGAATTCCCGGCCGAGGGTATCGAGCAGCGGCTGCAGGGCAAAGTCCTCGCACTTGGGCTGCATCCGTCCGGAGTCTAAACGGACAATTTCGCGCAGCGAGGTGATCAGGGTTTCGGCACTGGCCAGCGCCTCATCGATATGCTGCACATCCTCACTCAACTCAGCCGCGCCGTCGCGCTGGGCATCGACCTTGCCAGACAAGGCAGCAGTAAACAGGCGGGCGGCGTTAATCGGTTGCAACAGATCGTGGCTGGCCGAGGCTAAAAACCGGTTTTTGCTGGTGTACACCGCATTTAACTCACGCTCGATACGCGCCCGCGTAGCATTCTCTTCGGCCAATGAGCGATTGGCGGCCTCCAGCTCAGCGGTACGTGCCACAACGCGATCTTCCAGTTGAGACTTGGCGGCCTGCAACGCGTCGAACAGCCGGCGGTACTCGCTGATATCAGTGTAGGTCGTCACATAGCCGCCATTCGCCATCGGCGTGCCGCAAATTTCTACCACTAGGCCATTGGGCAGCTGCCGTTCCAGACGGTAGGCCCGCCCCCCCTGCAACAGCGCCAGACGGCGGGCAATGGCGGCATCGACATCCTGATCGGCGTCTTGCAAATAGCCTTTCTCAGCGTTGTATTGATAGACCCGCGAAATCGGACAACCGACATAGAGCAAGCGCTCAGGAAAGTTAAACAGTTCAACATAGCGCTGATTCCAGGCCACCAGATTCAAATTGGCATCCACCACGCTGATGCCCTGGGGCACCGTTTCCAAGGTGATTTGCAGCAGGTCCTGACCAAATTGAATTTGCTGCGAGCTACTGCCGATCAACGAGACAAACTCGTCGATCTCCAGCGACTTGCGCTTGACCAACAACTCCAAGGTGCGGTGGGCAGACACCGCGCCGACAATCGCGGCCAGCGATTCCTCGACATCCTTGATCACAAAGCGCGGCACCCGATCACTGGGCAGCAGCCGGTGACCCAGACGCTGCTCGAAACGCTGCCACAAATCTTCGCTGCGGCGCTCGCCCAACAGCGGCACCAATAGGCGGTGAAGCTGCCAGGCTTCGACATCGCTCAGTTCCAGTTCGCCCTGCAACTGACGGCGCTCCACCCTTACCTCGGTAAAGCTGCGCGCCTGGCGCAGATCAAGGCTGCTAAAACGGCTGCGTCGCGACACCAGCACCATCAACAGGCTGTTCATCGCCAGGCTCCAAAACACGCCGTGACTTAACGCATCGCCAAAATCCACGCCCAGCAGGGCCTCCGGCCGCAGCGCCGCCCAGCCAAGTGGGCCGGCCACGACCAGCGCGTGCTCACTGCCCAACACCGCCGGCAACAGCAGCGTGTAAGCCCACAGTCCGCCGCCAACCAGCAGGCCCGCCACCACGCCGCGGGCGTGGCCCCGCGGCCAATACAATGCGGCAACAATGCCCGGCAACAACTGCGCCGCCGCCGCAAAGGACAACAGCCCCAGCGACGCCAGACCACCGCGGGCGTTGAGCTGTTGCTCTAACAACCAAGCAGCCAGCAACACAGCGGCAATAGCCACTCGCCGAACCTGTTGCAACCAACGGGCATTAATCTGGTGACCCTGACGAAAATACTGCCACAGCGGCACCAGCCACTCATTGCACACCATGACTGACAGCGTCACGCAGGCAACGATCACCATGCCAGTCGCAGCCGACATACCGCCCAACAGCGCCACCACCGCCAACGGGTGATTACCCTGCTGAAGCGGCAGTGCCACCACCAACATATCGGCACTGCCGCCCGGCGCCAGCAGGCTTTGACCGGCAATCGCAATCGGCGCGATCATCGCGCAGAAAATCAGCAAGTACAGCGGGAACACCCACCTCGCCAAGCGCATGTCCCGGCGACTGTGGTCCTCAACCACCATCACATGAAACTGCCTCGGCAGACAGATGATCGCCGCCACCGCCAACAGCAGCTGGGTGATAAAATTGGTCCAGTCGGGCTGTTGTGCCAACTGCCCCCAGGCGATGGGCTGCTCGCCATCTGTCGACAACAGCAAGCCAATGGCGAATACCCCTACCAGAACAAAGGCTGCCAATTTGACCAGCGACTCCACCGCCACCGCCGCCATCAAGCCGCGGTGGCGCTGGCGCTTATCGGCCACCCGGGTACCAAACACCACGGTAAACAGCACCAACACCAGCGCCGCGACAAAACTGGTACTGCCCAAATCGGCAACTAGGCTGTGGCCCGTCCCTCTGAAAGACGCGCCGGCATCAATCGCATGCCGATCCCAAAGTTGCTCCACACTGAGCCAGGCCTGAGTAATGGCCTTCAGCTGCAAGGCGATATAGGGCAGGCTACCCAATACCGCCAGAAAGGTAACCAGCGCGGCCAGTAGCTGGCTTTTGCCGTAACGCGAGCCCATAAAATCGGCGATCGACGTCACCCTATTGCGCGTGCTCATCACCGACAGGCGGCGCAAAAATGGCCAACCCAGCGCAAACAATAAAATTGGCCCGAGATAAATCGGCAGAAAACTCCAGCCGCCCTCTGCGGCCTCGCCTACCGCGCCGAAAAACGTCCAGGAGCTGCAGTACACCGCCAGTGACAGGCTGTAGATCAGTGGCCTAAAACGACGCGGCCAGCTCGGCCGCCGATCCGCCCACCAAGCGATCACAAACAGAATTCCGACATAGAGAAAGGCCAATAACATGACCCACTGATTCGCTGGCACTGCAGGCCTCTTTTTTATTATGACGACGAAGACTCAGTCTAACCCAGCCCCCAAGCCCGCGCATTCGACTAAAGTCTATGCTAATGGCGAGTGGCAATTACACAGCCAGCGAGACCGCCAAGCCTTCCCCTGAGCGGCGTCGACGCGTAAGATGCCTGCCCCGAATTTGCTCGACGAGATCAGGCCCCCCGCACGCTATGCCAGAGACCTTTACCGCCGGCCAACGCTGGATCAGTACCCCCGAACCCGACCTGGGCTTAGGCATTATTCTTGAAGCCGCCAACCGCCGCGTGGTGATTGCCTTCCCCGCCGCCGAAGAAGAACGCACCTACGCCGCCGACCGCGCGCCGCTGTCGCGGGTACAGTTTCAGGCCGGCGACGACATCAATGTGCCTGAACAGCCACCCCTGAAGGTGCGCGAGGTACAGGAGCACAACGGCTGCCTGGTGTATTTTGCCGAAGACAGCAATGGCGATATCCACCCGGTGCCCGAGCAAATTCTCAGCGCGCAAATTCAACTGCACAGCGCCCGCGACCGCTTGCTGGCCGGCCAACTCGACCACCCCAAGCGCTATGAACTGCGCGTCAGCACCCTGGAGCAGCGCAATCGCGCCCGCGCCGGACACAGTCGCGGCCTGCTCGGCCCGCGCGTAGAGCTGCTGCCCCACCAGTTTTATATTGCCCGCAATGTCGCCGAACGCGCCCAGCCGCGGGTATTGCTTGCCGATGAGGTGGGCCTGGGTAAAACCATCGAGGCCGGGCTGATCCTTCACCAACAAATGCTCGACGAGCGCATTAAGCGCGTATTGATCTTGGTGCCCGACAGTCTGGTACACCAGTGGCTGGTGGAAATGCGTCGCCGCTTCAACCTCAACTTCAGTATTTTCGACGAGGCCCGCTGCCGCGACATCGACCCCTATCGCGATGACGCCAACACCATTTTCTTTGACGAAGACGCGGAAAAAGCCCGCGAGCAAAACCCCTTTGAAAGCGAGCAACTGTTAATTGCCTCCATCGACTGGCTGGCCAGCCACCCGCGTCGCGGCCAACAGCTGGTCGACGCCGGCTGGGACACCCTGGTGGTCGACGAAGCCCACCACCTGCAGTGGCAGCCCGGCGCCGAGCCCTCGCCGGGCTACGCCCTGCTGGAAACCCTGAGTCAGGCCATTCCCTCGGTGCTGCTGCTGACCGCCACCCCGGAAAACGCCGGCATCGACGGCCACTTTGCCCGCCTGCGCCTGCTCGACCCCGAACGCTACAGCGACCTCGAGGCCTTCCGTGCCGAACAGAGCAGCTACGCCGGCATCAGCGAACTGATCCGCCAGCTGCACACGGCCGACAGCGATCAAGACCTGCTCAAGCCCCTGGCCGACTACCTGGACGACGAGCTGCTGACAGCCTTTACCGCCTCGCCCGACGACCATCGCGAGGCCGCGATCGAGGCCCTGCTTGACCGTTTTGGCACCGGCCGCAGCCTGTTCCGCAACAGCCGCGCCTCGGTGGGCGGCTTCCCGGCCCGCGCCCTGCACGAACACCCACTGGAAGCGCCCGCCTTATACCGCGCCGCCGCCAGCGAATTGGAGCTTGACGATCGCCTGCGCCCCGAGCAACTGCTCGGCGAAGACTGGACCGGCTGTGACCCGCGTGTGCAGTGGTTGGAAAAGTTCCTACTCAGCCAGCCCGACACCCGCTGCCTGCTGATCTGCGCCAACACCGACACCGCCCGCGAGCTGGAGCTGTATATGCGCCTGCGCCGCGGCATTGCCAGCGCGGTGTTCCACGAAGAGATGAGCCTGCTGGAGCGCGACCGCGCCGCCGCCTATTTTGCCGACCCCGACGACGGCGCACAGCTGCTGGTGTGCAGCGAAATCGGCAGCGAGGGCCGCAACTTCCAGTTTGCCGAGCACCTGGTACTGTTTGATCTGCCGCTCAACCCCGACTTGCTGGAGCAGCGCATCGGCCGCCTCGACCGCATCGGCCGGCGCGGCGAAGTGAATATCCACATCCCCTTTTACCAAGACAGCGCCCAACAGACCCTGCTGCACTGGTACCGCGACGCTATGGCCATCTTCCGCGAGCCCTGCACCATCGGCAGCGCCATGATGCAGCGCTTTGACAGCGCCCTGCACGACGCCCTGAGCAGCGGCGGCGATGCCGGCGCGCTGATCCGCGAGGCCGCCGAGGTCGCCGAGGCCCTGCGCCTGGAACTGCACTCCGGCCGCAACCAGCTGCTGGAGTTAAACTCCTGTCGCCGCGAACCGGCCGAGGCACTGGTCGCCAAAGTCGAGGACGAACAGCGCAGCGACGAACTGGCCGGTTACCTGGAACAACTGGCCGACCAGTTTGGTCTGGAGCACGAAGACCACAGCGAGCACACCATCATCCTGCGCCCCGGCGACCATATGCTCAGCGACGCCTTCCCGCAGCTGCCCGAAGAGGGCATGACCGGCACCTTCGACCGCCGCCGCGCGCTGAGTCGCGAAGACATGGCCTTTCTCAGCTGGGAACACCCCCTGCTGCGCGATGCGATGGAACTCATCGCCACCGGCGACTTCGGCAGTGCCTGCATGTGTACCCTGGCGGTGAAGGGCCTGCCCGCCGGCAGCATGTTGCTGGAAACCTTCTTCAACCCCTCGCTGCAAGCGCCCGCAGCGCTGGCACTGGACCGCTACCTGCCCGCCACCAGCGAACGCGTGCTGCTGGACAGCCACGGTCGCCAGTTGAGCAGCAAGGTCAGCCACAAGCAGCTCAATAGCCTCTGCCAAAATGTAAAGAAAAGCCTAGTACCGGCGCTGATGCGGCAGATTCGCGAACCGCTCACCGAACTGCTCAACAATGTCGAAGCGCTCGCCAAACAACTGGAAAGCCAATGGCGCGAACAGGCCGTGGCGGCTTACCAGCAGGCCCGCAACAGCGAGCGCGCGCGCCTGCAGGCACTGGCCCTGCGCAACCCGGACATTGGTGAGCCCGAGCTGCTAAGCTTTGACCGCGACAGCGAACAGGGCCTGGCCCTGCTCGGCGGCCTGCAGCTCAACACCCACGCCCTGCGGCTGGCCATTGTCAGCTAAGGTGGCCGCCGAAACGCAAGCAACGCGGAGAACACTATGTTTTTGTTTTCACTGAACGCTAGATCCAGCAAAGACCAGGGCGAATTCAAACAGGGCGAGGAAGTGCCGTTTATCGTCTACATCGACTTCAAAGACCTGTTTGGCGCCGAGCAACTGGCCACCCTGTTTGTGATGCGCGAGGGCTTTCGCGAGGTCAAAGTGCTAAAACGCCGACAGATCAAGGTCGACGCCAGCATGAAAAAAGACCCGCAGATCCAGGAAGCGCAAGCCAAGGGCTATTGCGTGCAGGCCTTTAACGCCCACTAACCCCCCACTGGTTAACGCCCCCGGGGCAATCATCCGCTGGGCAGGCTCGCCAACTGCTGCGCCAGCCACTGCTGAAACTGCAGTTTGGGCAGGGCACCGGAAAGGCGCGCCACCTCGCGCCCCTGATAAAACAGCATCAGGGTCGGAATCGAGCGAATCTGATACTGGGCCGCCGTGCGCGGATTGGCCTCGGTATCTACTTTGATAAATCGCGCCCGGCGCGTCTGCTCCCCCGCCACCTCCGCAAAAACGGGCGCAAAGGACTGACAGGGGCCGCACCACGGCGCCCAGAAGTCCACCACCAGCGGCAGGCTGCTTTTTTGAATATGGCGGCTGAAATTGGCATCGCTGGCGTTAACCACCGCGCCGTCCAACAGCACCGCCCGGCACTTGCCGCACACCGGCTGGTCGGCCAGTTTTTCCGCGGCGACGCGATTAATGGCCTCGCAGGCCGGACAAATGACTTGCAGTGCACCGCTGGTGTTCATCCATCTTCCTCTGTCTGTTGCATAAAGCGTAGATGCTGCCGGCACGGCGCATTTTCAAGTCAGCGGCATCACTAAACGCCGCGCGGCTGCAGTCGCCAAACCTTCTCCAGTGCCGGGCACAACCCCTTTAAGCCACCATCCACCGCCTCACAGTACAGCGCCTCTAACTGATAATGCTTAGCGTAGTGGCCCTGTAGTTCAGCGTCGCTAATGGCGAATGGCGGACCGGGCATGGCCCGCTGGTCGTAGTCATAATTGATCAATAACTGCGGCGCTGCACTGCTGAGCTGCACAACATGTGCACTGTAGCGGCGGCGCATCTCTGCCGGTAACGCCACCAGCGCGGCGCGATCATAGACTGCCTCCACAGTCGCTAATTGCGACGGCGCCAATGCGAATACGTCACCCTGGTATATCTCGATACCGCCGCCGCGATAATACCTCAGCTCACCGGAGCGACTGACCTCCGGCACCACGCCCAACTCGGCAAAGAGCTCCTCAACCGCTATGGCACTGAGCTCAACCCCGATGACCCGCATACCGCGCTGACTCAGCCAGGCGATGTCCCGCGTCTTACCACACAGCGGAAGGAATACCCCCGCCCCCGGCGCCAGGGCCAAAGTGTCGAAATACCGCACAAGCAGCGGATTGGCATCGCAAGTATGAAAGGCGATGTCCTTTTCTTCCCATTTTTTATGCCAAAATTCCGCGTCCATCGCTATTGCCCCCATCCCTATGTGTCATCAAATAACCGCCCGCTTAACAGGCGCCGACATGCCGAGCGTCGCCAATGGGCTGTGCTCACCGACATCACGCCCTAAGCTCCCCCCGGCGGCAGATCATTACTGCTCAGTGACAGCGCCACCAAGCGCCGCACCAGGGGAGTCACTAGCACCACCGTCGGAAACGCTACCACAAAGGCCAACCCCCAAGCCCGCAGCCAAATGCCGACAATCCCCTCGATAAAGCCGACATTGATCAGCGAAATAAACAGGGACATCACATTTGACATAATCAGTGACATATAAAAAGCAAACACAATATTGCCGTAACGCGCGGGTATCACTCCACTCCTCCTTGGCGAGAGCCCCCGGTGCTCCGTATCTCGCCGCTGATTTCCCCAAACGGGGTACAAGCGCTATGATAGAAACTTACATTTTTGACATCTACACCGAAAACAATAAGCTTATTTTTCATTTTTGGAATCATGTACGACGACATCGCCCTCTTTGTTCACATTGCCCAGCAAGGCGGCCTGAGCAGCGCCGCCAAGCACTTGGGCCTGCCCGCTGCCACCGTAACCCGGCGCCTGCAGAAACTCGAACAGCGTCTGGGCTACCAGCTGCTGCAGCGTTCGGCCCGCCAATGTGTGCTGACCGTTGACGGCGAGGTGCTCTACCACAGCTACGCGGAACTGATAGAGCAACTGGAGCAGGTGCGACAACAACTGTACAACGACATGCGGCAGTTGCGCGGTAAGCTGCGGGTGCTGGCCCCCAGCAACATCTCCCACGGCATGCTGCGCCCCATGTGGCTGGGCTTCACCCGCCAGTATCCCGATATTCAATTAGAGCTGCAGCTCAGCAACCAGCTGCACGACATGATCAAGGCCAGAGCGGATATCGCCCTGCGCATTGGCCCGCAGGCAGATTCCGCGCTCTACCAGAAAAAGCTCGGCCAGGTCGACAAAATACTCGTTGCCGCACCCAGCTACCTCAAGGAGCACGGCCACCCCGCCCACCCCGGGGAACTGAAACACCACCGCTTGGTCGGCACCACCATTTCCGGAAAATGGCCCCTGCACGACATTGAAAGCAGCAAGCACCAAGAAATACTGCCGCGCTTTGTGGCACAGTTTAACGACACCACCTTCGCCAAATACATGGCCATCGATGGTCAGGGGATTACCCTGCTGCCGCTCTCTGAACTAAAACCTGAACTCGACAGCGGCGAGCTGCAACGTGTGCTGCCCCAATGGCGAGGCGAACCGCGCGATATCTACGCGGTGTGGCCCAGCGGCCGCCTGCTCAGTGCTAAAGCCAAGTGCCTGCGCGACTATATGGCGGCATTTATCGTCGACCGCCTCACGCAAGTTCCCTCAAGGCATGAAAGCAAAACAACATAAAACTACCCGAGAGCACACCACTGCAGTAGAGGTAATGCTAGAAGTGTGCAGACAGCCGACATGAGTCTGTCGACGCCCACGACTTCCCAAGCGCAGCCCTTAAGCAGCGCCTTGACCCCATTCGTCATTATCCGGCACACCGCCAATCACTATACTGCGCCGACACACAACAGGAGCCCACCATGGAAACCCAAGACAAAATCGCCGCCGTCCACCGCTATGTAGAAGCGTTCGAAACCGCCGACATCGCTATCATCAAAGAACTCTACGCCGCCGACGCCACCGTCGAAGACCCCGTTGGCACCGACACCCACAATGGCATCGACGCCATTGTCGCCTTTTACGAGGGCGCCCTCAGCAGTGGTGTAAAGTTGGCCCTCACCGGCACCCCACGCTGCGCTGGCGACGAAGTGGCCTTCCCCTTTCAGGTAAAAGCCCCCGGTATGAGCATCGACGTGATCGACATTTTTAAATTCAATGCCGAGGGCATGGTGGTTTCCATGCGCGCTTTCTGGGGCGCTGAGAATATGGGCTCGTAAGAAAAGCGTTGCGCCGCCTGCAGGTAAACACATACGCAGGCGACGCAACTCACAAGCGCCACAAGGCGATCGTTAAACCGCTTTTAAAAAACACGAACACCGCCGCGAAAAACGCAGCGGCGCGCGGTTTTCTACAGGCAGTCTGCGCTGCCGTAGCGGCACAGGCGGGAATTACCGGGCTCGTGGTCCAGCACCCAGATCTCCAGCTCGCCACCAGTGGGGTTGCCGCGAGCCTGAGTGTCGATCACATGCTGAGGCGTGGCATTGCTGGGCACTTGCGTATAACGCGTGCGCAGCTCCTGCCAGGTGTAGGGCTGAGTACCGTGGGCACAGGGTGTGGCCGCCGCACTGCGATCCAGCTCGGTCAACTCCCAGCGCGAACCATTCCAACCACCGGTGTTATGCATTAGCGAACCGTCCCAATCTAGGTTGCGACAATCCGCATCGCTGTTCAGGCTGTACAAATCCGGGGCATTAAAGGCGTAGTGCATCAGCTCATGGGTCATGGTATAGCCCAGATGCAAGTCGTCCTCCCAGGGCACCACGAGCTGCCCCACACGACCGATATAAAACCCGACACAGGGGTTGTCGATCATCCAACCGCCGAAGGTGTGGCTATCAAAGGGGATACTGGTCTGTACTAAGAAATCAGCCAGGGTGTGGCCGACAGCACCAGTGCCGTCGAAGTTCTGTGTACCGCAGGCACCGCCGAAGGTCGCTTGAGCGCCGAAGGGCAGGTTCAGGGGATAGTTCAATACCGTGTCGGTCACCAGCACACTGCCCATTTGCGCATAACCGTCCATCGCGTCGTACAAGCGCTCGGCAACAATCTGCATACCGTCAGCGAGATCACCGACCCCCTGATCCCAGGGTATGCCGGCGGGCAGCCCCTGCGAATCCAGCTGCACCAGGGCATTCACGGTATAGTTACTGCCGTCCCAGCTGGTGTAGGCATTACCGGCCACAAACCCAGAGGACGCTGACAGCGCGCCACTAAACTGATCGCGCACTCGATAACTCACCGTTTGACCCGGCTGCAAGCCGTCGATCACCGCCATCTGCGCCGTATCGACCACATTCACCAGCGGCAAGGCGGTTTGCACCTCACCACCGTCGACCTGATATTCCACCACACCGCTGACTTGAGTATCTGCCTGCCAAGCAAACACCGCGCGAAAACCGGTCTTAGTCGAAAAACCAATCACCTTCTCAAATTCCGCCGCCAAACTACTGGCAGAGGCCGCGGCCATCAGCACACCGGCCACTAACTGCTTTCCAAGCTTCATGCGTGTTTTCCCTTATTGTTTATATTATTCCGTCGGGGTTGACGGTGAGGACATTCTAATCCGGCCGCTTAACAGAACCGTTAAGTAGCGCACGTCTCGACAAAATCGGCGAAGATAGCGAAAGAACCCCGCTATCTTTGTAGGCATTGGCGACACCTACCCCTGCCAGCGAAAACCACTAAGCACGGAACAATGTTCCTGCAACAGCCACAACGATAAAGCTGCAATGTAATGGCCGACGCAGCCAAGCACCGGACAGCGAATGGCCGCACAACATCCCCACACTCACCATGGCAAAGACGGCGCTCCTCAGGACTGCCAGTCTCGGCGATAATCGGAAGTCGCCCGCTGCACACTGCGTATGCAACACCAACAAAAAAGGCGCCCGAAGGCGCCTTAGTCAAGCAGTGATGCTG
>NZ_JBFIGO010000011.1:0-52281 GCF_041602295.1 Spongiibacter sp. | reverse complement strand
CTTGCAGAGTAATGACGGAGAGTTGTTGAATGGCGTGCAATACAGTATCCGCCTTCGCGACGGCCGCCTCGGCAGTATCCGCATTCGCAAAGTGATTTCTACCAATGGTGCCCACCATATTGAGGTATTGTTCGAGGGTCTCGGGCAATTGGAGAAGCGCTGCGCGGTATAGCGACTGTTGCGAACCCCTGCCTGGCGCAGGTCTTCGCTTGACTTCCCTGTAGAGCTGTTTGTTTGCGTGCCCGCTGTCGCTGCGGGCAGGCGCCTGTCATTTGTGCTGGCTGGAAGGCGGCTGGTGTTATCGGGGTATTCCGCTAAGATGGGCGTCGGCGCGATTGTCTGGGGGAGCGAGTGTACAAGGGGGAGCGTTTTAACGGCTACAGCCATTTTGTTGGTGCCTTGGCGGCACTGCTGGGTATGTGCTTATTGCTGTGGCCGGCGGTGTCCGCGGCCGAGGTCTGGAAGGCGATTAGCTTTGCTGTTTACGGACTTAGCCTGTTCGCTCTTTATGTGTTCTCTACGCTGTATCACAGCAGTCGCGGGGTGTGGAAACCGCGCTTTCGTCAGCTGGATCACCTCGCCATCTACCTCCTTATCGCCGGAACATATACGCCATTTCTTTTAGTGGTTTTGCGCGACGGTGATGGCCTGTGGATGTCGGCATTAATTTGGGGCTTGGCGCTGTTGGGTATGCTGTTGGAAGTGCTGCCTAAGGGGCGCCGTCGCCTGTGGTCTATTTTGGTTTATTTGTCGATGGGCTGGCTGGCGCTGTTGGTTCTTCGGCCGCTGTCGGCGGCCCTGCCACAGCCTGCTGTCGCGTTGTTGTTGGGAGGGGGTGTGGCGTATTCTGCGGGCATTCTCTTTTACGTGTTTGATAAGCAGGTCAGGCATTTTCACGGGATTTGGCATTTGTTCGTACTGTGCGGCAGTATTTGCCACTACTTAAGCATTTATCTCTATATTGCCTGAGCGGCTGAGGAGTATTTATGACGCCGCTGTCGGTATGGTTTGCCAGAGTCCTTGGTGTATTGGGCTTGGGTGCGGCCTTGCTGGTCTCACTGCGGCCATTAGTTTTGGCGGGCGTGAGCTATTCATGGGCGAGCGCCAGTGTACTGTTGGCCCTGCAGGTGTTGCTGTCGATTCTGTTGCTGTACGCGGCGGAGCAGCGCCGGCTGGGCAGTGATATTGCCGAAAAGGCGTTTCCGGCGGTGGTGATGGCGGTGCTGTTGTGGTGCTGTATGTTTGTCTACTGGCTGCGTCAGTTAGCTTAATAGGGAGTGAGGGATGTTGCGTTGTGAGTTGTCTCCGCGGTTTTACGAGACGGATGGCCTGGGTCATATTAATAACACGGTGATTCCCAAGTGGTTTGAAACCGCGCGCACGCCGATTTTCAAAATTTTTAATCCCGAATTGAGTCTGAAGCAGTGGAACTTGATTCTGCGTAAGATTGATGTGGAGTTTGTCGCGCAGACGTATCACGAATACCCCGTTGAGGTGCGCAGTTGGGTAAGTCATATTGGTCGAACCTCGTTTACCGTCAGTCATGAGCTTTGGCAGCGGGGCGAAATGACGGCCACGGGGACGGCGGTATTGGTCTATTTTGACTACACGGCGCAGCAAAAGGGGGAGATTCCCGCTTCCTGTCGCGCCGAGCTGGGGAGCATTGGGCGCGACTGAGCTTGGGTTTACGTCGAGACCGGCTGCGCATAAATACCGCAATGAGCTTACTTAAGGTCGGGCATTTGCCGGCCTTTGCGCGTATAATTTGCGCCCCGCCGGTATTGTGTTCGTCTGACGCCGAATTAGCCGCGCGTCACCCCTCGACCACCAGATCAGGCCCGAATTATGAGCAACGCCGTTACCGCGGAAGCGGAACTTCCCCTCTTTACTGAACTTGGCCTTCACCCGGCTGTAGAGACTGTTGTCTCTGAACTGGGTTATGAGCGCCCCTCCGCTATCCAGGCGGCGACCATCCCGCTGTTGTTGGAGGGCCGCGATGTGCTGGGTCAAGCCCAGACCGGCACCGGCAAAACGGCGGCATTTTCCCTGCCCATGTTGTCGATGCTCGATCTTGGCAGCAAAACGACTCAGGCGCTGATTTTGGCGCCCACCCGCGAGCTGGCTATTCAGGTGGCCGAAGCCATTCAGACCTACGCCAAGCACCTTAAGGGATTGAAAGTACTGTCTATCTACGGTGGCCAGGGCTATCGCGAGCAACTCGACGCCCTTAAACGCGGTGTGCAAGTTGTGGTGGGCACGCCCGGTCGGGTGATGGACCATATTCGTCGCGGCACCCTGAAACTGGATGGTTTGACCCATCTGGTACTGGACGAGGCGGATGAAATGCTGCGCATGGGCTTTATCGATGATGTCGAATGGATCATGTCGCAAACCCCGGAAAACCGCCAGATTGCCCTGTTTTCGGCCACCATGCCCTCGGCGGTGCGGCGCATTGCTAATACTTATTTAAAAGACCCCGAGCAGGTCACCATTAAAACGGCGACCAGTACCGCCGTGAGTATTCGCCAGCGTTACTGGCTGGCCCGCGGCGCCAGTAAATTCGATGCTCTGTGTCGAATGCTGGAAGCTGAAGATTTTGACGGCATGATCATTTTTGTGCGCACCAAGCTGGCGACCACTGAGCTGGCAGAGAAGCTGCAAGGTCGCGGTTATGCCGCTGCCGAGCTGCATGGTGATATCGCCCAGGCCCAGCGCGAGCGCACGGTGGAAATGCTGAAGGGCTCGCGCCTGGATATTTTGGTGGCGACCGACGTGGTTGCGCGCGGCCTCGATGTAGACCGCATCAGCCACGTGATTAACTACGATATTCCCTATGATACCGAGGCCTATGTCCATCGCATTGGCCGCACCGGGCGCGCTGGGCGCAGTGGCGACGCGATCCTGTTTGTCGCACCGCGCGAGCGTCGCATGTTGCAGTCTATAGAGCGTGCTACCCGTCAGCGTATAGAGGAAATGGGTTTGCCGGGGGCGGCCGAAATCAATGCCCTGCGTGTACAACGGTTTCAGGCTAAATTGCAGACGACACTGGACAGTGGCCGCGAAAAAGAGCTGTATCGCGACATGTTGCAAAGCTTTTGTGAGGAGCAGGGCGTTGAGCTATTGGATGTGGCAGCAGCATTGGCGCGTTTGGCCCAGGGCGATAAAGACCTGCTGATGAAGGGTGACCCAAAACCCAGCAAGCTCGCTGCCGACAAACCTGCGCGTGACAAATCGGAGCGCGAAAGCCGCGGGCCTCGCAAGGCGGGACCGGAAACCGGTATGGAGCGTTTCCGCATTGAAGTCGGTCGCAAACACGGCGTTGGGGTTGGCAATATTGTCGGGGCCATCGCCAATGAGGCGGGGATCGATAGCGATTACATTGGTCGCATCCAGCTGTTTGATGATTTTAGTACGGTGGATCTGCCCGCGGATATGCCCGATGATGTTTTGCAGTCTCTGCAAGCGCCAAAGGTGGCTGGCCAAGAGCTGAGTATGAGCCGCTTCACTGGCGAATTGCCGGAAACACCGCTGCGCAAGCCGCGCAAGGCCGGTGCGAAAAAGCCGCGTAAATTTGATAAACCCGCTAAATCTAAGGATGCCGCGGGCAAGGCGCCCAGCAAACGCCCAATCAAGCTGCGCAAGAAAGACTGATAGGCTGGGCGCAGCCGCAGTGCTGAGGTAAATTGCCGGTCGATGTTCATAGCTGGAGAGTGCCGTGGCAGCGCGGGTATTTCTGCAATTTCTATTCCTGGGGTGTATCAGCTTTGGTGGCCCCAGCGCGCATATTGCTTATTTTCGCCAGGTCTTTGTCGATCAGCGCCACTGGATAAGTGAGGAGGAGTTTGCTCGACAGTTGGCGCTGTGCCAGTTTTTACCCGGCCCGGCCTCCAGTCAGCTGGGCTTTGCCATTGCGCTGCGGCGCGGCGGTTTGCCGGCTGCGATAGCGGCGTTTATCGGTTTTACGCTTCCTTCTTTTGTGCTGATGTACAGCCTCGCGGTGTTTACCTTGCGCGAGCACCCCGAATGGCTATCTAGCGTGATTGCTGGAATGAAAATTTTGGCGCTGGTCGTGGTGGCTGATGCGCTGATTAATATGGCTAGGCAGTTTTGCCGGGGGGCGGCATTGGCGGCCACGGCGATGGCCAGCGCGGTGCTGATGTCGTTGGCTATGCAGCCGATGCTGCAAGTCAGTGTAATGGCGCTGGCGGGACTATTGGCATACTGGCGCAGCGCGGCCGCCGCCGATGCGAATCATGCCCCGCCGCCGTTGTCGATAGAGACGCGAGGCTACTGGGCACTGTTGTTGTTTGTTGCGCTACTTGTCCTGGCGTTGATCGGCAGTGGCGTGTTTAGCCAGTTTTATCTGGTAGGCAGCCTGGTGTTTGGCGGCGGCCATGTGGCGTTGCCCTTGCTGCAGTCTTTTTTGGGCGATGCGATTAGCGGCGAACAATTTATAGTGGGCTACGCAGCGGCCCAGGCGGTGCCCGGGCCGATGTTTTCGCTGGCGGCTTTTTTAGGGGCATCGCTGCAGCCGGAAAATGCCCTGCCGGCGGCGCTGCGGGCCTGTGCTGGCGTCTTTTTGCCGGGTTTTTTGCTGCTTTTGGCCGTGACGGGGTGGTGGCAGCAACTCGCTCAGCGACCGCCGGTTATGGCGGCAATCGCTGCGGTCAATGCGGTTGTGGTGGGAATGCTCGGCGCTGCGTGGCTGAACCCCTTGCTATTGCAGGCGCCGGGCGGTTGGGCGGCGCTGCTGTTGGCCGTTTTGTTGTTTGGCGCCTTGCGCAGTCAGCGTGTCCCTCTCATTATACTCGTCATCGCGGCACTGCTTTATGCGAAATTTTTATTGTAGACCTATCTTGCCAGGGAGGCTTTACACCATGTTTACCCACACTTTTGCGCCTATGGCGTATCTTGCTCAATGAGTCGGGTTGTCAGCCTGAGACGGCAGTTGTCGTTGATGATGGTGGCGGTGGCTCTGCTGCCGGCATTGGCGATGTTAATTAGCGCTGGCCTGTTTTACCGAGCGGGTGCCAGCAGCGCACTGCCTGAGCGTGCCCAGGTCGCGGCGAGCCAGTTGCAAGGACTGCTGGAGCGCAGTGCCGGTCAACTGGCCGAGGCCTTGGAGCTCGCGCAGCGCAGCGGTGATTTGCAGCATAATATTCGCGCCGGTGAGGCTCTACCGACGCTGCCGGGGGGATATCAGGCGGCACTATTCGACAGCGCGGGAGGATTGCTCTGGTCGTCCGACGGCTGGATGGGGCCGGAATTTTTCGCAGGGCTAAGCGGTAATGGCGATGCTACGGCATATTGGTATGCGGCGGGGCGGCTTTACCAGCTGTATCGGCGGCCCTGGTTGGATGTGCCCGATCGAGTGCTTGTCGTGGGGCGAGAAGTGGCGCCAGGCTTGTTTGAGAATGTATTGGCGGCCGCGGGGCTGCAGGCTGAATTGCGTGTTGGTGAGCGACCACTGGCGCGCTTCCCGGCTGTTGGCGGTGCTGCCGCCATGGCTGAGCCTGCGCTCGGGGTATCGCTGAGTCTGCCGTCGGCGTTAGCGGGAGACACAGCCTTACAGCTGGAGTTTCACGGTGGCGACAGATCTCTGGGCTACGCCTGGTTGCTGGCCTTGGGGGTGGTGATTCTGGCGCCGTTATTGGCCTTGTTAGTCGCCCGTCGTCAAGCGTCGCACCTGGCGGCTCCGCTGGCTGCTCTGACTCGGCAATTGCAGGTGTTTGCGAGCGGGCGAGAGATAGGCAGTTTGCGAGCGCGCAGCGATACCGAGGAAGTTCTCGGTCTCAGCTACGCGTTTGATAACTTGCTGCGCTTGCTGCGTCGGCGAGAAAAAAACCTGCGCTACCGTGCCACCCATGACTTGCTGACCGGCATGAAAAATCAAAATGAACTGCTGCGTATTGTCAGTCAACGGATTAACGATGCGCGCAGTCATGATCGCCCCTTTCATCTTGTCGGGATTAATATCAGCAATTTTCGCGAGATTAGCGATGTCTTCGGCCCGGATGTTGCCGATGCCTGTCTGGTAAATATCGGCGCTTATTTGGAACGCGAGCAACTGGTGGCCGCACGCTTTTACCGCGGTGGTATTGCGGTGATCAAAGAGGGGGTTGCCGATGATGTTGCCGCCGTCGTGCTGGCCATGCAGCTTAGCCGCCATCACGGTATCAGTAAGTTCGATATTGAACTGAATGTCTGCACAGGCATTGTTGGATTTCCCGATGACGGTGCCGAAAATGCCGATACGCTGCTCAGGCGCTTAGAAATTTCCTTGGATTCGGCGCGTCGAGCACCCTATAACTTCCACCGTTACAAGCTGGGACAAGAGGAGGATTACCTCAAGCGCTTAAGCTTAGTGGAGGAGCTGCGCGTGGCAATGATTGACTGGCACGCCGGGCTGCAGATGTATTACCAACCCAAGTTGAATTTACGCAGCGGTCGCGTAGAGCGCATGGAGGCGCTGATCCGCTGGCGCCATCCTCGGCGTGGTGATATTCCGCCAGAGAGTTTTATCAGCTTGGCGGAGCAGTCGGGATTGATCAGCCAGCTGAGTAACTGGGTGATCGCGCAGGTCTGTATTCAGCTGAGTGCTTGGCGTGAGCGCGGGGTAGATCTACAAGTTGCCGTTAATCTGTCCGTGCAGGATCTTGTGCGCCCGGATATGCTCGACATCATTGAGCAGCACCGACAGAAATATGATTTGCCGGCCGAGGCATTGGCATTTGAGATCACCGAAACTGAATTGATGGGCAACCCCGCAGAAGCGTTGCGGCTATTGAAAAAGTTTCGCGCGGCCGGTTACGGCCTGGCCATAGATGATTTTGGCACCGGTTACTCGTCGCTGTCACAGGTGAAGAATATGCCGGTCAACGAGATCAAGATCGACCGCGATTTCGTTAGGCAGTTACGCAGTGATGATGACGACCAAAAAATCGTTCGCACTACCTTGGCGCTGGCGAGTTATTTTGACCTGGAGGCGGTTGCCGAGGGCGTTGAGGACGCAGCGTCCTTGCAGCTGCTTGTCGAGTGGGGCTGTCATTGGGCCCAGGGTTTTTATATTGCCCCGCCGATGCCCAGTGTCGAGGTGCTGGAGTGGTTAGAGGCATTCCACGATGATGCGGTATCGCCAGCGCCGCAAGTTGCTGAGGGCCTCAGCGGCTAGTCGCCTGGGCTTGCTCAATGCGTGCTTGACGGTGCGTGGCCATACGGCGGTGGTCGGCGTTGCTACCCTGTATGACAGCGGTGAGCTTGGGCGCTGAGTGGCGTGTTACAGGGGGCCACTCGCCGGCGGGGCGGCTTGGGTTTTTGCGGTGGCAACGGCGGCGGCCGTGGGCGGCGCCGGTAACTCACGGCCCATCAGCATTTGCCAAAGCAGTGCGCTCTTGTTGGTGCTGTTGCGGTGTGTCTGATAGTCGACACCGCGCTCTGGATGCTGGGGATACAGGCGGATACTCCACAGTGCATCGAGCTCGTGGGGTAAGATTGAATAGCGGATATCGATAATGCGCAAAGGGTCGCCGGGCTGTAGCGCGGTGTAGCCTTTGGAAAACCACTGAAAGCGGGCCACATCTTGTGCTTGCCGGGAGTCGTGGGGGAGCCAGGCCAAGTCGCGGGCGGGGTCGAGGGCGGCAATGGCGTCGCCGGTATAGATCTGTGGCTGGCGGCCTACTCGGACTGCGTCGACATAAAAATAGCCATTGTCTCGATACACCGTTTTCCACAGCAACAGATTCGCGAATGACGGCTTGGCTTCGACGGTTTCGGGGTGGTGGTCGCGACTAGTGGCCAGTGCCCAGCCGGCGGTTTCGGCGCGCTCGCGTTGAACCAAGCCTAGTAGCGGGTAGCTGAGCGCCCAGCAAAGGGCGGCGCGCGCCGCCCAGCGGCGCTGCCCGCGTTGTGCCAGCAGCACGAGGGCGGCAATTGGCAGGGTGTATAGCGGATCGATGATAGAGAGGACGTTCCAGGCGATGCGCGCGTCGCTGAATGGCCACAGCAGTTGTGTGCCATAGGTGGTGCAGGCATCCAGCAGGGCGTGGGTGGCGTAGCCCGCGGCGCAATATAGTGTGCTGCGGAAGAAACTCAATGGCCAGATGCGGGCTAGCAATAGCTGTAATACCGACGCGCAGAGCAGGGCGCCAAGCGGAATGAAAATGAGTGAGTGGGTGAACTGGCGGTGGTACTCAAGGAACAGCAGGGCGTCTTCCGAGGAGCGTATCAGCACATCCAGGTCGGCGGCCATACCGGATAAAAAGCCCAGTGCCGTCGCTGCCGCGGCGTGGCGGCGCGGCGGGGATAGGTTTTGTGCGGCGGTGGCGCCAAGCAGTCCTTGAGTGAGGGGATCCATATACCGGCCCTGTGATGCAAAGCCACCAGTGTAGCGCTTTAGGGTTGCGCTGGCCCAGCCCGGTGCGGCGGCCTAGTGCAGGGCGTGACTATCGGCGCTGTTGCACAGTACGGTGGTGAGCCCGTCGAGGTGGCGCATTAGCTCGATGCCGGCGTCGGTCAAATAGCCGCCGTCTATGCGGCTGATAATGCCCTTGTTATACAACCTTTCTGCGGCCGCAATGAGCGCTGGCTCGGCGTCGTGATGGACCTTGATGCCCTCAAAGCCCGATGCCGGGTTGAACTGGGAAAGTACGCGAATCTCTTGCAGTATATTGTCCGACATTCTCATAGGTGTTGGCTCCGAAGTAGTCAAAACTGGAAAACCTGATTCAATGTAGCGAGCATCGCGGCACTTTGCCACTGCGCGGTGTTTCCGCACCGCAATAATATAAGGACGGACGATGTTTAGTGAGTATCTGCAATACGATGGTCTGGGGCTGGCTGCACTGCAGCGCAGCGGTGAGGTTAGCGCCGATCAGTTGCTCGATGCCGCGCTGGCGCAAGTCGAACAGCGCAATCCGCAGCTCAACGCCCTGGTTCACTGTTTTGCCGATCGCGCCCGTCAGCAAATTCGCGACGGTCTGCCGGCGGGCCCCTTTCAGGGGGTGCCCTTTGTGCTCAAGGATTTGATGGCGATGTTCGCCGGTGAGCCTATCTGCATGGGGAGTCGCGCAGTGCGTGTGACTCCCGACTACGACAGTGAAATTGTCAGGCGCTACAAGGCGGCCGGGCTGAATATATTTGCCAAGTCGAATACGCCGGAATTTGGTTTGATTATCACCACTGAGCCGCAGCTGAGCGGGCCGGCGCACAATCCCCACCGCAAGGGTTACAGCACCGGTGGCTCGTCTGGGGGCAGCGCGGCGGCGGTTGCGGCTGGCATTGTGCCGGTGGCGCATGGCGGTGATGGTGGCGGCTCGATACGTTTTCCGGCGAGCTGGTGCGGGGTGTTTGGCCTAAAGCCTTCGCGCGGTCGCAACCCGATGGGGCCGGATCTGGGGGAGGATTGGCAGGGTGCCGTGGCTGAACACGTGCTCAGTCGCAGCGTGCGCGACAGTGCGGCGATGCTCGATTGCACCAGTGGGCCGGAATATGGCGCGCCCTATGACATTCGTCCGCCGCAGGGTAGTTTTTTGCAGGCTGCCGGCCGCGACCCAAAGCCGCTGCGCATTGGTCTGTGCCGTGAGCCCTTGGTCGCCACGGCGGTTGACCCGGAGGTGATGAGTGGTTTGGAGCAAACGGCTGAGCGCTTGGCTGCCTTGGGCCACCATGTGGAGGAAACCGAGGTGGAGGTCGATCGCGAGCAGTTGTGGCGTGATTTCTTGGTGATTGTCGGCGGCGAGGTGGCGGGCTTGTTCGCACGCCTGGCGAGCACTTATCCGGGTGCCGATATCAGCCGCTGTGAAGCGGCCACCAAGAACTTGGCAATGATGGGGCGGTCGTTTAGCGCCGCCGATATGGTGGCAGCGCGCTACGGTTGGCACAAGGTGCAACGCGCCGCCGGTGAGCTGCTCAGTGAGTACGACATGTTGCTGTGCCCCACCACACCGACGGCGGCCGTCCCCCACGGCCAGTTGCCGCCGTCTCCCTGGGAGGCTGCGCAGATGGTGGCCAGCCATCGGATGAATATTGGTCGGCTATTGATGCGCAGCGGCATGGTGGAAAAGATGGCGTTGCCGGTGCTGGGCAAAATGGCTTATACCCTGCTCGGTAATGTGACGGGCCTGCCCTGTATGTCGGTGCCACTGTGCAAAACTGCTGACGGCCTGCCTTTTGGAATGCAGTTTATCGCCGGTATGTGCCGGGAAGAGCAGCTGTTTAGTTTGGCCGGCCAGCTCGAGCGCGAGCTGGGCTTTACTGACTTGCCGCTGGGCCGTTAGCCCGGCGGGGCATGTTATTCCGGGTGTTCGTCCATCTCCGCGTTATTGTTGGCGGGCGTTGCCGGGGCTGCGGTGGGCTTTTGGCTTGTGGCGGGCGCGGCATGGTTCTCACTGTTCTCAAGCAGGCGAGAGCTGTCTTTAACCGCTTCTTTAACGGCTTCGCGGGCTGCAGCACTGACCGTTTTGGGGTCGTTACTGCGACGGGCCGCTGACTGGGCGGCTTCTCTGGCGACTTCCTTCATATTCTCGGCCACCGGCTCCAGGGCCTCGGCGACGATGGAGTCGGCAACTTTTTCGGCGGTTACACGTTTTTCGTCGGCGGCAATCCCGACGTGGTAAGCGGCAAAGCCCGGCATCACCATTTGGTTGAGTGCCATGCCGATAATTTGGCCGTCTACGGTGCTGCGAATGACGCTGGAGCGGTTGGTGATAGGGTCGGTGACGGTGCCCAGGATGTCGCCTTTGCGGACGTTTTCACCGAGTTTGGTTTCCGATAGAAATACGCCGCTTTGTTCGGCGCGTAGCCACAGTGATTTATAAAATACTTTTTGCTTGGGCGCGCGCACCGGCTTGTCATCGATCATTTGCATATAGTGCATGACGGCTTTAATGCCATTGACGCTTTGTTTGACCTCCTTCAGCTGCATGCGCAGGGGTTCGCCGGCTTCTAGGGTCACGGCGGGAATGCCGGCGTCGACAGCAGCACGGCGCAGCGTGCCGCTGCCTCCGGCGCCGTCGAGAACGGTAACGTCGTGGAACATTTTGCTGAACTGTCGCACGCTTTCCTTGCCCAGGTCACTGCGCAGTTGAGTGAGGTTGGTGCGGTGGAATGAACCGGTGTGGATATCGATCAGGCGGTCGCAGTGGGCGATGATCTCATTAAAAAAACTGTGGGCGATGCGAGCGGCTGAGCTGCCTTTTACGTCGCCGGGGAAATAGCGGTTCAGGTCGCGGCGGTCGGGCAGGTAGCGCGAGGTGCGCAGAAAGCCGTGCATATTGACGATGGGGACGCCGATGACGGTGCCGCTGAGTTTGTCGCTTTCCAGGCTGAACATCACCCGGCGGATGGTTTCCACGCCGTTGAGCTCATCGCCGTGTACCGCAGCGGTTAAACACAGTGTTGGTCCGGGGTTGACGCCGGCGGCGATGAGCACGGGTGTCGGCATTGACAGTCCGGCAACTGCCTGGCCGGCTGTCCAATAGAGGCGTTGAAAGCTGCCTCGAAGGATGTCGTGGCCGAGTATGTTCAGTGCGATGCCCGGTACGGCGGGCGTTGAGCTGAGGCGCTCGACGCGCGTGGCAGATTTCGGTAAGGGTGCTAGGGTTTGTGGCTCGCGCTCGCTGATGGCGGCCTCTGGCAGTGACTGTCCCTGTTGTTCGTTGGCGCGCAGGCCTGAGGTGACCGAGAGCAGGCCAAGCATTAATGTCAGGCTGAGGGCGGAGGGCAGTGCGCGCATTGTCGAGAAGCTCCCGGATAATAAAGTGCTTACTTAGCCGTGCTGCGCCGTGCAGGTCAAGTGGCGGGCTGGGCTGCTTGCAGCCTTTTGACGGCATCGGCGGGATAAGTTCAATGCCACGGGGGCGAAATTGGGGGCGCGGTGGGCTGTCACAAAGTCTATAATTGCCGAATTGATGCGGCGTGCCGCGGCAGAAGGAGCACACAGTGACAACAGATCGCCTGGTAATATTTGACACAACTTTGCGCGACGGGGAACAGAGCCCCGGTGCGTCGATGACCCGAGAGGAAAAGGTGCGCATCGCCAAAATGCTCGAGCGCATGGGGGTCGACGTGATCGAGGCGGGCTTTGCCATTGCCAGTGTTGGCGATTTTGAAGCGGTGCGGGCGGTGGCCGAAGCGGTTAAAGACAGTACCGTCTGCAGTCTGTCTCGCGCGGGTGCCCAGGATATTGATCGCGCTGCCGAGGCGTTGAAGCCGGCTAATAGCGGCCGTATTCACACCTTTATTGCCACCTCGCCGATCCATATGCAGTACAAGCTGCGCATGGAGCCCGATGATGTGGTGAAGCGCGCGGTGTCGGCTGTCCGCCACGCCCGCAATTTGGTCGGCGACGTGGAGTTTTCCTGCGAGGACGCCTCGCGTTCGGAGTTTGATTTCCTCTGTCGAATTATTGAACCAGTCATCGACGCCGGGGCGTCGACGATCAACCTGCCAGACACGGTGGGCTACGGGGAACCGGGTGAGTACGGTGAGTTGATCCGCCGTCTCATGGCCAGTATTCCCAATGCCGACAAGGCCATTTTCTCAGTGCACTGTCACAATGACCTCGGCTTGGCCGTCGCTAATTCTTTGTCGGCGGTGCTGGGTGGCGCCCGCCAGGTAGAGTGCACGATCAACGGTCTGGGCGAGCGTGCCGGCAATGCTTCACTGGAAGAGATCGTGATGGCAGTGCGCACCCGCCGAGATGTGTTCCCGGTGGAGGTTGGTATTGATACCACACAGATCGTGCCGACCTCGCGACTGGTGTCGTCGATTACCGGTTTTCCGGTTCAGCCAAACAAGGCGATCGTGGGCGCCAATGCCTTTGCCCACGAGTCGGGGATTCACCAGGACGGTGTGCTTAAGCACCGTGAGACCTATGAGATTATGCGTGCTGAGGATGTCGGTTGGCACGCCAATAAACTGGTGTTGGGCAAACACTCTGGCCGCGCTGCGTTTAAGGCGCGACTGGAGGCCTTGGGTATTGAGGTAGCGCACCAGGCCGCGCTGGATTTGGCCTTTACGCGGTTTAAAGAGCTGGCGGACAAAAAACATGAGATCTTCGATGAGGATCTGCAGGCGCTGATGAGCGATGTGCAGCCCGGCGATAAGCCGCAGCGCTATCAACTGCAGTCGCTGGAGGCGGTGTCGCGCAGTGGCTTTAAACCGCGCTGCGATATTTTGCTGAGCGTCGACGGTGAGTCCTGTAATGTTAGTGCCGAGGGCGATGGCCCGGTCGATGCGGCCTTCAAGGCCATAGAGTCGACAGTCAACAGCGGCGCCAAGCTGGAGCTGTACTCAGTAAACGCCATTACCGAAGGCACGGACTCCCAGGGCGAAGTGCAGGTGCGGTTGGCGAAGAGTGGCCGTATCGTCAACGGTAATGGCGCCGATACCGACATTATTGTGGCCTCGGTGAAAGCTTACCTGGACGCGCTCAATTTACTGGAAGCCGACGTGGCGCGGGCCCACCCGCAGCGCGAGGGCGTGTAGTGAGCGCTCAGCTGAGCCGCTTATATCTGCAGGCCATGGGCCTGCCGCTCTACGTGCCACGGTTTGTGTTGCCGGGGGCGGCGCCGAGTTCGCAGGGGGATTTTGCGGCGCTTGATGAGCCGCCGCTACCCGCTGAGCAGCAACAGGCCGCAGTTGTTGCGGTGCCGGCCACTGCCCAGCCGGTGGCGGTCGATTCCCAGGCGGCGCGCCGCAGTTTGGGCGAGCTGGAGGCTGTCGACAGCCGCGGCCGCGAGCCTGTGTCGGCGGCGCCGGCAGCCAGCGCTGCGCAGGGCGTGCGTTTTCGTGCCAATTTAATTGATACCGGGATAGGCCTGCGGTTGCTGACTGATTGCAGTGAGGCCGAACTGCGTCCGGCAGAGAAGCGTCTTTTGGCAAATATCAGTCGCGCGGTTGCACGGCGCTGGCAATGCGATGCCGAATTGGCACTGTCGGCGGAGCGCTTTGATTGGCCCTTGGTGAAAGTGCCGGGTTTGCTGCAGGGCGCCGACGAGGCGCGTGAAGCCTTGAGTGCGCGCTTGTTGGCCCGCGCAGGCGAGCGGCCACTGCGGGCAGTGTTGGTGTTTGGTGAGGGCATGCGGAGCTATGTATGCCGGGAATACCTCGGCGCTGCTGGGGTCGAGCTGATACATGCTCCGGCAGCCCAGGCGCTACTGGACGATGGTCGTTTGAAGGCGCCGCTGTGGTCGGCGTTGCGGGCGATCACCGCGTGACAGCCGCTGCGCATCTCGTTGAATTAACCACCGCTGATGCGGCGGCGTGTATTGCCCTGAGTCGAAGCAGCGATCCCCATCCCTGGAAAGACGATATCTGGCGGCGCAGCCTGCGTGACGATTACTGCTTTGGCCTTTACAGCGGCAGTGCCCTTCAGGGGATTGCGGCGTTCTCATTGGTGTTGGATGAGGCGAGTTTGTTAAACATTGTGGTGGACCGCCAGCTGCGCGGCCGGGGCTTGGGTCGCCAGCTGCTGTGCGGTGGCCTGGAATGGATACAGCAAATTGGTGCACAGCGTTGTCTGCTGGAGGTGCGGGCTTCCAACCGCGCCGCGCGGGCGCTCTACCTCTGTCTTGGCTTTCACGAGGACGGACTGCGCAAAAACTATTACCCGCTGGGCAGCGAACGGGAAGACGCCGTACTGATGTCTGCCGACCTGCCCCTGCATACAGGATAAGCCCATGCAAGAAATAGAGAGTGACTTCTGGTTTATCGCCTTGCCGCAGCAGTGGCACAGCGAGCTGGATGAAGACAGCATACTGATTTTCGACGAGGACGAGCTGGGCTGTATCTGCCTGAGTAATTTGCAGTCGGAAACCGGGAGGGTTGAGCAAGCTGACTTAGAAAGTTTGATTGCCGAGCTCGGTCACCAGCTCAGTGACGGTAAGCGCTGTGAAATCGGTGAGGCTTGGCAGGGCTGGGAGTTTGACGGTGAGGAGGGCGGCGATTATGTCCGCGAGTGGTATTTGCTCGCTGAGGACCACCTGTTGCTGGTGACATACTCCTGCGCGGTGGAAGACCGGGATATGGATCGCAGTGCGGTCGACGAAATCCTAGACAGTTTGAGAACTAAGCCTGCTTAGTGCCCGCAAATAAACAGGAAATTATTGCTGAGACATAGGCGTCTGTGTTAAGAAAGGCGACAACGCGCACAGTTGTATTCGAATCGCTGTGATAACTTGTGGCTGAATAATAACGTTAGAGTCAAGCCTATGAGAAGTTTAAGTTATCTCATCGTTACTTTGTTATTTTTAAGTAGCGGCGCTATTGCCGGCGATGGCAAATTGAAGTTGGCGTCGGTTAGCGCCCTGGCCATGGATGCCGAAAGTGGTCAGTTGTTATATCAAAAACACGCCAACCTGCGGATGCCTATCGCCTCGTTGACCAAGGTGATGACGGCGATGGTTGTGTTGGACAGTGGGCAGTCGCTGAAGGAAAAAATCCGCTTCACTGAGCGGGACCGGGAGTCGATTAACCACTATTTCTCGCGTATTCGCGTGGGTTCTGAACTGCCGCGGGGCGAGTTGCTGCGCATTGCCTTGATGTCGTCGGAGAACCTTGCTGCGGCCGCCCTGGCCAATAATTACCCCGGTGGCGAAGCGCAATTTGTCGCGGCGATGAACAACAAAGCCGCTGAGCTGGGCATGCGTAATACCCGCTTTGTCGACAGCAGCGGCCTGTCGCCCAAAAATATAGCCACGGCCTTGGATTTGGCCAAAATGGTCGCCGCGGCGGCCAAGTACCCGGAAATCCAGCAGTATTCGACCACGCCGGTACACACCGCCCAATTTAACCGTCCGCGCTATCGCCTGGCCTATGTCAATACCAACCCGCTGTTGCGCTATCAGCGCTGGGAAGCCGACCTGAGCAAGACCGGTTACCTGGATTTGGCGGGGCGTTGTTTGGTGATGCAAACTGAGGTGGGGGATCGTCAGGTGGTGATGGTGATGCTGGATTCCTTTGGCAAGAGCAGTCCGGTGGGGGATGCCGGGCGGATTAAGCGCTGGCTGGAGTCCGGCAGCAGTGGCCGGGTGGCCTCTGCGGCACAGAATTATCAGCGCAACAAACTGGCGGGGTATATGGCCTTGCAGAGCACGGCAAGCCTGCGCTGAGTGCGTGGTGTTGGCGCCGACTTGGCGGCAAGGATCAGAGGAACCGCTTCCGGATGGAAGCGGTTTTTTTATGGCTTTCTCAAAGCGCTAATAACAGCTTAACGGCGAGGTCGCCCGCTATTGGCGTTTGGCTGCCGCCTGGCCGGCCATTCGACCAAAGAAGGTGGCATCACCCACTGACATGCCACTGGCGTAGCCGGATGCCGTGCGCGGGATGCCCGCGGTCGTGCGGCCAGCGGCATACAGGCCAGGGATAACCTCGCGCTCGGCGTTGACGACTTCGCCGCTGGGCAGGCTGTCCAGGCCGCCAAGGGTGAAGAAGGGATAGAAGGGGCCGCGGCCAAGCGTGCAGTCCAGGGCCACGTAGGGAGGTTGTATCGGGCGCAGCCAAGCCTCCGATTTGTGAAACAGCGGGTCACTGCCCTGCTCGGCGTGTTGGTTATAGGTTTCCAGGGAATGTTGCAGGCTACCTGCGGGCAACTCGAGTTCTTGTTCCAGCTCTTCGATGGTGTCACCGGTGCCGGCGACTTGTGCGCCCAAGTAGCTCATTTTCTCGTAGTCACCGTAGCCGTCGACATCGGTAATCATGTAGATGCGCTTGGAGTTGCGCTGCTGCAGCAGGGCGTTGTAGCCGACTCGGCCGTGGTAGCAGTCTTCGTTAATAAAGCGCTGGCCTTTGTCGTTCACCAGAATGCCGTAGGTCAGCGAGGCGGGAGGGTAGTAGGGCAGGCTGACAAAACACTCGTGCATATTGACGGTGGCGCCGCCGGCGCCCATGCCCATTAAAATACCACTGCCGGTGTCGCCGGGATTGCCAATGGGGGTCAGGCCGCAGTCAAACTGCGGGGCGTATTTGCGCAGCATGTCCTCGTTCATGCAGAAGCCGCCGGCACAGAGAATCACCCCCTTGTTGGCTTTTACATAGTGCTCTTGCTGGTTGATGCGCACCACAATGCCCACCACTTCGCCGTCGTCACTTTGGATCAATGTCAGTGCGCGCGCCTCGTAGTGCACCTCGATGGCCGGGCGTTGGGCCACGGCCTCGGTGAGTATCTTCATCAGCAGCGGGCCGCCGTTGTCGCCTTCTATTTCCAGATTGTGGCCGCGGGGCACCGGCTTGGCGTGTTCGGGGAAGGGGTGGGCCTTTTCGTTGCCGGTAAACAGCAGGCAGTCGTCGGTCAGTGCCATGATCGCGCGCTCTTTCAGCTCGCTCATTTTAAAGGGCACGCCCATGGCGGTCAGCCATTGGTAGTGAGCGATACTGTTTTCGCAGTAGGCGCGCAGCTTGTCTTCGTCGGCCTGGTTGCCAAAGCAGGCGCGCAGGTAGTTGAGCATATTTTCAGTGTCGTCTTCATAGCCGCAGGCCTGCTGCACGGGGGTGCCGCCATTGCCGCCCATATAGATTTCGGCACTGGACAGGGCGGTTGAGCCACCGCTGGCGCTGGCCAATTCAAACAGGCTGACGCTGGCGCCAGCGTCAGCGGCCTCAATGGCGGCGCAGGCACCGGCGCCGCCGAAGCCGATGATGGCGACGTCGGTTTCAATGTCCCAGCGCGGAACGGCGCTGCTGCGCAGGGGCTTGCTTGGGCTGCTTTTATCTTTATCGCTCATAGTGATGACTCTTTTAATATGTGTGTATTAAAAACTGCGCTTAATTTACTGCTTTTGCCTGGGGGCATCAAGAGCAGAAGTGGTTAATTTGGTAGTGGCTGGCTGCCACGGTGGGGGTGATTTTTGGGCAAAAAAAGGGGCTGCAAAAGCAGCCCCAGGTAAACGTAATACTTAGTACTCGTAGAAGATGTCGAGGCCGTAGGTGCGAGGCTCGCCCCAGATCACTGAGCGGTCAGCCTGTGGCAGGTTGTCTACTGCAGTGAGCTCGTATTCTTCGTCCAGTAAGTTCTTCGCCCAAAGGCCGGCACCCAGGCGACCGCCAGCCAGCGGCACGTCGGTCAAGCTCAGGCGAGCGTTAACCAATTCGTACTGGCGCAGCTGGGTGTTTTTCACATTGAGGGCTCGCGAACCACCGTTGCGCTCATCCATATAGTTGACGCTAACGTTGACGCTAGTGCGACCCCAGTCGGCTTGGTAGAGGGTGTAGTCAGCCGAGGCGGTGAAGCTGTGCTCGGGGGCTGAGAAGAACACAAACTGATCTGCGACATCGTTGCCGTTGACATCGGTCGCCTTGGTCACCTCGGTGTCCAGGAAGGCGTAGTTCAGCATCAGCAGCAGGTTTTCGCTGGCCAGGAAGGTGACATCCGCCTCAAAGCCAAACATCTCCGCTTCACCGGCGTTGGTTACCTTGGTGTCCGCCACGGTGCCGGCGAGGATGAAGTTCAGCTGCATGTCTTCGTATTCGCTGAAGAATACGTCGGCATTGATCCGCAGGCGGCGGTCGAGCAGCTCGCTCTTAATACCCAGTTCGTAGGAGGTAACGTACTCGGCGTCAAAGCCGTCGGCGTAGCCAAAGCCGTAATCATTGCCGTCTGAGGCCGGGCCTTGATTGCCATCCTGCTGGGGGTCGCGGGTGTTAAAGCCGCCTGATTTGTAGGCTTCAACGCGCTTGGCGTAGAGATTGATGTCGTCGGTCAGGTCAAATTCGGCAACCACGCTAAACGAGTCGTTGCTGAAATCTTGCGAAGCCGGAATGCTGTCGAAGTTGCGGCAGTCGCCATTGGCAGGGTTGCCGCCGCACTGCACAAAGGACACGTCAATCGGGCCCGCCGAGGTTTCTGCAATGGTCATGTCGCGCTGAAATTTCACCGTCGAGCGCTTGTCCTCTGAATGGCGGGCACCAAAGGTCAGGTGCAGGCGATCTTCCAGGATGGCGGGTGTCCAGGTGAACTGGCCGAATATTGCGGCGGCTTCGTTTTCAATGTCGTAAATCTGGCTGAGCATGTTGACTGCGCGAACGGAGGTCAGACCGCCGAGGCCCGGCAGGCCGGTGTTAACCGGGCCGCTCAACTGATGGTGCAGTGGGCCGTTGTTTTCCTGGGCCTCTTCCTTGAAGTAGTAGGCGCCAGCAATATAGTTAACACGGCTGTCAAACAGGTCGCCGGTCAGCTGCAGCTCGTGGGAGAACTGCTCTTGGCTAACTTTGGGGTAGGTCAGGGGCAGACAGTTACCGGCGCCCAGAACAAACTCGGCAGCCTGGCCGCAGTATTCATGGGAGTCTAGACGGTAGACGTCCTTGCTTTCCGCATTGTCGCCGTGGGGGCTTTCGCCCGGTTCCAGGGGCACGCCGCCGCCGAGTGAGGCATAGGACTTGTCGTACAGCTCGCGGTAGGCGCCAATGTATTTGAGCTGGAAGTTCTCAAAATCCTGGGTCAAGGTAAACGAGTGGCCCTCGATATCGGTGGAGGACTGTTCGAAGGGCATCACGGTGCCGACCGCTTCCTGGCGAGAATTGGAGTAGCTGGTCTTGCCGCTGGCGTCGACCAGGTCGGCCTGACTGCCTTCGATCGGAGTGCGCGGGCGCACGTGCTGGTACTCGGTGTTGTAATAATCAAAATCGGACTTGTCGTAGGCGTAGTCCAGTGCCAGCGACTCGGTAATATCCCAGCGCAGATCGAAGCGGTAGCCCTCGACGTCGCGGTCGCCGAAGTCACCGCCGGGGCCGGTGTTTTCAATGTGGCCGTCTTGCATGGTGCGCATAACCGCAAACTTTGCCGCCACGGTGTCGGTCACCGGCAGGTTCAGCGTGCTCTTCGAGGTGAACAGGTCGCGGTTGCCAACGGTGAATTTTTGTTTGAATTCCAGGCCTTCGGTGGTTGGCTTTTTGGTAATCAGGTTAATTGCACCGCCGGTGGTGTTGCGGCCGTACAGCGTGCCCTGGGGGCCGCGCAGGATTTCGATGCGCTGCAGGTCGGCAACGTCGAGGGCGGTGCCGGTGGAGCGGGCAATATACACGCCGTCGACATAGATGCCGACCGGCGGGTCTTGGGTGATCTGGGCATCGGAAATCCCGATACCGCGAATAAAGATCCGCAGCGTGGCGTTGTTAATCGGGAAGGGTTCAATGGTCAGGCTGGGGACTTTGGAGCCGATGTCGCCCAAGTTGCTAATGCCCTCGACTTCCAGGCGGTCTTCACTGAAAGCGGTCAGTGAAATTGGTGTGTCCTGCAGTGATTCGGCCTTTTTTTGCGCGGTAACAATCACTTCTTCGAGAGCGGCTTGCGCGTACAGCGTTGGCGCAAAGACCGACAAACCCAAGCCGCCGAGCGCAGCGAGGGATTTCAGCGTACTGACTTTCATATATCACCCTTTTTTTAAGACGCAATGCGAGAGCAATTGCGTAGTTTCCCTGAGTTATACGGAATTATGATAGTTTTTTAGTGCGCATAAAGTGGAATATGCGCAATTAGTTACATAGTTGTTACTATTATCGTCGCGATGATAGCACAGCGTTTGTCCCCGTTCGGGTCGTCTGAAGCAATTATGCGAAGGACTGCCCATTTTACACGCTTGTGAATTGGCCGGCGCCGCGGGCCTGCGGGCTGGAGGCGTAAGTTGACAGTGCATATTAGGCGGCGGCAATCTCTGGCCTTATAATGCCCGCCATATTTAGGCTATTCAACGATGGAGCGGAACAGCGAATGATCATCAAACCCCGTGTGCGCGGCTTTATGTGTGTGACCACTCACCCCAAGGGCTGTGAAGCCAATGTCCAGCAACAAATTGACTACGTGAAAGCGCAGGGCACCATTGCCGATGGTCCCAAGAGGGTATTGGTGATCGGCTCTTCTACAGGTTACGGCCTGGCCTCGCGGATCAGCGCGGCCTTTGGTGCTGGCGCGGCGACACTGGGCATCTTTTTTGAGAAAGAGGGTACGGAAAAGAAACCCGGTACCGCCGGTTGGTATAATTCGGCTGCCTTCCATAAGTTTGCCGAAGCCGAAGGCCTCTATGCCAAAAGCATTAATGGCGATGCCTTTTCGGACGAAATTAAAGAAAAGACCATTGCGCAGATCAAGGCCGACCTCGGTCAAGTGGATTTGGTGGTTTACAGTCTGGCGGCGCCGCGTCGACAGCACCCCAAAACCGGCGAGATTTTTAATTCAACCCTCAAGCCGATCGGCAAAGACGTCAGCCAGCGCGGCGTAAATACCGACAAGGAAACCATTGAAACGGTGACGCTGCCGGCGGCCACCCAAGAGGATATCGACAACACCGTGGCGGTGATGGGCGGTGAAGATTGGCAGATGTGGATTGATGCTCTCGACGAGGCCGGAGTACTGGCCGACGGCGCCAAAACCACCGCCTATACCTATCTGGGGGAGCGCATCACCTGGGATATCTATTGGCACGGCACCATTGGTCAGGCGAAAAAAGACCTCGACAAACGCGTCGTCGATATTCGTCAGCGCCTGGCTGCCAAGGGCGGTGACGCCCGGGTATCGGTCCTCAAGGCGGTGGTGACCCAGGCCAGTTCGGCGATCCCCATTATGCCGCTGTATCTGGCGCTGCTGTTTAAGGTGATGAAGGCCGACGGCAGCCACGAGGGCTGTATCGAGCAGGTCTACGGCCTGTTCCGCAACAGCCTTTACGGCGCGGCCCCGCAATATGATGAAGAGGGTCGCTTGCGCGCCGACGGCTTGGAGCTGCGCCCTGAGATTCAGGACGCGGTGGCGGCGGCCTGGGATCAGGTGACCACCGAAAACCTGCGTGAGATCACCGACTTTGCCGGTTACAAGCAGGAGTTTCTGCGCTTGTTCGGGTTTGAGATCGACGGCGTAGATTATGACGCTGACGTCGACCCGGTGGTGCCTATCGCCAATATGGTGTGACGCCCAGCGGCGGCGAGTGCACGGGGGCTAAGGCCCCCGTTTTTAATTGTCGCGAAAACTCTGCGGTGTGGTTTGCGGCGTCGCGAATGCTGCGCTAGAGTGCAGCCCGAATTGATTCCCGCCGAGAGCGTCCATGTCTTCACCCCAGCGTCAGGAATTGCGCAGTCAACTGCGTATCGCCCTGCCTATTTTTGGCGGCCAGTTGGCGCAGTCGGCCAATGGCTTTGTCGATACGGTAATGGCCGGCCGGGTGTCGGCGCTGGATCTGGCCGCGGTGGCGGTGGGCGCCAGTATCTGGGTGCCGGTGTTTTTATTTTTGACCGGTTTATTGATGACAACCACCTCGGTGCTGGCTCGGCATATGGGCGCCGGTCAATCTCAGCGGGTGAACCCTATTGTGCAGCAGGCGGTGAGCCTGGGGCTGATATTTGGGGTGCTGGCCTTTGTGCTGTTGCGCAATACCGACCCGGTGCTGGCGTGGATGGATGTCGATGCCGCGATGCGGCCGATGGTGCGCGATTATCTCAGCGGCCTCAGCTGGGGCTTGCCAGCCATTGCGGTGATGCTGGCGCTGCGCAGCTATACCGAGGCGCTGGGTGATACCCGCCCGGTGCTGTGGATCAGTGTGATTGGCTTATTGGTCAATGTCCCGGTTAACTATGTGCTGATCTACGGCAAGCTCGGTTTTCCGGCGCTGGGCGGGGTCGGTTGTGGCTGGGCTACCGCCGTGGTGATGTGGCTGATGGCGCTGTTGATGGTCGGGCACCTGCTGTGGCATCGCCGTTACACCGAGTCGGAGTTTCGTCTGCGCCTGCGGCCCTGGCGTCTCGAAGGCGATACGCTGCGCTACCTGTTCGTGCTCGGGCTGCCGGTGGCGCTGGCGATATTCTTTGAGGTGAGTATTTTTGCTGTTATTGCCCTGCTGCTCAGCCAGTCTGGGGCCATTATTGTCGCGGGTCATCAGCTCACGCTGAATTTTACCTCGCTGGTGTTTATGTTGCCGCTGAGCTTTGCCTTGGCGGCCACGGCGCGCATTGGTCACGCCCGCGGCAGAGAGGATGCCGAGGGGCTGCGCCGTGCGATTAGCGTGGCTTTTCGTATCACCTTAGTCATCGGTCTGTCGGCGGCCAGTTTGCTGGTGGTGAGTCGCGAGTTGATACCCAAAATTTATACTGACAATGCCGAAGTGATTGCGCTGGCCAGCCATCTGCTGCTGTTCGCGGCGCTGTATCAGGTGTCGGATGCCCTTCAGGTGACGGCCAGCGGTTGTCTGCGCGGCTTTGAAGATACCCGGGTGCCGATGTTGCTGACCTTGTTCGCCTATTGGGGCGTGGGGCTGCCGGTGGGCTATGTATTGGCTACCGGGCTGCTTGTCTGGCCGGCGATGGGGCCGAGTGGCTACTGGCTGGGCCTGTTCGCCGGCCTGAGTTGTTCGGCATTGTTGCTCGGCGCACGGCTGGTTTGGCGATTGCGGCAACCGCTGGGCAGGCTTTGAATTTACTCGTCGCTTGCGACATGCTTGCTGGTGACGGGCAATGAAAAACAGGAGTCCGAACATGAACAGTGGTGTATTAGAGCAGTTGCGGCCGGCGGTGCACCGCCTTATCGCGCCCAATCCGGGGGTGATGACGGGGCCGGGCACCAACAGTTATCTGTTGGGGCGGCGGCGGCTGACCTTGCTCGACCCGGGGCCGGCGATGGCCGAGCACGTGGATGCCTTGCAGGCGGCGGTTGAGCAGCTGGGTGGCGAGCTTGAGCAGATCGTGGTGACCCATACCCACCCCGACCACTCGCCGGCAGCGGCGCTGTTGGCTGAGCGTTTTTCGGTGCCCATGTTGGGTCGCGCCATTGCCGACGACGGCCATCAGGACACCAGCTTTAAGCCGGATGTCGAACTGCAGCACGAGCAGCACATCGATGTGGATGGCGAGGCGCTGCGTGCTATTTACACTCCCGGTCATGTCGATAATCACTTCTGCTTCCTTCATGAGCCCAGTGGCCTGTTGTTTACCGGGGATCACATCATGCAGGGCTCGACGGTGGTGATTATTCCGCCGGCAGGTGATATGGCCCACTACATCGACTCATTGCGACGGATGCTGGAGTACCCGCTGCAGGCCTTGGCCCCGGGACACGGCGGTTTAATAGAGCAGCCGCAGGCCGAAATCGAAGCCCTGATTGCCCACCGTCTGGGGCGAGAGGACAAGGTGCGTACGGCGCTGCAGGGGCGCGGAGAGATCGCCTTGGCCGACTTGGTGGTACACGCCTATGACGATGTTGACGAGTCGCTGCACCCGATCGCCCAGTTGTCGTTGTGGGCGCACCTGCTGAAGCTGCAAAAAGAGGGTGAAGTGCAGGAAGAGGGAGGGCTCTGGCGCCAGCGTTAGCTGGGCCGGTTTGTAATTGCGCAGATATCAGCCATATTTCTCGATAGGCTGCCGCGGTGAGGGGCGGCGCTGACCGCGGAGGTGGCAATGCGCATTGGCGTGCCCAGAGAATGTAAGGCCCAGGAATATCGCGTGGGTTTGACGCCGCAAGCGGTGGCGCAACTTACGCAGCGCGGGCATCTGCTGGTGGTTGAGCGCGGCGCCGGACTCGGTTCGGGTTATCGCGATGACGACTATCTTCAGGCAGGGGCTCAGTGTGTCGATAGCGCGGCCGAGCTCTATGACAGCGCCGAGTTGGTGGTCAAGGTCAAGGAGCCGCAGCCAGGCGAGCTGGCCTTGTTGCGCCGCGACCAACTGTTATTTTGTTACCTGCATTTGGCGCCGGATGCGGCGCTGACCGATGCCCTGCTCGCCAGCGGTGTCACCGCCATTGCATACGAAACCATTGCCGATGAAGCGGGGCGTCTGCCGCTGCTCAAGCCCATGAGTGAAATTGCCGGACGCCTGTCAGTACAGGCCGGTGCCCACTGCTTGGAAACCGCGCAAGGCGGTCGCGGTGTGTTGCTGGGGGCGGTCGCGGACTTGTCGCCGGGGCGCGTATTGGTGCTCGGCGGCGGCGTGGTCGGCGGCCAGGCGGCAGATGTGGCACTGGGCATGGGCGCAAATGTTGCCGTGCTGGAACCCAGTCTCGAACGTCGTAATCAGCTGGTCAGCCGTTTTAACAGTTCGCGGCTGGCGGTGCTCGACACTCTGCGCCATGAGGACGTATTGCCGCAGGTGGACATGGTGATCGGCGCGGCGCTGGTGCCCGGTGCGCGGGCGCCGCAATTGCTGCGCCGCGAGCATTTGCCGCTGATGCGCGAAGGCGCGGTGCTGGTGGATGTGGCGGTCGATCAGGGCGGTTGTTTCGAGAGCAGTCGGCCCACTACCCATCAGCAACCCACCTTTGTTGAGCAGGGTGTACTTCACTATTGCGTGGCGAATATGCCCAGCGCGGTGTCGCGCACCGCCAGCTTGGCGCTCAGCCACGCCACTCTGGGCTATGTGCAGCGATTGGCTGAGACGCCCCTGACCCAGGTCGCGGCCACCCAGGGCTTAAGTGAGGGCATCAATATTGCCGCTGGCAAGCTCTACTGCCGCGCCGTGGCCGAGGCCCAGGGGCGGCCGCTAAGTGATATTGCGGGGCTGCGAGAGCAGGGCTGACGTCATCCGAAGGGATTAGTTGTCGGTGTTATGCGTAGTAAATGAGCGATATTGCTACGCATAGTCTTGTTGTCATGCGGTTCTGCTTCTAGACTCTAAATTTCTGTCGATTTTTCAGGGTCACCGCCATGTCTTCGTCCAATACGCCGTCTACGACTTCAACAGATCGCGCAGACAGTCTCGCTGAACGCACCTTGCCGCCGCTGACGGTGCCGCGCCTACTCGGCTGGGCCGCCCAACAATATGGCGACAAAACCGCGGTTCGCGGGGAGGCTGGCGATATCAGTTATCGCGCACTCAATGATCTGCGTCGTCAGGCCGGGCGCGCCTTTTTGGCGCTCGGCGTAGAAAAAGGCGAGCGAGTGGCGATCTGGGCGCCAAACAGCGCCCAGTGGATTGTCGCTGCGCTGGGTTTGCAGTCGGTGGGCGCGGTGCTGGTGCCGCTCAATACCCGTTTGCAGGGGCCGGAAGCGGCGGATATTTTGCGCCGCGCCGGGGTGACGGTGCTGCTTACCGTGGCCAAGCTTGAGGGGGCGGTGCCCGCCGAGGTCGTTGCCGATCAGTCGCTGCCGTCGCTGCGCCACAGTATTCGCCTGGACAGCGCCGTCGACGAGGGCCAGCAGCTGGGTTGGCAAAGTTTTCTCGCTAAGTCGGCCGCTGCCGATGATGCCGCCTTTATTGCCTTGGAGCGCTCGATCAGCCCCGAGGACAGCGCCGACATGTTGTTTACCTCCGGGACCACCGGCAAGGCCAAGGGCGTGCTCTGCAGTCACGAGCAAAACATTCGCGTATTTGCCACTTGGAGCGATACCGTGGGGCTGCGCGCGGATGACAACTACCTGATTATCAATCCATTTTTCCACTCTTTTGGCTACAAGGCCGGCTGGTTGGCGGCCCTGATCAGCGGTTGCACGATTTTCCCCATGGCGCAGTTTGAGCGCCGCGCGGTGATGGAAACCATTGCGCGGGAGCGCATCAGCATGTTGCCCGGCGCGCCGTCTTTGTACGAAATGCTGCTCGCCGCCCCCGAGCGCGGCAACTACGATTTTTCCAGTCTGCGCTTGGGGGTGACGGGCGCGGCGACGGTGCCGGTAAAGCTGGTGGAAGACATGCGCAGCGAGCTGGGTTTTGAAACCGTGGTAACCGCCTATGGGCTCACCGAGTCCACCGGGGTGGTGACCATTTGCCGCCCCGACGACGACCCGCAGACCATCGCCAACACCTGCGGCCGGGCAATGCCGGGCGTGGAGTTGAAGTGCGCTGACCCGCAAACCGGTGAGGCGCGTGCCCCCGGCGAAGAGGGTGAGGTGTGGCTGCGTGGCTACAACGTCATGCAGGGCTATTTCGATATGCCCGAGGCCACCGCCGAGGCGATTACCGAGGACGGCTGGCTGCGCACCGGCGATATTGGGGTGCTGGATGAGCGCGGCTATCTGCGTATCACCGATCGTCTGAAAGATATGTACATCATGAACGGCGAAAACGTCTACCCCGCCGAGGTGGAGAAGTTGCTCTACGGCCTCGACGGCGTGGCGCAGGCGGCGGTGATTGGTGTGCCCAAGGCGCCCCAGGGTGAAGTTGGCATGGCCTTTATTGTTCGCCGCCCCGGCGCCGAGCTGGATGCGGAGGCGGTGAAAGCCTTCTGCGCCGGCAAACTGGCCCGCTATAAACAGCCATTTTATGTGGAATTTGTTGAGGCGCTGCCGATGAATGCCTCGGGCAAGGTGCTTAAAACCGAGCTGGCGGCGCAGGCCAAGCAGCTGCTCGGCGGTGCGGCGTGAATATTTCCGGTGGCGAAAATGGCCTGTTGGCGGCTGCGGACGAGGTGTTGGGCAGTGGCATGGACGAAGTCGATTTTCGCATTGTTGCCCTGCTGCGCCGCGACGGTCGCATGCCCTACAAGACCATCGCCGCTGAGTTGGCGTTGACGGAGGCCACGGTGCGCTCGCGGGTGCGCCGTATGGAGGAGGCCGACAGTCTGCGGGTAGTCGCCGTTACCGATTATGAAGCGGTCGGCTACAGCATGATGCTGGCGGTGGGTATTCAGGTGGAAGGGCGCGCCGCGGACGAGGTTGCCGAGGACTTGGCGGGCTTTGATCAGGTGTTTTCCGTCTGTCAGGTGGTGGGCACCTTGGATATCGAGACCTTGGCGGTGGCGCGTGACCAGGATGATTTGAATCATCTGCTGGGGCAACTGGCGGCGGTGCCGGGGGTGCGCAAGCTGGAGCCCTCGGTGGCGCTGGATGTGTTGAAGAATCAGTCCAACTGGGTGCCCTTCGGGCACGGGGTGTAAGTCGTGCACAAGCATCAGCTGGATGAGTTGGATCTGAAAATTCTCGACGGCCTCGCCCACGACGCCCGCACCAGTAACCGCAAAATTGCCGCCGAGCTGGGAATTGCCGAGGGCACGGTGCGGGCGCGGATTAAACGCATGGAGGCCGAGGGCTTGGTGAGTATCACCGCGATGACCAATATTGCCCGCCTGCGCAATCCGATTCTGGCCTATATCTGGGTGGAGGCCGAGCGCAGCGCCCAGTGTGAGGATCTGGCCCAGCGCCTGGCGGCGGTGCCGGAGATTGGCTTTGTTGGCAAAATGCTCGGCCGCTTCGACCTGCTGGCCATTACCCTGGTGCAGAACCACGCCGAGCTGGCGGCGTTTTTACACCGCCGCATCAGCGGCTTGCCCGGTGTGCTGCGCACTGAGTGTTCGCTGGGGGTCAATTTTGTCAAACACGACTACCGAATGAGTCGAATTGTAAAAGTCGAGGCCGAAAACGCCGTTGAATAGGATTTTGCGTAATCTGTTTGGCTTATAGCTTAGGTTTTTTTCGTTGGTAAGCTTTAATCTCTAATGTTATGCGTAGTATCTGTGCGCATGACGGCTTGTTTTAAGCGGCAAATCTCGCTTTGTATTAAGGAGTGGACGTGAATAAAGAAATGGCTTTGCAGGAGCTCGTTGGCGAGCTACGCGATGGCATGACCATCGGGATTGGTGGCTGGGGTCCGCGTCGTAAGCCGATGGCGCTGATCCGCGAGATCCTTAAATCCGATCTTAAGGACCTGACCATTGTTGCCTACGGCGGCGCTGATGTCGGCATGCTGTGCGCGGCCGGCAAGGTGAAGAAGGTGGTGTTTGCCTTCGTGTCGCTGGACTTTATTCCCCTTGAGCCCTATTTCCGCCAGGCCCGCCAGAACGGCGCGATCGAGGTCATGGAAATCGACGAGGGCATGATGCTGCTGGGGCTGCGCGCGGCGGCCTGGGGCTGCCCGTATATCCCCACTCGCATTGGCCTGGGTACCGATGTGGTCACCCACAACCCCGATATCAAAGTGATCGACAGCCCCTACGACGACAAGGCGTGGTTGGCGATGCCGGCATTGAAACTCGATGCGGCGCTGATCCATGTCGATCGCGCCGACCGTCGCGGCGTCTGCCAGATTAAAGGCCCCGACCTGTATATGGACGACTGGATGGCGCGCGCTGCCGACAAGACCTATGTCAGCTGCGAAGAGCTGGTCGACAGCGACTACTTTGCCGAGGGTGACGAAGCCCGCTATGTGTTCTGGGAGCGCACCATGACCAGCGCGGTGATCCCGGTAGCCGGTGGCGCTCACCCGAGCTCCTGTGCGCCGGCCTACGGTTTCGACGTGCCGCACTTCCAAGAGTACAACGCCTCGGCGAAAGAAGGGGGCTTTGAGGCCTACTTCGACAAATACATCAAGGGCCGCAGCGAAGCGGAATATCAGCAAGCTGTGGGTGGCCTGGACGCCATTCGCCAACTGCCGCTGCCTGTTTACTGATCGGTCTGAGGAATCATTGCTATGACTACCCCTGCAACAGAATACAGCCTGGCCGAGCTGATGATTTGTGCCAATGCCAGTGCCTACGACAACGACGGTGAAGTACTGGTTACCGGTATCGGCGTACTGCCGCGCATCGCCGCCAGCCTGGCGATGCTGAGCAGCAATACCGATATCCTGATGACCGATTCGGAGGCCTGGTTGCTGTCCGAGCCCAACCCGGTGGGCAAGCGCCCGGCGGACTTCAAGGCGAAAACGGAAACCTGGATGGGCTTTAGCCGCATTTTTGACAATGTCTGGAGCGGTCGCCGCCATCTCACTGGTGGCCCCACTCAGATCGACCGCTTCGCCCAGGCCAATATTTCGGCCCTCGGCGGCGACTACAACAAGCCTAAGATCCAGATGCTGGGCGTGCGCGGTTTCCCCGGTAACTCGATTTGTCACGCCAACAGCTACATGGTGCCGCAGCACAGCAGCCGCGTGTTCATCGACGGCGAGTGCGATGTGGTGTGTACCATTGGCTACAACCCGGAGCGCCTGCCCAAGGGCTATAGCTTTGACGAAATCGACGTGCGCCAGGTCTACACTAATCTGGGTGTATTCGATTTCCGCGGTCCCAACCGTCAAATGCAAATTGTCAGCCTGCACCCCGGGGTAACCGTGGAAGAAGTGCAGGAAAACACCGGTTTCCCGGTACACGTTCCGGAAAACGTGCCGACGACGGCGGCGCCGACCGAAGAACAGCTGGAGATTATCCGCCGCATTGACCCGCACAACCTGCGTGCCAAGCAGCTCAAGGACAATCCTCCGGGCGTGCGCGCCTAAGAGCGGTCGCGCATCACTAACACCGGCCGCATTGCGCGCCGGTGTTTTGTCGATTCTAAGCAGAGCTAAATTACCTATGTCGACGCTACTCAACACTCGCATCACCGAATTGCTGGGCTGCAAATACCCGATTATCCAAACCGCTATGGGCTGGGTGGCTGATCCCAAGCTGGTGGCGGCCACGGGCAATGCCGGTGGTTTTGGCTTTCTCGCCGGGGCGACGATTCCCCCCGAGCGCATGGAGGCGGATATCCTCGAAGTGAAGTCGCTCAGCGATGCCAACTTCGGGGTGAATTTTCATATGTACCAGCCCAATGCCGCTGAGATTGTCGATCTGGTGATCAAGCACGGCGTTAAGGCGGTGAGCTATTCGCGCTCGCCGGGCAAGGAAATGGTTGCCAAGCTGAAGGCGGCCGGCGTGGTTTGTATGCCCACTGTGGGCCTGCCCAAACACGCGGTAAAAGCGGTGGAAATGGGCGCCGATGCCGTAACGGTGCAGGGCGGTGAAGGCGGCGGTCACACTGGCGCGGTGCCGACCACGCTGTTGCTGCCGCAGGTGGTTGATGCGGTGGGCGATAAAGTGCCGGTATTGGGCGCGGGTGGTTTTAAAGACGGTCGCGGTCTGCTGGCGGCGATGGCGTTTGGCGCCGACGGTATCGCCATGGGTACGCGGTTTTTGCTGACCAAGGAAAGCCCGGTACCCGAGGCGACCAAGTTGCGCTATCTGAGCTGCAAAGATCCGGCGGCCATTATTCGCACGACCGCGCTGGACGGTATTCCGCAGCGGATGATCCTGAATAACTTCCTCAGCGAATTGGAGCAGGCGAGCCCGCTTAAAAAGCTGCTGATCGCCCTGCGCAATGGTTTGGCGTTTCGCAAATTTACCGGTGCCAGCTTGAGCTCGCTGCTGACCTCGGCACTGGCGATGACCCGCGACGGGGAAATGACCAAGGCCCAGGCCATTATGGCGGCCAATGCGCCAATGATTATTCAAAAAGCCATGGTCGACGGCCAGCCGGACGACGGCGTACTGCCCTCGGGGCAAGTGGCGGGCGTGATCGATGAATTACTGAGCTGCGAAGCATTGATTCGCGGCATTGTTGACGAGGCCGAAGCGCGCTTCGCAAAAATGGGGAACTCACATGACTAAGCCATTTAGCTGCAATATCAGCGACAGCGGCATTGCCGAACTGGTATTTAACCACCCGCCGGTCAATGCCTTTAACAGCGATGGCTGGCTGGCCATTGCCGATGAAATTTACGCCCTGGGCAACAACGAGCAGGTGAAGTGCATCATTATCGCCGCCGAGGGGCGCGGTTTTTGCGCCGGTGTGGACATTAAAGAGCTGGCGGCTAATCCGGCGATGATCACCCGCGTCAACAAGGGTAACTACGAAACCTTTAAAGCCATTCACCGCAACCAGAAGCCGGTCATTGTTGCGGTACACGGTTTTGTACTGGGCGGTGGCATTGGCATCAGCGGCGCCGCCGATATTCTGGTGGCCTCAGAGTGCGCCACCTTTGCGGTGCCGGAAGTGGATCGCGGTGCGATGGGCGGCGGCGCGCATCTGCAGCGGATGTTCCCGGTACAGAAAGTCCGTCATATGTACTTCACCGGTGAAGCTATTGACGCCCAGGAGGCCTATCGCCTGGGAGCCATTGAGAAAGTAGTGCCCCGCGACCAGCTGATGGCGACGGCGCGCGACATTGCCGAGAAGATTGCCGCCAAGTCACCGCGCATGGTGCAACTGGCCAAAGAAGCCTTGAATGGCATTGAAGACGGCAACCTGGAAGACAAGTACCGCTGGGAACAGGGTTTTACCCAAGAGGCCTATGCCGATCCCGATTCTCAAGAGGCGAAAGATGCCTTTGTTGAAAAGCGCGACGCTAAATTTTGATTGCAGGGTGACGTGGTCCACCATCACCCCACAACACGAGAGTTAAGTATGCAACTCGAATACACCGCAGAACATCAGGCCTTTCGCGAAGAAGTTCGCGCCTGGCTGAAGGCCAATGTCCCCGCAGAGCCACTGAAAACCTTTGATACCGAAGAGGGCTTTCAACAACACCGCGAGTGGGAGGCCAAACTCTACGAAGGTCGCTGGGGCATGATTACCTGGCCCGAAGAAATGGGCGGTCGCGGAGCCGACCTGCTGCAGTGGCTGATTTTTGAAGAAGAGTACTACGCTGCCAAGGCACCGCTGCGGGTCAACCAAAACGGGATTTTCCTGCTCGGCCCCACGCTGATGGAATACGGCACCGACGAGCAGAAGAAACGCTTCCTCAACGGTATGGCCACTGGTAAAGACATTTGGTGCCAGGGCTGGTCGGAGCCCAATGCCGGCTCGGATATGGCGGCCATCCGCTCGCGCGCCGAGCTCAGTGAAGACGGCAAGCACTACATTATCAATGGCCAGAAAACCTGGTCGACTCGCGCGGTGTGGGCGGACTGGTGCTTTGGCATGTTCCGCACCGACCCCGAGTCGCAGCGCCACCACGGGCTGACGTTTATCTTGTTGCCGCTGGATTTGGAAGGCGTCACCGTGCGGCCGATACCCCAGCTCGACGGCCTGCCCGGTTTTGCCGAGATCTTTTTTGACAATGTCAAAGTGCCGGTTGAAAACCGTCTGGGTGGCGAGGGTGAGGGCTGGAAAGTGGCGATGGCCACCGCCGGCTTCGAGCGCGGTTTGATGCTGCGTTCGCCGGCCCGTTTCCAGGAAACTGCGCGCCGTTTGGTGGAGCTCTACAAGGCCAATCAAAGCACAGCCGACGAAGACCCCAGCATTCGCGACGCCGTGCTGCGCGCCTATATGGACGCCGAGGCCTACTGCCTGACTACCTATCAAACCGCCTGCCGCTTGATGCAGGGTGGCAAGATTGGCGCCGAAGCATCGACGAACAAGATTTTCTGGTCAGAGCTCGACCAGCAGATGCACGCCACAGCGCTGAAGATATTGCAGACGCGCGGCGAGTTGTTGCCCGAGGCGCCGGATGCCGGTGACGTTGGCAGCTGGCTCGACGGCTGGCTGTTTGCCCAGTCGGGGCCAATTTATGCCGGCACCAACGAAATTCAACGCAACATCATTGCCGAGCGGATGCTCGGTATGCCGCGCAAATAAGGAGACTGACATGGATTTTACCTTTAGCGAAGATCAGCTCCTGTTCCAAGAGTCGGTGCGCGACTTTTTGGTCAACGAGGTTACCCCGGAAAAAATTCGCCAGCTTTGGGAAACCGACAGCGGTCGCAGTGACGAGCTGTGGCAGCAACTGGCGGAACTTGGCCTGACCGGCATCACCGTACCCGAGGCCCACGGCGGTCTGGGCATGACAGAGCTGGATTTCGTCCTGCTGGCCCAAGAGGTTGGCTACGTGGCGCTGTCTGAGCCACTGGTTAACAGCGTGCTGATCGCCACCCCGCTGCTGGTCGAGTGCGGCAACAGTGATTTGGCCGATACCTGGCTGCCGAAAATTGCCAGCGGTGAAGCGCGCGTTGTCGCCGGTTTGGAAATCAACAAACTGGTGGAAGATGCCCACTGCGCCGACCTGCTGCTGCTGGAAAAAGACGGTGCGGTTTACGCCGTCGAGGCGGCCCGGGCCAGTCTGCGGGCCAACGAGTCGGTCGATCCCGGTCGCAAATTGTTTGCCGTGGATTTTGACCCCGCTGCTGCGACCCTGATCGCCGACGGCGCGGCGGCCACAAGCTTGATCGATAACGCGCTGAACCGCGGCGCGCTGGGCGTCGCCGCCCAATGCCTGGGTCTTGCCCAGCGCATGATCGATCTGTCGGTGCAATACACCAGCGAGCGCAAGCAGTTTGGTGTGGCCATCGGCACCTTCCAGGCGGTGAAGCACCATATGGCCAATATCGCCTACAAACTCGAATACGCCAAAACCCCGGTGTATCGCGCGGCCTACGATATTGCCAATAAGCTGCCGCGGGCGGCGCTGTCGGTGAGCCACGCCAAAGTGGTGTCCTGTGAGGTGGCGGATCTGGCGGCCAAGAACAGCATTCAGGTACACGGCGCCATGGGTTACACCTGGGAAGTCGATCTGCATATCTTTATGAAGCGTGCCTGGGCCTTTAACAGCAGCTATGGCACCGCCGGTTTCCACAAAAACCGCGTTGCGGCAGCCGTGCTGGCCGACGGCGCCGCGCTTGGCGCGGGTGCAACCTTTTAACGAGCTGACTCAGCCCGCCGCGTGTGCGGCGGCTGCTACGAGGAAAAGACCATGGCTGAAGCCTATATTGTCGATGCAGTAAGAAGCCCCACTGGGCGCCGCAAGGGCGGATTGGCCCATGTGCACGGCGCCGATCTCGGCGCCCATGTACTGAAAGCGATTGTCGAGCGCAATGGCATCCCCGACAACGAATACGACGACGTGATCTTTGGCTGTGTGGACACCATCGGGCCACTGGCCGGTGACATTGCCCGCAGTGCCTGGTTGGCCGGCGGTTTGTCGCAGGAAGTGCCCGGTACCACCATTGATCGCCAGTGCGGTTCGTCGCAGCAGGCGGTGCATTTTGCCGCCCAGGCCGTGATGTCCGGTACCCAGGATGTGGTCATCGCCGGCGGTGTGCAGACCATGACGCAAATCCCCATTTCTTCGGCGATGATCGCCGCCGAGCCGATGGGCTTTAAAGACCCGTTTTCCGGCTCCGAAGGTTGGGTCGCGCGCTACGGCGCCGAGCCGCCGACGCAGTTCAAATCGGCGCAGATGATTGCCGACAAGTGGGGCTTGAGCCGTCGCGACTTGGAAGAGTACGCGCTGGAATCGCACCGCCGCGCACTGCAAGCCATTGAAGAGGGGCGCTTTGACCGCGAGATTGTGCCCCTGGCCGGGGTGACCACCGATGAAACGCCGCGGCAGTCGACGCTGGAAAAAATGGCTGAACTGGACTTCCTGTTCGGCTGCGACAAAGTGACGGCGGCGGTGTCCAGTCAGACCTGTGACGCCTCCAGCGCGATGTTGATCGTCAGCGAAGACGCCCTCAAGCGCTACAATTTAACGCCGCGAGCGCGCATTCACCACATCAGTGTGCGCGCCGATGATCCGATCTGGATGCTCACTGCGCCGATTCCGGCCACCGAGTACGCACTGAAAAAAGCCGGTATGACGCTGGCGGATATCGATCGGGTGGAAATTAACGAAGCCTTTGCCTCTGTGGCCATGGCCTGGTTGAAAGAAACCGGCTACGACCACGCCAAAACCAATGTCAATGGCGGCGCGATCGCCCTGGGCCATCCGCTGGGCGCCACCGGCACCAAGCTGATGACTACGCTGTTGCACGAGCTGGAGCGCAGTGGCGGCCGCTATGGTCTGCAGACTATGTGTGAGGGTGGTGGCCAGGCGAATGTGACGATTATAGAGCGTCTGTAAACGGCTCCATCTAAACGCCTCTGGCGGTGTTGCGCAGCGATTTTAACTCGGTCATTTACGGCTTTGTAAACTCCCTCGCTAAAAACGCTGCGCGCCTTGCCAGTGACGCTTAGCTGAAGCCCTGAGTTCAGCATCTGTCTGTAATTTGATGAAAAGGTTTGACGGACTTTTGTTCGTGAGTGCTTAGAGAAACTTTCGATGTGGGCCAAGGCTCACACAGAAAACATTAAAGAGGATCTGCAATGGGTATTTGTCAGGATCGCGTGGTTATTATCACCGGAGCCGGTGGTGGTTTGGGGGCGGCGCACGCCAAAGTATTTGCCAGCGAAGGCGCCAAGGTCATTGTTAATGACATTAATCAGGACGCGGCGCAAAAGGTCGTTGACGAGATTACTGCCGCCGGCGGTACCGCCGTGGTGAACACCTCGGACATCACCAACTACGACGATAGCTTGAACGCCGTTAAGCAGGCGATTGACAGCTTTGGCGATCTGCACATCGTGCTGAACAACGCCGGTATTAACCGCGATCGCATGTTTGCCTCGATGACCGAAGCGGATTGGGACGCCATTATGGCGGTGCACCTGAAGGGCCACTTCTGCATCAGCTCCCACGCGGTGCACTACTGGCGCGGCCGTTCAAAAGAAGGTCACAAAGTGGATGCGCGCATTATTAACACCACCTCTGGCGCCGGTCTGCAGGGCTCTATCGGCCAGTCGAACTACGCCGCCGCCAAGGCGGGCATTGCCGCGCTGACCCTGAATCAGGCCGCCGAGTTGGCGCGCTACGGCATTACCGCTAACGCCATCGCTCCGGCGGCGCGCACCGGTATGACCACCGCCGTTGAAGAAATGGCACAGCGCATGGCCAAGCCCGAAGACGACAGCTTTGATTACTGGGCACCAGAAAACGTCTCCTCCCTGCTGGTTTGGCTGGGCAGCGCCGAGTCGGCGGCAGTGAGCGGCAAGGTGTTTGAAGCGGAAGGTGGCAAGATTTCCATTGCCGATGGCTGGCGCAAGGGCCCCGAGGTCGACAAGGGCGACCGCTGGGCACCGGCTGAAGTCGGCCAAGCGGTTGAAAAACTGCTGGCAGAGGCAGTTCCGGCGCAGAAAGTGTATGGTACCTGATTTTCTAGGATCACAATCCACGGAGAGTCATTACCATGAAATTACCGCTTATCGCCGCTTTCGCTCTCGCCGCCACTGCCAACAGCGCACTGGCTGGCGGGGTGGCCTTTCGTTTTGGCGACGACAGCTTTGGCGTGTCGGTCGCCGGCGACCTGAGTTCGGAAAGCAGTGCCCAATTTGATTGGTTGCACCATGAAGACGATGCCGAGCTGGTGTCTTTGGGCCTGTACGCCAATGGCCGTCGCGGTGCGCTGACTGGCCGCGTGGGTGCCAAGGCGGTCACATTGACGGCCGATGATAGCGGTTTTGACGGCGGTGCGGTGGCCTTTGGTGGTGACCTCAGCTTGCCGATTAACGATGTACTGCGACTGCGCTCGGGCATTTATTACGGGCCGGAGGCCACCGGCTTCAGTGATGTCGATGGCTACCGCGAGTGGTCGATCAGCGCGGAAATATCAATCTTTCAAAACTCGGCGATCCAGCTGGGTTTTGGTGACATTGAATTCGATGCCGAAAAAGGCGGTGAATTCGATTTTGAAGACGGTCCCTTCGTGCGCTTACAGCTGCGGCTGTAAACCCGCGAGGTCTCCGTCGTGAACTGGAGTCTGTATGGATTTTGCGTTTACTGACGAACAGCAAATGATCCGCGATACGGCGGAGGCCTTTCTGAAAGATACCTCGACCAGCGAGGCGGTGCGCGCGGCGATGGTCACCGAGCTGGGCTATGACGCCGAGCTGTGGCAACGCCTGTGTGGCGAGATGTACTGGCAGGCAATTCATATTCCCGAGGCCTATGGCGGCCTGGGCTTGTCCTATGTTGAGCTGATGGCGATCGTTGAGCAAATGGGGCGCTATCTGCTGTGTGCGCCGTTTTTCTCTACGGTGTGTATGGCGACCAACGCTCTGCTCTGCGCCGGCTCGGAAGAACAAAAGGCTGAGCACCTCGCTGCGATTTGCGAGGGTAAAACCGCGACGCTGGCCGTTACCAGTGGTCGCAGCTGGCAGGCCGATGGCATTACTGCCGTCTATCGCCAGGACGGCGACGACTATGTGCTCAACGGCGACTACCGCTATGTGGTCGACGGCCACAGCGCTGAGCTGATGATTTTGGCCGCCCGCGCCGAGGGCAGCGCGGGTGAGCAGGGTATTCGCCTGTTTGCCGTCGATGCCAGTGCCCCGGGCATTCACCGCGAATTGCTGCCGACCATGGATCAAACCCGCCGCCAGGCGGCGATCCAGTTGCGTGAGCTGCGCCTGCCCGCCAGCGCGCTGCTGGTCTGCGACGGCGATGAGGCCTGGCCCGCGCTGCACAAGACCCTACAATTGGCCACCATTGCCCTGGCCGGTGAGCAGGCCGGCGGTATGCAACAGCTGTTGGAAGCCGCGGTGGACTACACTCAAGAACGCAAGCAGTTCAATCGGCCGATTGCCAGTTTCCAGTCCATTAAACACAAAGCCGCCGATATGATGATGCGCAATGAAGTGGCGCGCTCGGCGATTTACTACGCTGCCTGTGTGGCCGATGAAGCGCTCAATGGCGGCCCGTTGGCAGGCGAACTCGCCGAGGCAGCGAGTATCGCCAAGGCTTGGTGCTCCGAGGCCTACTTCAAAAATGCCGGTGAGTCGCTGCAAATGCACGGCGGTGTCGGTTTTACCTGGGAATACGACGTTCACCTGTACTTCAAACGCGCCAAGGCCAGCGAGCATTTGCTGGGCAATAGCGATCAGCACCGCGAGCAAGTTGCCGCCCTGCTGTTGGACGGCGAATAAGCTGCGCGTCGATCTGCGTTTGAAACGAATAGGCTAAGCGAGAACAAGTATGAAGTTACAATTCAGTGAAAAAGATGAGGCCTTCCGCGAGGAAATTGCCAGCTGGTTGAAGGCCAACCTCGTCGGTGAGTTTGCCCAGCTTAAATTTCGCGGCGGCCCCGGCGACGAACATATGTTTCCGGAAGAGCGCAAACGCTGGGAGCAAAAACTGGCCGAGGGCGGCTGGACCTGTGTGGGCTGGCCCAAGGAGTATGGCGGCCGCGGTCTGTCGATCGAACAACAGGTGATTTTTTACGAAGAGTACGCCCGCGCCGGCGCCCCCGGCCGCATGGGTCATATCGGCGACGGTCTGGCCGGGCCAACGATTATTGCCTTTGGTAGTGATGCGCAAAAAGCCAAATACCTGCCGGGTAGTTTGGCGGGCACCGAGTTCTGGTGTCAGGGCTATTCCGAGCCGGGCGCCGGTTCCGACCTGGCCAATGTGAAAACCAAGGCGCGTTTTGACGAGGCGACGGGCAAGTGGGTCATCAACGGCCAAAAAGTGTGGACCTCACTGGCTCACGAGTCGGAATACTGCTTTGTGATTGCCCGCACTGATCCCGATTCGGTGGCCCACAAGGGCCTGGGTTTCTTCCTGGTGAAAATGGATCAGCCCGGCGTCACGGTGCGTCCCATTGAACAGATCACCGGCACCTCTGAATTTAATGAAGTGTTCTTCGACGATGCCCAGTGCGATGCTGAAGATATCGTTGGTGCTCCCGGCGACGGTTGGAAGGTGGCGATGGGCCTGCTCGGTTTTGAGCGCGGCGTGTCGACCCTGGGTCAGCAGATGGCCTTTCAGAATGAGCTCAACGAAGTGGTCAAGCTGGCGCGTGAAAATGGCGCCGCCCAAGACCCGCAGATTCGCCAGCGCATTGCCCAGGCCCATATCGGTTTGAAAATAATGCGCTATAACAGCATGCGTATGCTGTCGGGCGACAAGGGCGATGGCAGCCTGCAAAAAGAAGCGCTGATCTACAAGCTGTACTGGGCCACCTGGCACCGCGATCTCGGTGAGCTGGCGGTGGATATTATGGGGCCAGAGGCCGATATTCTGGCGGCGGCGCCCTACGAGCTGAACCGCTTGCAGTCGCTGTTCCTGTTTACTCGCTCGGACACCATCTACGGCGGCACCAACCAGATCCAGCGCAATATTATTGCCGAGCGCGGTCTCGGTATGCCCAAAGAGCCCAAGTGGTAGGCCGCTGGTACTGGCGAAGCCGACAGAGCGAGCACAATGATTTAACAACGAGCGCTGAGCGGCGTTCGTCTGCAACGGAGTTATAGAATGAGTGTGAAGATTCCTGAATACGTGGCGGGCCACGGCCTGCTGAAAGGCAAGTCGGTATTGATTACCGCGGCGGCGGGTGCCGGTATTGGTTTTGCCGCGGCCAAGCGCGCGGTGGAAGAGGGCTGTCGCAGCATTGTGATCAGTGATATCCACGAAGGCCGTCTGAACGACGCGGTGGAGCGCCTGAAAAGCGACACTGGGCTGCAGCAGGTTGCCGGCAAGGTGTGCAATGTCGCGGCGGAAGACGACGTGCAGGCGCTGATTGCCTTTGCCGAAGAGTTCTGCGGCGGGGTTGACGTGCTGATCAACAATGCCGGATTGGGCACCACCAAGTCGCTGATCGACATGGAAGATGCCGAGTGGGACAAGGTTATTGATGTCACCCTCAATGGCACCATGCGCATGACTCGGCAGATGATGCGCAATATGAAAACCCGCGGCGCGGGCGTGATTGTCAACAACGCCTCGGTACTGGGCTGGCGCGCGCAGAAAGAGCAGTCACACTACGCGGCGGCCAAGGCCGGCGTCATGGCGCTGACTCGCTGCGCGGCCCTGGAAGCGGCCGACTTTGGCGTGCGCATCAATGCCGTGTCGCCGTCACTGGCGGTGCACCCCATGCTCAAGAAATCGGCGCCGGAAGAGCTGCTGGCAGAGCTGGAAAGCCGCGAAGCCTTTGGTCGCGGTGCCGAAGTATGGGAAGTCGCCAATGTGATGATGTTCCTGGCCTCTGACTACTCCAGCTACCTGACTGGCGAAATTATCAGCTGCTCTTCGCAGCGTGCCTGAGGCGCGTTACCCTAGCAGCCCAGAATTCCAGCTAACGTATTCAACCCGGGCGCCGCTTGCGGCGCCTACAGCGAACGAGGTTCACTATGAAAGAAGCTGTCATCGTCTCTACCGCCCGCACCGGTATGGGCAAATCCTTCCGCGGTGCATTGAACGACACTGAAGCACCGGCAATGGGTGGCCACGCGGTCAAGTCGGCCGTCGAGAAGGCGGGTATCGATCCCGCGTCGGTGGAAGATGTGATCATGGGCGCTGCGGCCCAGCAGGGCACCCAGGCCTACAACCTCGGCCGTCTGTGCAGCGTGGCGGCAGGCCTGCCCGACACCGCAGCCGGGATGACCATCGACCGCCAGTGCAGCTCGGGTTTGATGTCTATCGCCTGGGCAGCCAAGTCGATTATGTGCGACGAGATGGATGTGGCCGTGGCCGGTGGCCTGGAGTCGATCTCGCTGGTGCAAACCAAGCACAAGAACAGCTACCGCAATGTATCGAAGACGGTCACGGAAATTGATCCGACGGCCTATATTCCGATGATCGAAACCGCTGAACTGGTGTCCGAGCGCTACGGCATCAGCCGCGACGCCCAGGACGAATACGCCCTGCAGAGCCAGATGCGCGTGGCCGCCGCTCAGGAAGCCGGCCTGTTTAACGACGAGATTGTGCCCTTTGCCACCCGCATGTCGGTGTTTAACAAAGAGACCAAGGAAGTCACCTATAAAGACGTGGTATTGGATCGCGACGAATGCAATCGCCCGTCGACGACACTGGAAAGCCTGCAGAGTCTGGCGCCGGTATGGAAAGATGGTCAGTGGGTTAAAGAGGGCCGTTTCATTACCGCCGGCAATGCTTCACAGCTGTCCGATGGCGCATCAGCCAGTGTGATCATGGAAGCCAAGCGCGCCGAGCAGTTGGGTCTGGCACCGCTGGGTGCCTATCGCGGCATGGCGGTTGCCGGTTGTAAGGCTGACGAGATGGGCATTGGGCCGGTATTTGCCATTCCCAAGCTGCTTAAGCGCCAGGGCCTGAAGGTCGACGATATCGGCGTTTGGGAATTGAACGAGGCTTTTGCCTGTCAGGTGATTTACTGTCGCGATAAGCTGGGCATTGATAACAACAAGCTCAATATCAATGGTGGCGGTATCTCCATCGGTCACCCCTTCGGCATGAGCGGTGCTCGCCTGGTGGGGCACGCGCTGTTGGAAGCCAAGCGCCGCGGCGAAAAATATGCTGTGGTGACCATGTGCATCGGTGGTGGCATGGGCGCGGCAGCGCTGTTCGAAGTGTTCTAAGAAATTATAAAAAGCCAAGTTGGCAGGAAGGAAAAACCGCTGTGGCAGCTGCCACAGCGGTTTTTTTATGTCTGCTTTTCAGGGGCTCGTTTTGCGGGGTGAGACGGCCCGCAGTGTTTGGTGCGCTGCGGCCCGCTCCCTGGTTTGCGAGCTATTCGCTATAGATTACAACTCCAGCTGCATTAACAATTCGCTGGTGTCGTCGAGGTTCAAGTTGTCGCCCATATAGTGTCCCTGCAAAATGTGGCCGCCCAGGTTTTTAACACCCTCGAGGCAGTTGCGATCATCGACGCCATCGACGACACAAGACCAGCCCAGCCTGTCGGCGCCACACAGGAGTTTCTGCAAGTTGAGACTGGCGCGCGCACTGTCGAGAATTTTTCTGCTGAGCGCCGCAGGGGTTTTTATCTCGCCGATAAGGTCTCGGCTAACCTTGCTAAGCGTATCGGGGTCCTGATAAAAATCGCGCACACTGATATGAAAACCGTAGTCGATAAGGCGACTAATCGTGCCGATGTGTTCATAAAAGTCGTCGAGTATTGTCGAGGGTAACTCGAGAGTTATGCCGTGAGCGCTGGCGCCACACTCGCGGAATACACGGTCTACGGCCTGGAAGAATCGCGGTGAATTTAGTTCACTGGGACGCAAGCTAATGGATAAACGCAGTGGATAGCCAATGTGTTTGAAGTGTAGCTGTGCTCGCAGGGCTTGAACGAGGTAGTAGAGGAAAAAGCTGACCCGCTTATTATGGCGGCCAAGGATATTGAGAATATGCGCCTTGGTCAGTGTTTCGTAGCGCATCTTGACCCAGATCAGGTTGCCTTCGAGGGCGCAAATGCGGCCACTGGCGAGATCTAACTGCGGATTAAAACGAAGTTCAAACTCACTGTTGGCAACGCCGTTGAGGATGTCGTCGATGTTTATTTCGCTGTCCATAAGCTATTCACCAATGTCGCCAGTTTTTCGTTGAGCCATTGGGAGGGCGCAATCCCTGCGCCGATGAAGTCCCTCTCATACATCCTTGAGTATATATGAGCTAGCGGGCGCTTGCCGCGCCTGGCAATGACAATTGTCATTACTAGGCCAGTTTTTCTTTCTTGCTGAGCCCTGCTGCTGGGCTCGAATGTCAGAGGCGCCGGCGGTGGTCACGTTCAGTGTAATGGTTGATGCCTATCTGCGGCTGTTTGACGGCGACAACTGTGCTTATAGCGGGTCGACAGCACAAAATGGTGGTGTTGATTATAATGGCCCATCCAATGTACGGCGAAAAGTGGCTGGCCTCGGTGGCGCTTCACCGAATAAGATAGTTGGCTAATACGATCTGGCTTAGGTGCCGCCGGTGCAGCAGATGGAGAACCGCATGATCCCCGATTTACATGGCCCGACCTCACATATTTACATTTCTCAGCGACTGCGTTTGCACTATGTGGACTGGGGCAATCCCGAGGCGCCGCCGCTGATTCTTATTCACGGCGGCCAAGATCACTGCCGAAACTGGGATTGGATTGCCCAGGAGTTGCGCCACGACTGGCATATTATCGCCCCGGACTTGCGTGGCCACGGCGACAGTGCCTGGTCACCCGACGGCCACTACAGCTTTGAGGCCTATGTCTGCGATATCGCGCAGTTGATCAATCAGAAACAGCTGGGGCCGGCGACCATTGTTGGCCATTCAATGGGCGGCAATATTGCTAGCCGCTATGCGTCGATTTACCCGGAAAATGTCAAAAAGCTGGTGAATATCGAGGGTATATTGCCCAATAAAGATGAAACTGAAGTCTGCGATACCATGAGCTACCGGCAGAAGATGCGGGACTGGGTGGCGGTGCGCCAGAGCATGTCGGCGCGCCTGCCGCGGCGCTATCCGAGTATTGACGATGCCTTTAAGCGCATGCACGAGGAAAACCCCCACCTCAGCAAAGCGCAAGCCTGTCATTTGACGCATCACGGTGCCAGCCAGAATGAAGATGGCACTTACAGTTGGAAGTTTGATAATTACACCCGCAAACTGAATCGCCTGGAGAGTGGTGAAGACGAGGTGAGGGAGATTTTCAGCAATATCGAATGTCCGACATTCCTGGCCTGGGGGACCGAGACCTTTGTTGAAGACCCGGTAGCGAGCGGTCGTATGAGTTATTTTAAAGATGCGTTTATCAAATACTATCCCGGCGCCAGTCACTGGGTTCATCACGACAAGCTGGACGATTTTCTGCGCGATCTTAAGGACTTTATCTAGCGGCGTGGCCGTGCACCTTCCTTTGAGCCGCAGCGCACGCTGCGGCGGTCTGCGGTAATTGTTTATTCATGGCTGAGCAACTCCCGATATTTTCCCTGCTCGATGCATTGCGAGAGCAGTTGGCCGCCGCTGACGAGCTGGTGCTAGAGGCGCCGCCGGGTGCCGGTAAAACCACTCAGGTTCCACTGGCATTGCTTGACGAGTCCTGGCTGGCGGGTAAAAAAATACTGATGCTGGAGCCGAGGCGCATCGCCGCGCGCGGCGCCGCCGAGCGGATGGCGGCGCTGCTCGGCGAGCGCGTTGGCGAACAAGTGGGTTATCGGGTGCGCCTCGAAACCAAGGTGTCGGCGCACACCCGTATAGAGGTGATTACCGAGGGAATATTGCAGCGTATGCTGCAGGACGATCCCAGTTTAGATGATGTCGGCCTGTTGATTTTCGACGAATTTCACGAGCGCAGTTTGAATGCCGATTTAGGTTTGGCGCTGACCTTAGAGGGGCGGCGACTATTTGGTGACTTGCGCGACGCGCCGCTGAAAATTCTGCTGATGTCGGCGACCTTAAACGGCGCGGCCCTGTGTGACTACCTGGACAATGCGCCGCTGCTGCGCAGCGAGGGGCGCCAGTATCCGGTCGATGTCTACTACCGGCCGGTGGACAGGCGCCGCTATCCCCGCAGCGGTGATATCACCGGAGCCATGCAGGCCTGTATTGTCGAGGCGCACCGCGCGCACCAGGGGAATATTCTTGCCTTTTTGCCCGGCCAGGCCGACATTCGTCGCTGCAGCGAGCAGCTCGCCCAGCAGTTTGATAGCGATACGGTGATCGCGCCGCTCTACGGTAATTTGAGCCTCAGCGAACAGCGCGCGGCGATCGCCGCGCCGCCACCGGGCCAGCGCAAAATCGTGCTGGCGACCAATATTGCCGAGAGCAGTTTGACCATCGATGGGGTCAATATCGTGGTCGACAGTGGTCTGGAGCGGCAACTCGTTTACGAGGCCCGCAACGCCAGTAGTCGTTTGACTACCCGTCGCATTGCCGCCGCCTCAGCAGCGCAGCGCAGCGGCAGGGCGGGGCGGCAGGCACCGGGGGTGTGTTATCGACTGTGGAGTGAGGCTGAGCAACAGCGCCTGACTGAGTACAGCGAAGCTGAAATTTTGCACAGTGATCTTAGCAGTCTGTATCTGCAGTGTATGCAGTGGGGCTGTCGCCCGGAGGAGTTGTCCTGGCTGGACCCGCCACCGCCAGCCTACTGTGCGCAAGCGCGGGATTTGCTGCAGAGCTTCGGCGCCTTGCTGGTGCGCGAGGGCCAGCTGTCACTGAGTGATCACGGCCGAGCGATGGCAGCGCTACCGGTGGCGCCGCGGCTTGCACATATGTTAATTGAGGCGCAGCAGTTAGGCGCGCTGGCGCCAGCTTGTCAGCTGGCCGCCCTGTTGGGTGAGCGCGATATTGGCGGTGACCACGGCGCCGATATTCAGCCGCGTCTGGCGGTACTGGCCAACGCCCCGCGCCGTTATGGCCACATTGTGCGCCAAGCTCAGCAGTATCGTCGGCTGTTTAGTGAGGTCCAGGGCGGGCAGCCCGCAAGGGTAGAAAGCGCCTTGGCGGTGGCAATTGCCCGCGCCTTTCCCGACCGCATTGCCCGCCAGCGCAGCCCCGGCAGCGCAGATTTTCAGCTCAGCAACGGCCGCAGCGCTCGGGTGTTCGATGACGACCCGCTGCGTGGCAGCCCCTACTTGGTGGCTGTGGATATCAGCGGCACGGCTGGCGACAGCGTTGACCGTATCCGTCTCGCCTGCCGGCTGGATGAGGCGCTGCTTGACGATGCCCTGGCGCCCTTGTGTCGCGAGGAGTTGAGCGCCGATTGGGATGAGGAACTGGGCCGGTTTGTCGCCGAACGTCAGCACTGGCTGGGCAAGCTGTTGATTGCTCGTCGCCCCCAGGCGCAGCTTAGTGCCGAGCAGCGTGTCGGAGCCCTGTTAAGCCTGTTCCGCCGCCGCGGCCTGGGCCTGCTCAATTGGTCTGACGAGGCGCGCCAGCTCTGTGCCCGCGTCGGCCTGCTTGCTGCCCACCACTGTGCGCCCGGTGGCTGGCCGGATTTTAGCGAGGCGGCACTGCTCGACGCCGCGGAAAACTGGCTGGCGCCCTACCTGAGCAAGGTGAGCAAATTGCGCGATATTCAGGCACTGGATGTGCGCGCCATGTTATTGGCCCAGCTCGATTGGCCCCAGCAGCAGGCGCTGCAAGAGCAGGCGCCGGAGCGCATAAAAGTGCCTTCGGGGTCGCGGATTGCGGTGGATTACTGCAGTTCGCCGCCGGTGCTGGCGGTGAAGTTACAGGAAATGTTTGGCTGTGAGCACACGCCGCTAGTGGCCGAGGGCAAGCAGGCACTGCTGCTGCATTTGCTGTCGCCGGCGCGGCGGCCCCTGCAGGTCACCGCGGACTTGGCGGGTTTTTGGCGCAGTAGTTACCAGGCGGTGAAAAAAGACATGAAGGGGCGCTATCCCAAGCACCCCTGGCCCGATGACCCCTTGTCGGCGACGGCCACGGCGTACACCAAGGCGCGGGCTGCACGCCAGCCCTAGACGGTCTCACCGGCGGCGGGAGCTGCCGTTTTTTCCGGCTTGGGCAACAGCGGCTTGCGCACGATGGGCCACAGCAGCTCCTCGGCCCAGTGCAGGCGCGGCGAGATCGGCAGGCCGTAATTGCGCTGCGCGCTATTGGGAATTTTGGCGGTGCCAAACAACACATCAAATAAAAATACGGTGACCGCGTAGTTGCCGTTGGGGTGGGCGGTCTTGCCGTAGGCGTGGTGGGCGTGGTGGGTGTCGGGCAGGGTGACGACGCGCTCGACGACTTTCCAAACGGGCTCTAATACAGGGATTTTATTGCGCAGCCAGTTGTCCCAGCGGTAGCTGCTATGGGTGCCGAGGTTGACGATATAGGTGACAAATACGGCTGCCAAAAACGCTTCACTCAAGCCAAAGTAAATCGCAAAGGCGCCCATCCACGTTTGCGGCAGCATAAACACCCAGAAGAAGTTATAGCGGTAGACCACGGCGATATTCAGCTGTTGGGCGCTGTGATGGGTGCGGTGAATCTTCCACAGCCAGCGCCATTCGTGGGCGGCGCGGTGCAGCCAGTAGTGAGCAAATTCCTCGATAAAAAAAATCGCCGGGAAGGCCAGCCAGAACGGGGTGTTGGCCAAGCTGCCGGCGTTGTTTGGCAGGTAGTGCGCGAGCAGCCAGCCGATGGCGCTGCCGAGTACGGCACCGGCAACAAAGAGGTTGGAGACTAAGCCAAACAGCATAAAGGCGAAGTCGCGCAGTGGTCGCGGCGAGCGTGTTAGGCGCCCGCCCAACCATTCACAGCCAAAAGCGAAGAGAAAAATACTGAGAATAATCAGTTCGAGGTTGGGCATCAGTTCCATATTTACTTCCTCTTATTATGCGGGGCGCTAAGGCCGCCGATGGAATAGTCGATCAGGTTTTGCAGTCGCCACTCAAGCTTGTCTTCGTCAAAGCGAATGTCCCCGTGGTGCTGCTGGGCATCCCACTCGGCAACGGTGTGAATCGCGTGGTTACCCAAGAGGCTGATGCGCTCTGCATAAATTGCGTCGGGCAGTTGGTTGCTGAGCTGCTGTTTAATCAGCGCGGCAATTTTGGTTAGTGCCGAGGAGCGCGCGCGGTTGGCGAAAAACAGTTCCCGCCAGTGTTTGCGGGCCAGTAGTTGCGTAATCAGGTTGAGATAGCGGCTGCGGCCATCGCCGTGTAATAGCTCATTGGCCAGTGGCCGTATCATTAATTCGACGAGGGATTCCAGGCTGGGTTGCGGTTCTACTTCTAGAACGGCTTGCAGCAATTGTTCCCGCTGCTCATTCACCGAGGTGACGCGGTAGTCGATGATCGCTTCCACTAAACCGTCAAAGGAGCCGAAGTTATAGTTCACGGCAGAATGGTTTTTGTGGCCGGCGCTGCGGGCAATCTCGCGGCTGGAAACGCCATCAATGCCTTTTTCGGCGATCAATTGCTCGGCGGTCAGCAGCAGCTTCAGGGCGCCGGGGCTCAGTTTGTGTGGGTCGCTTTGAGTGTCCATGGCTGCAAGTTAAGACGATTGTCTTAATAAGTCAAGTGTCTTAATTTGGTGCTAGCCATAGCTCTTAGTAAAAAAGCCGGCGATTGCCGGCAAAGGGACGCGTGAATATGGGCGATGCAGAGTCAGCTTGCGTCAGCGGATAAATCTCTGGGCAAAGGTTTCCAGCTGGCTGATTTTTTCATCGACACTGGTGGTGTCGGGCTTGCCGTCATAGGCGTTGCGAAAGGCGATATGGCACTCGTCGACGCCGAGTTCTGTCAGTGCGGCCTGACCGGCGCTGGAAAAGGCATCGGCGGAGCTCAGCTGGATGCTAAAGGGCAGGTGGTCGCGCTCGAACTGGCGGCGGTAGTCCTGCAATTTGCCAATAAGCTGACGATATTCCTCGAGGCTGGCGCCGGCGCCGATCCAGCCGTCGCCCAGCCGCGCTGCGCGTTTGAGTGCGGCGTCAGAGTGACCACCAATGAAAATCGGCGGCTGCTGCGCCGGCACCGGGCAGAGCTGCATGCTGTCGATACTCAGCTGCTTGCCTTGGTAACTGAAAAACTCACCGCTGAGCAGCCCGCGAATAATATGGATCTGATCGTCGAGGCGCTGGCCGCGCTTTTCCCAGGGAATTTGGCAGCCCTCAAAGTCTTCCGGCCAGGGGCTGATGCCCACCCCGAAGTCCAATCGGTCACCGCAGAGCACCGCCAAGGTCGCCAGTTGTTTGGCGACCACCAGTGGTTGGCGCACGGCCAATTTGTATACCGAGGTGTTAAAGCGCAGCCGCTGGGTTTGTGCCGCAAGAAAGGGGATGGCGACCATCGGCTCGACAAAGGGCAGGCCCTTGAGGAACTCGCGCGAGCCGCTGCCGTTGTAGGGGTAATTAGCGGATGCCTGCTCGGGATAGCAGAGGCTGTCGGGGAAGGCCATGCTGTGAAAGCCTAATTGCTCAGCCGCTTGTGCCAACGGCAGGTATTGCTCGGCGGGGCACATGCTGGGGTTATAGCTAAATTTCATCGTCACTCCACGCAGTTTGGGCGGTGTCTTATGTCACCGCTATGGCTGAGGTTCATGGTAGGGAGCAGCGCTACACTTGCTCAGCACATTTCCATTCATATTTATTGGCGAAACCAGCCACGGCAACAGAGCAGGCGAAAATGTGCATAAAAATAGCTGTTTTTGTCGTCGGGTTGCCAGGGGGCCGGCGCTACTATCGTTTTATTCAAAAAGTCAGGAGGCTTTATGGTCGAGCAATTTCTCCATAACAAAGTGGCATTGGTCAGCGGGGCCGGGCAGGGCGTCGGTCAGGGTATTGCGCTGTCATTGGCCGCGCGAGGCGCGGCGGTAGCCCTGCTGGGGCGCAGCCTCGATAAGTTGCAGACGAGTCAGTCGATGATCGAAGAGGCCGGCGGCAGGGCGCTGGCCATTGCTGCCAACGTGAAAGACAGCGATGACTTGGCGAGTGCCGTCGAGCAGACGGTGGCGGCGTTTGGTGGCCTGAATATTCTGGTCAACAACGCCCAAGAAGTGCCGCTGGGCACTTTACTGGAAGTTGACGAGGCGGCGCTTGAAGCGGGTTGGCAATCTGGGCCATTGGCGTCGCTGCGATTGATGAAGCTGTGTTATCCCCATTTGAAGGGCGACGGGGTCATTGTCAATTTGGCCTCCTCGGCGGCGATGCGTTGGGATATGACCGGTTACGGCGCCTACGCGGCGGTGAAAGAGGCCATTCGTTCGCTGAGTCGTGCCGCTGCCTGCGAGTGGGGGCCAGAGGGTATTCGCACCAATGTGATTTTGCCGCATGCCATGTCGCCGGCGCTCAAGTGGTGGACGGACAATCGGCCCGATGAAGCGGCGGAATTTGTCGCCTCTATTCCGCTGCGTCGTATCGGTGAGTGCAAAGAGGATATTGGCGAGTTTGTCGCTACGCTTTGCAGTGAGGCCTGTCGTTATGTCAACGGCCAAAGTATTGCTTTGGACGGTGGGCAGGCCCATCTCGGTTAGGGTGAGCCGGCGCTGTTGACGGCGTAATACTGACAACAACTAGGGTGAACAAGGAGTGAGCGATGAGCGGTTATCTGGTAACAGGCAGTGCCTCAGGTATTGGTGCTGCGGTCTGTGAGCGGCTGCTAGACGACGGCGAAAACGTGCTGGGTTTGGATCGCCAGGATGCGGATATTGTCGCTGACCTGTCTACGGTCTCGGGACGGCGAGGGGCCGTCGAGCAGGCCCTGGAAGCGTTTCCCGAAGGCTTGGATGGGCTGGTGTGTTGCGCCGGTGTGGGCAGCACCAGCGCGACGCTTTCGCTGATTCCCGAAGTGAATTTCTTCGGCTCAATTGAGCTGTTGGAAGGCCTGGCCGGGGCCTTGCAACGCCGTCGTGGCGCGGCGGTATTGGTGTCGTCGAATTCGGCGCCTCAAGCCACTGATGAGGCCTATCTACAGGCCCTGATCAACGGCGATCGCGAGGCGGTGGCGGCGCGTATTGCCGAGCTCAGCGGTCACGCCGCCTACTGTGGCTCCAAACAGGCGCTGGCGCGCTGGATGCGGCAGCAGGCGCCGGCGTATGCTCGCCGCGGGGTCAGGCTCAATGCTGTGGCACCGGGCTATACCCGCACGGCGATGACAGCTGAAACCGAACAGCATCCTGAATACGGCGACGCTATTCGCGAGTTCTTGGCCACTATTCCGCTCGGTCGGGCCGGTGAGCCCAGCGATGTGGCCAATGCCATTGGTTTTTTACTCAGCGGGGAGGCCGGGTTTGTCTGTGGTTCGCTGCTGTATGTCGACGGTGGCCACGACGCCATGTTTAGACCCGATAATATTTAAGGAGTAAAACTTATGGCAACTGCTCAGGACTATGGTTTGGGGCCAAATTGTTTTCCGCGGGGCTGGTTTTTAATTGCCGAGGCCAGTGAGTTGGGGGCGCGGCCGCTGGCGCTGCGGTTTTTTGCCCGCGACTTCGCCCTGTACCGGGGTGAGCAGGGTCAACCGGTGTTATTGGACGCTTACTGCCCGCATATGCAGTGCCATATTGCTGCCAGCGATACGGCGGTGATCGCCAAAGAGGGGGCGCAGATAGAAGGTTCGTCGATTCGCTGTCCCTATCACGGTTGGCGTTTTGGCCCCGATGGCGCCTGCGATGATATCCCCTACCACGACGGCCCGATGCCGCGCTCGGCCAAGTTGACGAGTTATCCCGTTGTCGAGAGCCTGGGCGGCATTTGGATGTGGTTTGACCCAGAGGGCGGTGAGCCGGCCTACGCCGCACCTGACTTGGCCCAGTGGCACCAGCCGCAGTGGCTGCACTGGCAGATGGACCACCTCGGTGAACTGGCGGTTCACCCCCAGGAAGTGATTGACAATATGGCCGATGCGCGCCATCTCGGGCCGACACACGGCGCGCCCTGCGAGTATTTCGAAAACGAGTGGCGCGACCATATTTATATTCAGCGCCAGGGGGGATTTCATCAGGAGTACCAGGCCATGTTGCAGACCACAACCTGGTACACCGGCCCCGGTATTTTGCTATCCCACCAGCTATTTGGCGATGTTGAGAGCATTGAGTTGATTGCCAATACCCCGGTCGAGGATGGCGTCAGCAAGTTGTGGCACGGCCTATTGGTGAACAGCGGCAAGGCCAGCCCGGATGACGAAGACCGCGCTCGCGCTCGCCAGCTACAAGCTGGCGCGCTAGATTCGTTGGCGTCGGACTTTGGTATTTGGAAAAACAAGCAAGCAGCCACAAGAGTGTTGCAGTTAAAAAGCGACGGGCCATTTGCGCGGGGTCGGCGCTGGTACCGGCAGTTTTATCAGTGTATGGACGACGCGCGACGCAGTCAGCAAGAGGTCAATGGTATCTGCCATGTGCAGGGTTTAGAGCTGCCGCCGGCGGCGAGTCGCGAAGTTGAAAAAGCCTTTGATAGCCTGGGTTAATGGCGCATTTGGGCGTTTTTGTATCGTACAAAAAATGAACGATTATGTTTGTTTTTCTGACTTTTTATGTGGTCTTTTTAATTGCTGCGCGGTGTAGTCTTCGCCGTGGAAAATAATGAAAAGCGCGACTACAGTGCTTAATAGCAAGCGGGTGTGCATCCAATAAAACCTGATAAAACGGAAAACATTCATGATAAAAAAACGCCTCATTTCCAGCTTCGTTTGTTTGGGCATTACCGTG
>NZ_JBFIGO010000010.1:0-63055 GCF_041602295.1 Spongiibacter sp. | reverse complement strand
TTCGGCTTCGGCTTCGGCTTCGGCTTCGGCTTCGGCTTCGGCTTCGGCTTCGGCTTCGGCTTCGGCTTCGGCTTCGGCTTCGGCTTCGGCTTCGGCATTATCAGTATCAGACCCCGTGGGCTGATCTTTATCGAACTGCAATTCACTATTCAACGAATCCAGATCGGCAATTTCCGCCAAGCTGGGCAGTTCATCCAGATTACTGAGATTAAAGTAGTCGAGAAATTGGCGAGTGGTGGCATACATCGCCGGTCGCCCCGGCACATCTTTATGCCCCACTACACGCACCCACTCGCGTTCAAGCAGGGTTTTAACAATCTGTGAACTCACCGCCACACCGCGAATTTCTTCAATATCGCCACGGGTAATCGGCTGGCGGTAAGCGATAAGTGCCAGCGTTTCCAGCAGTGCCCGAGAGTAGCGCTGTGGCTTTTCATCCCACAGACGCCCCACCCAGGGCGCCAATTCCTCGCGCACCTGAAAACGGTAGCCACTGGCCACGACTTTTAGCTCATATCCCCGCTCTTCACAGCTGCGATCAATCTGCGCGAGAGCATCTCGAATGACGTTCGCAGCGGGGCGCTGCTCATCGTCGAACAATTCGCCAAGTTGCGCGATCGTCAACGGTTTGGAGGCCGCCATCAGCGCCCCTTCAAGAATTTTCTGTAACTGCTGCGCGTCTATCATTAGGTATTTTTGGCTTTTACGTGGATCGGTGCAAAGGGCGCCGACTGAACAATCTCAACAAGGGATTCTTTGATCAATTCCATTATCGCCAAAAATGTGACGACAACCCCCAGGCGTCCCTCTTCAGGCTTAAACAGCGATACGAAGGGCACAAAATTATCCCCATTCAAGCGCGCCAACACCTCAGACATCCGTTCACGAGTCGACAGTTTTTCACGCTCGACTTGATGACTAATGTAGAGGTCGGCTCGTTGCAAGACCTCGCTGAGCACCAGCATCAATTCCTTGAGGTCGACATCGGGCTCCTGCTTGACCTTGTTGAGCGGTGGCGGCGCCACACTCACCAGATAGCTGTCACGACCGACGCGGGGCAGCTGGTCAATATTTTCGGCAGCTTGCTTAAAGCGCTCGTATTCCTGCAGGCGACGGATAAGCTGTGCTCGGGGATCTTCGTCCTCATCCACGGCTTCATTTGAACGCGGCAGCAACATGCGCGACTTGATTTCGGCCAACATCGCGGCCATAAGCAAATACTCCGAAGCCAGCTCAAACTGCATGGCGTTCATCATATTCACGTACTGCATGTACTGCTCAGTAATCTGTGCGACGTTAATCTCGAGGATATCGAGGTTTTGGCGCTTAATAAGATAAAGCAGCAGATCCAGAGGCCCCTCAAAGGCCTCTAGAAAAACTTCTAGAGCCTCCGGCGGAATATACAAATCTTTAGGCAGCTCGGTCAGCGGCTTTCCCTGAACAACCGCAAAGGGCATTTCACCCTGTAAATGCTGCTGGCGCAGCGCTGTCAGGCTGACAATTTCCATCGCTTTCGCCTCAGGGGCCGGGCGTGGCGCATCCGGCAGTTCTTCAACTACCATGACCTGCTCTGCATCGCGACCCTGATCCTGCTGCACGGAAACTCCCGCTATTTGCCCCCAAGCCGGCGATTATACGGGGAACTGGCCGGCGGTCACAGCGCTTGTTCAAATTGACTGACATCACCCAGACCGCGGCGCACCACGACGGGCACATCGTCAACCAAATCAATAACCGAAGTCGCCTCCATACCGCAATAACCGCCATCGATCACCAGGTCGACCTGATTCCCGAGCGTATCGCGGATATCGTAGGGGTCGGTCATCGGCAACTCATCACCCGGCAGAATAAGACTAACGCTCATTAAGGGCTCACCCAGCTCGGCGAGTAGATCCAGGCAAATCTGGTTGTCGGGCACGCGCAGCCCGACACTCTTGCGTTTGGGGTGGTGTAGTCGTTTTGGCACCTCGGGGGTAGCACGCAAGATAAAGGTATAGGGCCCGGGTATCAGATTTTTCAACAAGCGAAAGGCGCTATTATCCACTCGTGCATAATTCCCCAGCTCAGAAAGGTCACGGCACAACAAGGTAAAATTGTGCTTATCATCTAAACGGCGAATCGCCCGCACCCGCTCTAATGCTGCCTTGTCTCCCAGGTGACAGCCCAGCGCGTAGGCCGAATCCGTCGGGTAGACGATCACCCCGCCATTGCGCACAATGTCTGCGGCCTGCTTGATCAGCCGCGACTGGGGGTTTTCAGGGTGAATTTGGAAAAATTGACTCATGACCTTCCTTAAGAATACTGACTGCATCAGCGCAGACAAACTATCCAGCTCGCAGCCAACGCTGCCAGACCGGAGTACACAAACCCACCACCTCCGCCTCGCAACCGAGGTCGCACCACTGACTGAGATGATGGAAATCACTCCCCACCGAGGCTTCAAGCTCGAAGTATTTACACAACTCGCGCAGGTAGCGCAACTCCGCTTCCGCCGGGCGACCATTACACACTTCCAGAGCGTCTCCGCCGCGCTCACAAAACTCCGCCAACAAGCGCCGCAGTTTGGCATTGGTCATTTTATAGTGCAGCGGATGAGCGATTACCGCAGCGCCCCCGGCGCCATGAATCCAGCCCAACACCTGCTCTAGGGACGGCCACATCGCCTTAACATCGCCAATCTTGCCCGCCCCCAAGTAGCGATCAAAGGCCTCACTCATCGAACGCACCTGACCGTTTTCCAGCATATAGCGAGCGAAATCGGGGCGCCCCAGTGGGCGATCTGACACCCGCTCGTATAAAGCCTCCAAACTGACGGCCACGCCACGCTTGGCCAAACGCTTGGCGATTTCTTCGCCGCGCTGCTGCCTAGCGCGTTTTTGTTCAGCAACAGCCAGCGTTAAACCCGGCTCCGCCGCATCCAAACCCAAGCCCAATACGTGGATGTTGACGCCCTGCCAATTGCAGGAAAACTCAGCACCACAAACCAATTGCACGCCCGCGCAAGCCTCTACATCCACTTGCTGGTAGGCATCCAAGGTATCGTGATCGGTAATCGCGAGCAGGCCGACACCTCGCTCGGCAGCTCGCAGCAACAACTCCTGAGGCGACAATCCGCCATCAGAAGCCGTCGTATGGGTGTGCAAATCAACAATCAAAGCCTGCGCTCCCGCAAATAAAATAGTAACAGCCGCTGCCGGCCGGTCGGCGCTAGTGATAATTCGGGAAAATGGTTATAGTGAGCCGCGCGCCAGGCGCCAACCTCATTCCAAGCATTACAGGACACTCCATGCCCCAGCAAGCCAAGGGCAAGCCACGGCACAACGCCGTGACCAACCTGCTATTCAACATCGTGATACCCACGCTGATTCTCACCAAGCTCAGCAACGACGAAGCCCTCGGCCCAAGCTGGAGCATTGTTATCGCACTGGCCTTCCCCCTGTGCTTTGGCGCCTGGGACTTTTTTAAGATTCGCCGCACCAACGTCTTCTCAATTTTGGGATTTGTCAGCATATTGCTGACTGGCGGCATCAGCCTACTGGAATTAGACGCGCAGTATATCGCCATTAAAGAGGCCAGCATTCCCGGCTTAATCGGCTTGGCAACCCTACTGTCACTATACACCCCCTACCCACTGATCAAAACGCTGTTATTCAACGACGAGATTGTCGACACCGCCCGGGTTGAACAGGCGCTCACGGCGCACCGCGCCCACGACGCCTTCAATACCGCCCTGCGTCGAGCCACTTATATGCTGGCCTTCTCGTTCTTCTTGTCCTCAGCGCTTAACTACCTGCTCGCAAAAATCCTTCTGGTCAGCCCTCCCGGCACCCCGGAATACAGTGCCGAACTGGGCAAAATGACCGGACTGAGCTTCCCTGTTATCGCCCTGCCCTGCACACTGGTGATGATGGCTGCACTGTTCTATTTGATGCGCCGAGTCCGAGCGCTGACCGAGCTCGATCTTGAACACATTTTCCGACTCCACCAGGACTGACCATGATTTACGCCATCATCAGTGAAGACGTTGCCAACAGCCTCGACAAGCGCCTCGCCGCACGCCCGGCACATTTAGCACGACTTGAGGAACTAAAAGCCGATGGTCGACTCCTACTCGCAGGGCCGCACCCGCGCATCGACAGCGAAGACCCAGGCAGTGAAGGCTTCTCCGGCAGCCTGGTCGTCGCGGAATTCGACAGCCTGGCCGACGCCCAGCACTGGGCAGATGCCGACCCCTATATCAGCGCCGGCGTCTACGCCCGAGTAACCGTTAAGCCGTTCAAGAAAGTCCTGCCCTAAGGCACGCAAATTGAACTATTAAAGCAAGTCCATTAGTCTTATTGATTAATGTCTTACAGCTAATTTTTAAAGTGGATATGCCAGTGAAAAACCCGATGCTCCTCGGCCTGCTGACCGCACTGCTGACCCTGTCCGGCACCGCCTTTGCCGAAACACGCTATATCAGCGACAAAGTCTACGTCCCACTGCGAGTCGGCGATGGCAGCAAGTACCGTATTGTTCACCGCGGCCTGCCCAGCGGCACAAAACTGGAATTGCTCGAAACCAACGAAGACAGCGGCTACTCCAAGGTAAAAACCAGCAGCGGCACCGAGGGCTGGCTACCCAGCCACTACCTGATTGACGCGCCTGTCGCCCGCACGCGCCTGAGAGAAACCGAGGCCAAACTCCAAAAACTCAGTGAGTCCAACAAAGCTCTGCGCGAGCAACTGAACAACACCACCCAAAGCAGTGAAAAAACCGCCTCAATCGTCGAACAACTGGAAAGAGAGAACAGCGCACTCAGCGAAGAACTGGATGCGATCAAACGCATCTCGGCCAACGCAATCAAACTCGACAGCGACAACCGGCGACTGCTGGAAAGTAACCAAATGCTGAGTAGTGAACTCGATGTACTGAAAACCGACAACGCACGACTGCGTGAAAACCAGGAAAATGAGTTCTATCTTAATGGCGCCTTCGCCGTGTTAATCGGCGTCATGATTGCGCTAATCGTCCCGCGAATGACGCCCAAGCGCCGCTCAGAATGGGTATAGCTATGCCTCGCTTAGCGTTTTTTGCCGCCCTGCTCAGCCTGCTCGCACTGGCCATTCCCAGCCATGCCAACGACAACCCCATCGCCACCCTGCACACCAGCGAGGGCGACATCCGCATTGAGCTACTGCCCGAGCACGCGCCCATCACCGTCGCCAATTTTCTCAACTATGCCGAGAGCGGCTTCTACGACGGAACCATCTTTCATCGGGTTATTCGCCGCTTTGTGGTGCAAGGCGGCGGATTTACCGTCGACATGCAGGAAAAAGCCAATGGCGAAGCCATCGTCAACGAATCCAAAAGCAGTCGTTTAAGCAATGAGCGCTGGACGGTTGCCATGGCCAGAACCAGCGACCCCAATAGCGCGCGCTCACAATTTTTCATCAACTTGCGCATGAACCTCTCGCTGGACGCCCGCATGGGCCGCGACGGCTACGCAGTGTTTGCCAGGGTCATCGACGGCCAGCACGTAGTTCGCGACATCAGCAATAAACGCACCCACCGCTTAGGCGACTTTGACGACGTCCCCATTGAACCGATCGTACTGGAACGCATTAGCCTGAGCACCAGCCGACCTTAGCCGGAGCGCACGATGACCGCACTGAGCATCAACCTGAACAAAATTGCGCTTATCCGCAACTCCCGCGACACCGCTTACCCAAGCGTTACCGAGCACGCCCAGCGCTGCATTAACGCCGGCGCCCACGGCATTACCGTCCACCCGCGACCGGACCAACGCCACATTCGCGCCGACGACTGCTACGCCCTCGCGGAGGTGCTAGATGTCGAGTTCAATATCGAGGGCAACCCGCTCGCGCCAGCAATGAAGAGCGACCGGCACGGGGTTAGCGACTACCCCGGCTTTATGGAAATCATCCGCCGCACCCGCCCTGCGCAGTGTACCTTAGTGCCAGACAACAACAGCCAACTCACCTCTGACCACGGCTTTGACCTGCAGCGCGACGGCGATACCCTGCTCCCCATCATTGAAGAACTAAAACAACTCGGCGTCCGAGTCAGCCTGTTCATGGACCCAGACCCCAACCAGATCGTCCTTGCCAAAGCGATTGGCGCAGATCGCATAGAACTGTACACCGGGCCCTACGCGGAACACTTCGGTGGCGCACAGCAACAGGACACCCTGGCGCGCTTTGTCGAGGCCAGCAAGGTTGCTGCCGATTGCAACCTAGGGCTCAACGCCGGCCACGACCTCAACCTGCACAACCTGGCGCTGTTCAAAAACAGTGTCACCGCCCTGCTAGAAGTCTCTATCGGCCACGCCTTTACCGTCGACGCCATCGAACTCGGCCTCGATAACTGTATTGCCGCCTACCTCGACTGCCTGCGCTGAGCGGGCCTTCCTTAGCGAACATCCAGACGACAAAAATTCGCCACAAAATAGCAATTTACGAAAAATTCAACGGCGGGAAAACAGAAAAAATAGCTGGGAAAATGGGGTGGCCGACGGGGCTCGAACCCGCGACAACAGGAATCACAATCCTGGACTCTACCAACTGAGCTACGGCCACCACAAAGTATGACTTTTCCCGTAAATGGCACGCCCGACAGGATTCGAACCTGTGACCGACGGCTTAGAAGGCCGTTGCTCTATCCAGCTGAGCTACGGGCGCAACAAGCGTCAGGAGTTGACCAAAATGGTCGGGGTAGAGAGATTCGAACTCCCGACATCCTGCTCCCAAAGCAGGCGCGCTACCAGACTGCGCTATACCCCGAAACATGTGTAACTCATGCCCCCTTACAGGAGCTGCGCATGATACGCAGGCGCCTTAGAGGCGTCAACAATTTTAGCAAAAAAACTTACAGACTTTATTGGCCTGCACATTTGCAGCGTGCGACAATAACAGCTTAATTTCAATCACCTTTTTTCGGAGAAAAACCGGGATGGCGGCACAGATTCTGGACGGCAAGGCACTGGCGGCAAGCTGGGAAGAGCAGCTCTCAAAGCGCGTGGCAGTGTTAAAGGACAAATCCGGCGGCAAAACGCCCATTCTGGCAACGATCCTGGTCGGTGACGACCCCGCCTCGGCGACCTATGTAAAGATGAAAGGCAACGCCTGCCGGCGCGTTGGCATGGACTCAATGGCCGTCGAGCTTCCCGCCTCTACCACCACCGAACAGCTGCTTGCAAAAATTGACGAGCTCAACAACGACCCCGACGTCCACGGCATTTTGCTCCAGCACCCCGTCCCCGAGCAAATCGACGAACGCGCCTGCTTTGACGCCATTGCCCTGAGCAAGGATGTCGACGGCGTCACCTGTCTAGGCTTTGGCCGTATGGCCATGGGTGAGGCCGCCTATGGCTGCGCCACCCCTAAGGGCATTATGCGCCTACTGGAGCACTACAACATCGATATCGAAGGCAAACACGCCGTCGTGGTCGGGCGCAGCGCAATTCTCGGCAAACCCATGGCAATGATGCTGCTCGAAGCCAATGCCACCGTCACTATCTGCCACTCGCGCACGCAAAACCTGCCCGCACTGATCGCCCAGGCCGACATTCTTGTGGGCGCGGTGGGCAAGCCTGAGTTCATTAAAGCCGACTGGGTTAAAGATGGCGCGGTCGTCGTCGATGCCGGCTACCACCCCGGCGGCGTGGGTGACATCGAGCTGGCTCCACTCATGGAGCGCGCCAGCGCCGTCACGCCGGTTCCCGGTGGCGTCGGCCCGATGACCATCAATACACTGATTTTTCAGAGCGTCGATTCAGGCGAAAAAGCACTGGCCTGAGGCGACTCCGTGGCAAAACGACAACGCAAACCCAAGGTCATTGGCCCCAGCCAAAAGGCCGCGCGAGCCGTTCTCATCGGCTTTATGCACGGCCTGTTTACCCTGACCCGCACAGTGAGGTTTCGCAACAAACCGCAAATAGAAACGCCCTGCGTTATCGCTGTGTTTCACGACGAGTTGCTGCCACTGTGCAAATATTTTGCCCACAGCAACGCCAGCACGATCGCCTCGCAGAACCACTTTGGTTATGCCATCGGCAAAGCTCTGGAGGCCTACGGCATCAGCGTCGCCTTTGGCTCACCCAGCCGCGGCGGCCGGGACGCCTTTTTTCAGCTGCTGCGCCGCGCCAAACACTCGTCGATAACCGTGTTCACCGTCGATGGCTCACGCGGCCCTCGCCACGAAATGAAGCCCGGCGCCGTCGCCCTGGCGCGCAAGACGGGACTGCCCCTTTACCTTATGAGACTGGAATACAAGGGCTGGCGGATCGAGTCGACCTGGGACAAATTTAAAATTCCGCAGCCCTTCACTGGCGCCACCTTTCACTGCGAACGCTTTCCACTAGAAAACTACGACAGCAATGCCGAGGTCGAGGCTATCACCAAAGATGCCGAACGGCGCCTGCAAGCCTTACTGAAAGACGATTACCAGGAAAAACGCGCCCAATGAAGCTGAACCGCTGGCAGCAAATCCTGCTGCTGAGCCTGTACACGGCGGTGATCACCGTCCTGTCGCTCACCCCCGCTCAAGATATGCCATCGCTAAATGTCTGGGACAAGCTGCAACACTTTGCCGCCTATTTTGTCTTTATGGTATTCGCCTACCCGGTGTCCAACAGCAGCCGCGGGCGGCTGGTTTTTGCACTGCTGATTATCGCCTACAGTGCGCTGATGGAGTACGGCCAGTCATTAATGCCCGGCCGCATGCCCTCGGGGGGCGATATGCTGGCCAACAGCCTAGGGGTTGTCGGCGGCTTTATCGCCATGAGCGTCTTCAGCGCCTACCTCGCTAAGCGCAAGCGCTGAAGCGACGCTCAGCTGCGCCGCCAAGTCGTCCCTTGCCGGCTGTCCTCGAGCACCACGCCCTGCTCCAACAGCGACTCGCGGATTTCATCTGCACGGGCAAAATTGCGGTCTTTTTTCGCCTGAACCCGCTCCGCGATTAAGGCCTCGATCGCCTCCGCACTCAGCTCGCCCGCCGAACCGGCCTGCAAAAATGCCTCTGCCTCACAGCCCAGCACGCCCAGCACCGCCGCCAGTGAACGCAGTAAGCCGGCCTGCTCAGTCAGCTTTTCCATATCCCCCGCGGCGCGGCTAGTATTCATTTCTCGCACCAGATCAAACAGCACGGCCAGCGCCTCGGGCGCCGCGAAGTCATCACTCATCGCGGCGTCAAAACGCTGCACATAGGCATTGTCCGCCGGCAAATCGCCATAGGGCGTCAAGGCCGCCAGTGGCAAACCCTTTAAGGCGTGATAAAAACGCTCGAGGTTCTGCCGGGCAATCTGCAAATTCTCCTCGGAGTAATTAATGGCGCTGCGGTAGTGACTGGAAATCAAGAAGTAGCGCACTACTTCCGGGTGGTATTTGTCGAGAATTTCGCGAATGGTAAAGAAATTGCCCAGCGACTTAGACATTTTCTCATTGTCGACCCGCACCGCACCCGCATGCATCCAAGTATTGGCATAGGGCTTACCGGTGGCGGCCTCGGATTGCGCAATTTCGTTCTCATGGTGCGGAAACACCAAGTCGGGGCCGCCGCCGTGAATATCGAAATTGTCGCCCAGACAGCAGGTCGACATCGCCGAGCACTCGATATGCCAGCCCGGGCGCCCCTCGCCCCAGGGTGATGGCCAGCTGACCTCGCCCGCTTTAGCGGCCTTCCACAGGGCAAAGTCACGCGGATCTTCCTTGGCTTCATCAACCGCTATGCGCGCCCCCGACAATAATTCTTCGGGATTCTTCCCCGACAATTTACCGTAGTCGGCAAAGCGGCTCACCCGGTAGTAGACATCACCGTTGGCCGCCGCATAGGCGTAATCGCGCTCAATCAACTGGGTGATCATCGCCAGAATATCGCTGATATGCGCCGTCGCGCGGGGCTCGGCATTTGGTTCCGCAATCCCTAAACGCTCGGCATCTTCATGCATCGCAGCGATAAAGCGTTCAGTCAGCGCGGTGTATTGCTCACCGTTTTCCTCGGCGCGCCGCAAAATCTTGTCATCAATATCGGTGATATTGCGCACGTAATTGAGCTCATAGCCCTTGGCGCGCAGGTAGCGACTAATAACATCAAAGGCCACCAACACGCGAGCGTGACCAAGGTGGCAGTAGTCGTAGACCGTCATACCGCAGACGTACATTTTGACCTTGCCGGGATCAATCGGTGTCAGGGCTTCTTTTTTGCGGCTCAGGGTGTTGTATATCTGTATGCTCATGATCTTCGCTATTGCTGGCAGAAGGGGCTACACGCCCCGCCTGCATAATGAATTGAGACGCCTGCGGCGACCGGCGCTTTACTGGTCGGCCTTGCCCCAGCTGTCACGCAGCGCAATGGTGCGATTAAACACCGGCTGCTCGCTACTGTGCTCATAGCGGTCGGCGACAAAATAGCCGGTACGCTCAAACTGGAAGCGGCTTTCCGGCGCGCACTCCGCCAAACCCGGTTCAATCCAGCAGCCCTCGAAAACGGTCAGCGACTCCGGGTTGACATGGGCCATAAACTCCTCGCCGCCGCGATCCGGTGCCGGGTGATTAAACAGCCGGTCATAACTGCGCACCGTCGCCTGTTTGCCACCTTTGGCGGACACCCAGTGAATCACCCCCTTGGGCTTCACGCCGTCAGCCGGATCCTCGCCCAGTGTATCGGGGTCATAGCTGCAGTGAACCTCGACGATATTGCCCTGCTCATCCTTAACCACTTCTTCGGCCAACAGCACATAGGCGCTGCGCAAGCGCACTTTTTTACCCAGCACCAGACGCTTGAATTTCTTATTGGCCTCCTCGCGAAAATCATCGCGCTCGATATAGATCTCGCGACTAAAGGGCAATACGCGCTCGCCGAGGTTGTCGCGGTTGGGGTGGCCCGGCGCCGACAACTGCTCGACCTTGTCCTCGGGATAGTTGCTAATCACCAGCTTCAGTGGGTCCATCACACACATCGCGCGCGGGGCATTCTTATCGAGATCATCGCGGATTGCATGCTCTAACATGGCCATATCGACAATGCCTTCGCTGCGCGCCACACCGACCATTTCACAGAACTGACGCAGCGCCGCCGGGGTAAAGCCGCGACGGCGCATACCGGCGATCGTCGGCATGCGCGGATCGTCCCAGCCGTCGACCACACCCTCATCAACCAGCGCTTTGAGCTTGCGCTTGCTGGTCACTGTGTAATTGATATTCAAGCGGGCAAACTCGTACTGCTTGGGCTGAGCGGGCACCGGCAAATTGTCGATAAACCACTCATACAGTGGCCGATGGTCTTCAAATTCCAAGGTGCAGATAGAGTGGGTAATCCCCTCGATGGCATCGGACTGGCCGTGAGTAAAATCGTAGGTGGGGTAAATACACCATTTATCACCGGTTTGGTGATGAGACTGCTTGCGAATGCGGTAGATAATCGGGTCACGCATATTCATATTCGGCGCAGCCATATCTATCTTGGCGCGCAGCACCTTTGTACCCTCGTCATACGCGCCGTCGCGCATAGCAGCAAACTCGGTGAGATTCTCTTCTACGCTGCGCTCGCGAAATGGGCTATTGCGCCCCGGCTCCGTCAGCGTACCGCGATATTCACGCGCTTGGTCGGCACTCAGCTCACAGACATAGGCTTTGCCGGCGCGAATCAACTCCAGCGCATAGTCATAAAGGGTATCGAAATAATCCGACGCGTAACGCACCGGCCCCGACCACTGGTAACCCAGCCAGTGGATATCTTCCTGAATGGCATCGATATAGGCCTGCTCTTCCTTCGCCGGGTTGGTGTCGTCGAAACGCAGATGGCAGTGGCCGCCAAAATACTCGGCTAAGCCAAAGTTCAAGCAGATAGACTTGGCGTGGCCTATATGAAGAAAACCATTGGGCTCGGGAGGAAAGCGGGTGACCACCTCACCCTGCAGGCGGCCGGCTTCGATGTCCTTGCGGATAATACTGCGAAGAAAGTTATTTCCGGCGACGTCTTGTTCACTCATTGAATCGTAATTCTCTCGGTTTGTGGCGCCAATCACTGGGCGGGTCGGCAAGAAGGACGGTCGGCCCCACTTACGGGCTCGGTTTCGCCGCCAAGGCAAAAGCCGTATTATAGCGGCTTTAATTTCGGCTTATAAGCGAGATCAAGGCAAATGGTTATCTTTAAAACAAATTTCGGCGACATCAAAATCGAACTGGATTTCGAAAACGCCCCCAAAACAGCGGCAAACTTCAAGCAATACGTTGAAGAAGGCTTCTACGACGGCACCATCTTCCACCGCGTTATCAACGGCTTTATGGTGCAAGGCGGCGGCTTTGAACCCGGCATGAAGCAAAAAGCCACTCGCGAGCCCATCGAGAATGAGGCTGACAACGGCCTTAAGAACACCGTTGGCACCCTCGCCATGGCGCGCACCATGGACCCCCACTCGGCCAGCGCCCAGTTCTTCATCAACGTTAAAGACAACGACTTCCTCAACCACAGCGGCAAGAACATGCAAGGCTGGGGCTACGCGGTATTCGGCAAAGTCAGCGAAGGCATGGACGTTGTTGAAAAAATCAAAGCGGTCGCCACCACCAGCGCCGCCGGCCACCAAGACGTCCCCGCCGAAGATGTCCTCATTGAAAAAGCGGTATGGCAGGACTAAGCATGCGCAGCCTGTTCATCTCTGATCTACATCTCGATGAGCAGCGCCCGGCGATCAGCCGGGCGTTTTTCCATTTTATAGAACACCAGGCCAAAGCCGCTGACGCCCTGTACATTCTCGGCGACTTCTTTGAAAGCTGGATCGGCGACGACGACAGCAGCGAGCTGATTGAACAGGTCAAAACCGCCCTGTCTGCTCTGCGTCCCAGTGGCTGCCAACTTTACCTGATGCATGGCAATCGCGATTTTTTGATCGGCGAGCAATTTTGCCAAGACGTTTCCGCCACCCTGCTTAGCGACCCCACCGTCATTCAGCTAGCCGGCGAAAACACCCTGCTGATGCACGGCGACAGCCTGTGTACCGGTGACCAAGAATATTTGGCCTTTAGGCAAATGGCCCGCTCTGCGCAGTGGCAGCAACAAATACTCAGCAAAAGCCTGGCCGAGCGCCGCGCACTGGCCAAGCAAATGCGTATGGCCAGCAGTGAAGCCAATAGCAACAAGGCCGAAGACATCATGGACGTCACCCCCGAGGAAGTCCTCAAGGTGATGACCGAGCACCGCTGCCAGCGACTGATCCACGGTCACACTCACCGCCCGGCCCGACACGCCATCACCGTCAATGGCCAAAACGCCGAGCGCATCGTGCTAGGCGACTGGCACCAGCAAGGCTGGCAGCTAGAGTGCGACGGCCAACATTTAAGCCTGGACGCCTTCGACATCCGCTGAGCTGTCCAGCCCCCTTCAACAGCCTCCGGCTGCGCGCACTAGCGGTGCACGGTGCCAGCCATTGGCGCTACAGCCCTGCACCACCTTTCCCCAAGGCCCTGTTGTTTTTGCGAAAATAAACGACAACTCACTGTTTCAATTGATTATTTTACAATTGGCACAGCCATTGCTATCTCCATCATAGAACGTTCAGCCGCCGATACCGTCGGCGCAAGCTTCGCACTAGAACTTGAGAGTCTGTGGCCTGATCCCCCTCAGGGCTGTCAATACCAACTTATGGAGAGCAGTAATGTCTTGGTATCGCACCGCCATCAAAACCGCAGTTAGCACACTGGCACTGAGCATCAGCAGCCTGAGCGTGGCCGTTGAACCGGAAAAAGAAGAACTCAAATTTGGCTTCATTAAACTGACCGACATGGCGCCATTGGCCATCGCCTATGAAAAGCAGTACTTCGAGGACGAGGGTCTCTACGTCACCCTGGAAGCCCAGGCCAACTGGAAAGTCTTGCTAGACCGAGTCATTACCGGTGAGCTGGACGGGGCTCACATGCTCGCCGGCCAGCCGCTCGGCGCCACCATCGGCTTTGGTACCCAGGCCCATATCATTACCGCCTTCAGCATGGACCTCAACGGCAATGGCATCACCGTCTCCAATGACATCTGGGAGGAGATGAAACCCCATATTCCCAAGCGCAGCGACGGCAAACCCGTTCACCCGATCAAGGCCGACTACCTCAAACCGGTGGTCGACAAATACAAAGCCGAGGGCAAGCCCTTCAAAATGGGCATGGTATTCCCGGTCTCCACCCACAACTACGAGCTGCGCTACTGGTTGGCAGCGGGCGGTATTCACCCCGGCTACTACGCCCCCGCCAAAGGTGATACCAGCGGCCAAATTGACGCCGACGCACTGCTTTCCGTCACCCCCCCACCGCAAATGCCGGCCACCATGGAAGCCGGCACCATTTACGGCTATTGCGTGGGCGAGCCGTGGAACCAGCAGGCCGTATTTAAAGGCATTGGCGTGCCGGTCATCACCGACTACGAAATCTGGAAAGATAATCCCGAGAAAGTGTTCGGCGTCAGCAAAGCCTGGGCAGATAAGTATCCGCAAACCCATATCGCTGTCGTGAAAGCGATGATCCGCGCGGCTAAATGGCTGGACGCCAACAACAACGCCAACCGCCCAGAAGCCGTCAAGATTCTGTCTCAGCCAAACTATGTCGGCGCCGACTACGATGTCATTGCCAACTCCATGACCGGCACCTTTGAGTACGAAAAAGGCGACAAGCGCGAAGTGCCCGACTTTAACGTCTTCTTCCGTCACAACGCCACCTACCCCTACTACTCTGACGCCATTTGGTATCTCACCCAGATGCGCCGCTGGGGGCAGATTGCCGAGCACAAGCCAGACAGCTGGTATATGGACATCGCCAAAAAGGTATACCGGCCCGATATCTATGCCCTGGCTGCTAAAGAGTTAATTGCCGAAGGCAAAATGGCCGCGAGCGACTTCCCCGACTTTGCCAGTGAAACCGGCTTTAAGGCGCCGCAAACCGAGTTCATTGACGGCATCAGCTACGACGGCCGCAAGCCCAATGACTACCTGTCTAAATTCAACATTGGCCTCAAGGCAGGCGACAGCCTGAAGTAAGCCCAACGCCCGCCGCCTGCGGCGGGCTAACGGAGTGGTTATGTTTAAGCAAAATACCTTCTACTATCTCAACCTCGCTGGCTTTCAGTGGTTGATTCCACTGTTAAAACTCGCCAGCGGGGATGAGCCCCGCGAGCAAGCACGGCAAATCGCCCGCCAAATCGGCCTGCCGCTGTTGGCAATCGCGGTATTTCTGGCGCTGTGGTCTGCCGCCGCCGCGCGTATCGACACCAGCCTGGGCAGCTTCCCTGGGCCCGCTGCGGTCGTCAGCGCCGGCCAGAGCCTCTGGCAGGAACACCGTGCAGAGCGTGAAAAAGCCGAGGCCTTTTACGAACGCCAGCGGCTGCGCAATGAAAAGAAGCTGGCCAAGAACCCCGACGCCGAGGTAAAAATCCGCCCCTACACCGGCAAACCGACCTATCTGGATCAGATTGCGACCAGCCTAATCACCGTGTTCAGCGGCTTCTTACTCGCCTCGCTAATCGCCATTCCAATAGGTATCGCCTGCGGCCTGAGTCCGCTGCTGAACACCGCTATCTCGCCGATCATCCAGGTGCTCAAGCCGGTGTCGCCACTGGCCTGGTTGCCGCTGGTGACCATGGTGGTCAGCGCCGTATATATCAGTGACGACCCACTCATGGCCAAGTCCTTCGTCAACTCAGCCATCACCGTCACACTCTGCTGCATGTGGCCAACGTTGATTAACACCGCCATGGGTGTGGCCAATATCGATCGCGACCTCATCAATGTCGGCCGTGTTATTCAGCTCAACTGGTTAACGCAAGTGCGCAAAATTGCCCTGCCCGCCTCACTGCCGATGATCTTCACCGGCCTGCGTATCTCCCTGGGCATAGGCTGGATGGTATTGATCGCCGCAGAGATGCTGGCGCAAAACCCTGGCCTGGGTAAATTTGTCTGGGATGAATTTCAAAACGGCAGTTCTGAGTCGCTGGCGCGCATCATGTTTGCCGTTATCACCATCGGCCTTATTGGCTTTGCCCTCGACTCATTGATGCAAACCCTTCACCGAATCGTCGCCCACGACGACGCTGCCTGAGGATCAGACTATGCCCCACTATTTGGATATATCGCAGATCAGCATCGACTTCCCCACCAAGAACGGCCCGTTTCGCGCGCTGGATAAAGTGGACTTAAAGATTGAACGCGGCGAATTTATTTCCCTGATCGGCCATTCAGGCTGCGGCAAATCGACCGTTTTAAATATTGTCGCCGGTCTCTACCAGGCCACTGAAGGCGCCGTGGTACTGGAGTCTAAAGAGGTTAATGAGCCAGGCCCGGATCGCGCGGTGGTCTTTCAAAACCACAGCCTCTTCCCCTGGCTGACCGTCTATGAAAATGTGGAACTCGCCGTTAAACAGGTGTTTAAGGGCAGCAAATCCCGCGCCGAAATCCACGACTGGGTGGAGCGCCAGCTCGAACTGGTGCATATGTCGCACGCCATGCACAAATACCCGGCGGAAATCTCCGGCGGCATGAAACAGCGCGTGGGCATTGCCCGGGCGCTGGCCATGGAGCCCAAGGTACTGCTCATGGACGAGCCCTTCGGCGCCCTCGACGCCCTGACCCGGGCGCATTTACAGGATGCGCTGATGGAGATCCAGGCAACCCTTAACAACACCGTTATTCTCATCACCCACGATGTTGACGAGGCGGTATTACTGTCCGACCGCATTGTGATGATGAGCAATGGGCCCGCCGCCAGTGTCGGCGAGGTACTTAAGGTCGATCTGCCGCGACCGCGCGACCGACTGGCGCTGGCCGGCGATGCCGACTACAACCGCTACCGGGCAGCGGTACTGACCTTCCTCCACAAGAAGCAGGCCAAGTCCACACCGATCACCGCGGCCAAATCAACCGCAAGCCACAGCGAAACCTCGTTAAAAAAGGCCGTAGGAGCCTGATATGGCCAAGCACCGCCGCCCACCGGCTAGCGCACCGGAAAAAACCGCCCTGCGCCTTGGCTTTATGCCACTGAGCGACTGCGCGCCGCTAATCATCGCCTACGAAAAAGGTTTTTTTGCAGCAGAGGGCTTAGAGGTCGAACTGTGCAGGGAAACCTCGTGGGCAGCCATCCGCGACAAGGTCGGTCTGGGTATACTCGACGGCGCACAAATGCTGGCGTCTATGCCGCTGACCAGTCGCCTTGGCATCGGCGGCCCGCGCTTTAATTTCATTAGCGCCATGGTGCTCGACTTAAATGGCAATGCCATCACGCTGAGCCGCGAGCTCTACCAGCAACTCGCGGCGATCGACCCCCACAGCGCCAACTGCCCGGCCGCCGCCGCATCGGCTCTGCGCTCGCTGATCAAACAGCGCAAACCCACCCAGCCCAGACTGCGCTTCGGCACGGTCTACCCCTGCTCACCACAGAGTTTCGAGCTGCGCTACTGGTTGGCCTGCGGCGGCATTGATCCGGATCGCGACGTTGAAATCGTCGTCGTGCCCCCTCCCAAAATGGTATCGGCAATGAGCGATGGCAACATCGACGGTTTTTGCGTCGGCGAGCCCTGGAACACACTGGCGGTGCAGCAGCGCCTTGGCGATGTGGTCGCCAGCAAATACCAGCTGTGGAACAACAGTCCGGAAAAGGTCTTTGCCATTACCGAGGACTGGGCGGCTCGCCACCCCAACAGTCATCAGGCACTGCTGCGCGCCCTGTTGCGCGCGTGCATATGGCTAGACCAAGCCGCCCACCGCCAACAGTGCGCCAGGATTATCAGCCAAGCCGCCTATATCGCCCTGCCGGAAGACACCGTCGCCCTGTCCCTGCGTGGCTATTCCCAAAAACACTACGCTGAACGGCCGCAGTACCAGCCCGACTTCCATGTCTTCCACCGCTACTCGGCCAACTTCCCCTGGCTCAGCCACAGCGATTGGTACATCGCCCAACTCTACCGCTGGCAGTTGCTGAGCGAGCCGCTAAACCTGGACGACATCGCCAGCGCGGTATTCAAGCCCGACCTTTATCGCCAGGCCGCAGAGGCATTGGGCATCGACTGCCCCAAAATCGACCGCAAGAGCGAGGGCAATCTGCACGAAAAAATGTTGCTGACTAACTCCACGCAACTGGGACCCAATCGCTTCATCGACGGCACGATTATCCCGGTCGGCGGTACCTTGCAATACCTAAAGCAGTTAAAGTTAGCGGCCAATGCATTGGATACATTGCAACAAGCCAACCCCGAACAACGTCTGAGCAATCAATGAAACTATTACTGATCGACCTCGAGGCAACCGCCGTGGAGCGTTTAAGCTCCGCCCTGTCGAGTGCCGGCATCCACTGCCGCAGCCTCGCCGGCGAGCACTGTGACCTTTATAGCGAGCTGCAGCAATGGCCGGCCGACATCATTCTCACCTGCATTGATTCTCCTCACCGCGACACCTTGGAACACTTCGCTCACAGCCACGCCAACAGCCCTCAGACCGTCATCGAGCTGGCCGGACGCAGCTCGGAAAGTATTGCCCGTCTGGCCAGCGAGCTGCAGCTAAGCCTCTATGCCATTAACAACTTGCGAGACAGCCTGCTACAAGCACTGCTGGATATCGTCATTTACCAGCTGCACAGTCTCGATCAGCTCAAAACTGAAATGGCGGCAGCGCGCTTTACGCTAGAAAAGCGCAATCACACCCAGCAAGCGGTTTCCTATATTGTCGATAAATTTGCGCTGCGCCCCGAGCAAGCGGAAGAACTGTTGCGCAAGAATGCCCACCAGCAGCAGCGCAGTATTGAAGAAGTCGCCAGGGGCTTATTGGCGGGAGGAAAACTGGCCGCGATAGGCGCCTGAACCCTATCAGGCCGCCTGCAGTGGCCCGCTGTGAAAGCGAAACAGAGTGTCGGGCGCGACAATCAGCTCGCCCTCGCGCTGGCGAAATTCGGCGATGCGCTCGTCGATCGCCCCATCGGCATAGGCTCTGGCCAGGCTCAAATAGTCTTTAAAATGACGCGATTCAGACTTTAATAGCGAGCGGTAGAAGTCACCTAACTCCGTATCCAAGTGCGGGGCAATCTTGGCAAAGCGTTCACAGCTGCGCGCCTCAATCAGCGCACCGCAAATCAGAATATCGACCAACTTTCCCGGATCACTGGCGCGGCACAGCTCGCGCAGGCCGTTGGCATAGCGGGCCGAAGAGATATGCCGGTAGGCCACCCCCCGCTTTTTCATAATCGCCAACACCTGCTCGAAATGGCGCAGCTCTTCCCGCGCCAAACGCGACATTTTGTTGAGCAGGTCAATTTTATCGACGTAGCGGAACATCAGGTTCAGCGCGGTACCGGCGGCCTTTTTTTCGCAATTGGCATGATCAATCAGCAGCTCTTCAGGGTGCTGCAAGGCCGCCACCACCCAGGCATCGGGGGTTTCACAGGGAAGAAATTCAAGAATTTCGGAGATATCGACGGCCATCGCCACTGCCTTGCACAAAAGCCGCGATTATATCAGCCGCCGAGCGCTGGCTCAGCCCTCTTTTTGCACATAGCGGCCGATATAGCGCTCATAGTGTGCTTCAGAAAGCAGAAAAAACTCGCGATCAATGGCTTCGCGCAGCGCCAACAGCGACCGGTCCTGCCAATTCACATCCACCGTAAAGCCGTACTCACGGGGCTGATGGATCTGCCCGGCACCGGCGCGCAGCAACTGAAACAGCCAAATATACGGATCTTTATGCAGCGGATAGCGCACACGCTGTACTTGCAGCTGCCAAGCCAACAAATCCGCATTCACAATATGCACTTTGTCCTGCATAACTTGCACAAGAAAACTGTCCAAGCGCGCATCAATAATACGCTTTTGCTCCTGGCTATAACTGTTCCAGTTAATCACCTCGTGACAAAAACGCTTGCAGCCACGGCAGACATCATCGCCGATGCCAGTCGAGCAGACACCAATACAGGGTGTGGCCACACGGCGCAGCAGATCAGACAAAACAACTCCAGACAGGTTTTTCAGCCAAGGCGAAAGAGTAAGCGAGCACCCGACCCGACGCAAGAGCAGTAACAAGATGAACAAACCTTAACCTGGGTAGGGATTTTCAGTATACTTGCCCACCCTATTTCGCATCGATGACGGGCATCGATAGCCCCCGCCTCCGGCGATCCCGGACTAGGGGTACCGAAACTGATAAGAGGAGTTAACAGTGCTAGAAGCATATCGTAAGCATGTCGAGGAGCGCGCGGCCCAGGGCATCGTCCCCAAGCCCCTGAACGCCGAGCAAGTAGCAGGCCTGGTTGAGCTGCTCAAAAATCCGCCTGCCGGCGAAGAAGAAACACTGGTTGAGCTGATCTCAAACCGCGTGCCGCCGGGTGTTGACGAAGCCGCTTACGTCAAAGCTGGCTTTCTGTCTGCCATTGTTAAAGGCGAAGCGAACAGCCCTCTGATCAGTAAAGAACAAGCCGTTAAACTGCTGGGCAATATGCACGGCGGCTACAATATCTCCACCCTGGTGGAACTGCTGGACGACGCGGCCCTGGCTCCTCTGGCCGCCGAAGAGCTCAAGCACACTCTGCTGATGTTCGATGCCTTCCACGATGTGGAAGAAAAAGCCAAAGCCGGCAACGACCTGGCTAAAGGCGTTATGCAAAGCTGGGCGGACGGCGAGTGGTTCACCAACCGCGCCGAAGTCCCCGAAAGCATTGTAAAAACCGTATTTAAAGTCACCGGTGAAACCAACACCGACGACCTGTCACCGGCGCCCGACGCCTGGTCGCGCCCAGACATCCCGCTGCACGCGCTGGCGATGTACAAAATGGAACGCGACGGCATCAAGCCCGACGAGCAAGGCAAAATTGGTCCCCTGGCGCAAATTGCTGAGCTGGAGAAGAAAGGCCACCCCATCGCCATGGTCGGCGATGTAGTCGGTACCGGCTCCTCGCGTAAATCTGCCACTAACTCTGTGCTGTGGTTCTTCGGCGACGACATTCCTGGCGTCCCCAACAAGCGCGGCGGCGGTGTGTGTATCGGCGGTAAAGTTGCCCCGATCTTCTACAACACCATGGAAGATGCCGGCGCACTGGTATTTGAAGCCGACGTTGAACAGCTGAACATGGGTGACGTGATTGAAATTCGCCCCTACGACGGCGTAATCAAAAACGTCGAGACTGGCGAAACGCTGAGCACCTTCGAACTGAAGTCTGAAGTGCTGCTCGACGAAGTTCGCGCTGGCGGCCGTATCAACCTGATCATTGGTCGCGGTCTGACTACCAAAGCCCGCGAATCACTGGGTCTGGAGCCCTCCACCCTGTTCCGCGTGCCCTCGCAGCCCGCCGACACTGGCAAAGGCTTTACTCTCGCACAGAAAATGGTTGGCCGCGCCTGTGGCCTGCCCGAAGGTCAGGGCGTACGTCCCGGCACCTACTGCGAGCCGAAAATGACCACTGTGGGTTCTCAGGACACCACTGGCCCGATGACCCGCGACGAGCTGAAAGACCTGGCCTGCCTGGGCTTCTCTGCCGACCTGACCATGCAGTCTTTCTGCCACACAGCGGCCTACCCCAAGCCCGTTGATATCGATACCCAGCACAGCCTGCCGGACTTCATCATGACCCGCGGCGGTGTTTCCCTGCGCCCCGGCGACGGTATCATCCACAGCTGGTTGAACCGCATGCTGCTGCCGGACACGGTCGGTACCGGCGGTGACTCACACACCCGCTTCCCAATGGGTATCTCCTTCCCTGCCGGTTCTGGTTTGGTGGCGTTTGCTGCTGCCACAGGTGTTATGCCTCTGGATATGCCCGAGTCGGTACTGGTGCGCTTTAAGGGTGAAATGCAGCCGGGTATCACCCTGCGCGACCTGGTTCACGCCATTCCTTACCAGGCGATCAAAGACGGCCACCTGACCGTTGAGAAGAAAGGCAAGAAGAACATCTTCTCTGGCCGCATTCTCGAGATCGAAGGCCTGGAAGGCCTGACCGTAGAGCAGGCCTTTGAACTGTCCGATGCCTCGGCCGAGCGCTCTGCTGCCGGCTGTACCATCAAACAGGGTATTGACGAAATCTCCGAGTACCTGCGCTCCAACATCACTCTGCTGCGCTGGATGGTCAGCGAAGGCTACGGTGACAAGCGCACCCTGGAGCGTCGCGCTCGCAAAATGGAAGAGTGGCTGGCCAACCCCAGCCTGCTGGAAGGCGATGCAGATGCCGAATACGCTGCAGTTATCGAAATCGACCTCGACCAGCTGACCGAGCCGGTTGTTTGCTGCCCGAACGATCCCGACGACGCCAAACTGCTGTCTGAAGTTGCTGGTGACAAAGTCGATGAAGTGTTCATTGGTAGCTGCATGACCAATATCGGTCACTTCCGCGCCGCCGGTAAACTGCTCGATGCCCACAAAGGTAGCCTGTCTACCCGCCTGTGGCTGTCACCGCCGACCAAGATGGATCAGCACACGCTGATGGAAGAAGGTTACTACAACATCTTCGGCGCAGCTGGTGCCCGCATGGAAATGCCTGGCTGTTCACTGTGCATGGGTAACCAGGCACGTGTTGCCGACGGCGCCACCGTGCTGTCGACATCAACGCGCAACTTCCCCAACCGCCTAGGCACCGGCGCCAATGTCTACCTGACATCCGCCGAACTGGCTGCAGTTGGCGCGATTGTTGGCCGCCTGCCCACGCCGGAAGAGTACCAGCAGTACGTGCAAGGCCTGAAGAGCATGTCTGCGGATATCTACCGCTACATGAACTTCGACCAGATCGAATCCTTCCAGAAAGGAGCCGAAGAAGGCGCGCGCATCGCTTCAGTAGAAATTACCGAAGTGTCTGCCTAAGCCTCTGGCCTAGTACGAAGAAAGCCGCCCTCGGGCGGCTTTTTTTATGCCTGCGATTCATTACTTAAAGCGGTAGCGAATCGGCAAACTGCTCAAACCACTAACAAAATGACTGGGGATATAGCCCGGCTCGCCAGCCAGTTCTAGCGACGCCAACTGTGGCAACAGCTGTTGCATAAAGCAGGTAATTTCCATCCTCGCCAAGTGCATGCCCAGGCAATTGTGGCGGCCGTGACCAAAGGCCAGGTGCTTACTGGGCGGGCGCCCCACATCAAAGACGTCCGGCTGAGCGATCGCCTGCGCATCGCGATTGGCCGACTCAAAAAACATCACCACGGTATCGCCCTTTTTCAAGGCCGCCCCGGCCAACTCGGTATCGGCCAGCACGGTGCGCGCAAAATGCTTAACCGGCGACACCCAGCGAATCATTTCATCGGCGGCGCCAGCACACAGCGCGGGTTCCCCCTGTAGTCGCCGCAGCTGCTCGGGGTGCTGCAGCAGTGCCAGCAACCCCCCAGCCAGACTGGCGCTGGTAGTGTCGTGGCCAGCCGTGGCCAGCAGCACCAGGTATGAGGTCAGGGTAAAGGGGTCGATCAATTCACCGCCGAGACGGGCATTGGCCAACACACTGGCAATATCATCGCGCGGCTGGCGGCGGCGCTCGTCCACCAGCACGCTAAAGTACTCCGACATCGCCTGTACGGTTTCCATAAATACCGTAGCGCTGTCTTTGTCCTCACTAATATAGGCATCGGGTGCAAACAGCCGCTGAGTCAACGCCAAGATATCCGCCTCGTCTTGCCGGGGAATACCGATTAACTGCATCACCACCCGCAGCGGGTACCAAAAGGCAATATCGCCGGCAAAATCACAGCGACCGTCACGCTCGCGCATCTGTCCGATAAACTCCTCGGCCAGGCCTTCGACATGACCGCGAAGCTTGGCGATATTGGCGGGCATAAACCAGTCGCGGGTCAGCTTGCGCAGTGCCATATGCTGCGGCCCATCCATATGCACCAGGGTTTTGACCCCCATGATGTCGCCAAACCGTTCGAGATTGGCCTTCTCCAGCGCCTCCAGAATCACCACTGCTCTCGGCTCGGCGCTAAACAGCGCCGGTGTAGACTCGATATAGCGAATATCCTGATAGCGGGTCACCGCCCAATAGGGCCGAATATCATCCGGCTCCACCCAACAAATCGGCTGGGATTGGCGAAGCTCGGCCAACAGCCGGCGTATCTCGGCGGGGCGCGCATAGGCTTGTGCATGCGTTAAATTTCGAGGATCGAGGGCATCCATAATACTGTCCTTAAATTGCGGCGCGGCAGTCAAAACTGCGCCTTAATGCTGAGCCCCAATTGACGGGGTTCATTCAAATAGGCATTGAACGAGCCCTCTTGCACCGGCATGGCAAAATAGATAGTGCGATAGGTGACATCCGTGCAGTTCTTGCAAAACACGCTGACATCCAGCTCCCGCTCAGCAAAATGACGCAGGCCAAGGGTTACATCAAACAGGGTATAGGGCCCCTGGGTCGGCTCATCGGCAGTATCCGGGCTGGCCCAGTGCTCACCGCTGTAGGACGCTGAAATACGCCCGTAGCCCGCCAGCGACGCGGTGATCGGTTGCTCGTAACTCACTATCGCCACGGCAGAGAGTTCTGGCGCCCGCGGAGTTTGACGACCATCGAGGTGGCGAATCGTCTCGGGGGCATCGCCGAGGTCTGAAAACTCGGCCTCTAGCCAAGTCACACTTAATTCCGTACGCAAGCGATCACTTAACTGCACGGTATTCTCCAACTCCACCCCGCGCGATGTCGCCTCACCCGTGTTGCGGGTAAAGAAATTAAAACCGTTAAAGAAGTTGATTTGCAGATTTTCGTAGACCGTATTAAACAGCGCGATATTGGTTTGCGCGCGATTCTCCCAATAGCGCGCCTTCAGCCCAAATTCCCAACTGGTAGCATGCTCGGGTTCATAGCGCTTGTTATTGAAATTATCTGCCTCCTGGAACAGGTTAACCGCGCCCGACTTATAGCCCTTACTGAACGTCAGGTAGGTCATTACCTCCTCAGCCACTTGGTATTGACCCGATACCGTGCTGGTTAGCACGCTGTCCTCGTACTCTTCATAGAAACTTGGCGAGTTGTAAATACCGAATAGATCCAGCGCATTGCGCGGTGTATTGGCATCACCAGAGGGCGGCGTCCCCGCCGCCCCCGTCGCCACAATGGCGCGCGCCAGCTCCGAGTCGTACCAATACAGCTGATCGTAGCCGCCATCCTTTTGATCGATGCTGTAGCGCAGCCCCGCCACCAGCGTCCAGCCGGCCTCAAACTCCGTTTGGGTATGGATAAACGCTGCGGCACTGCTGGCCTGCTGGTAGTAGCCATCACTGATAATTTTCTCACCCTCAGCGGGAAACAAGTCAAAACCCCGAAACCCCAGCGGCACACCAATCATACTCAGCAGCGTGGTGCAGCCGGCGGTCATCCCCGGCGGCCGGCACACCGGCGCCGTGTCCGCCGGCAAGCCAAGCACCTCAGGAATAGCTCGGGTCGTGCGGAAGCTGGCGTAGTTATTGGAATCGGTGTCAGCAATGAAATCCCGCACACTGCGGTAGTCTTCCTCCGAATAGTAAAGGCCAACAACAACATCGACCGGCCCCAGGTTCGTCGCCGCATTAAACTCCTGTGACCAGAAATCGATCTGCGTGGGCTCATTGATCATCAGGATATGGGCTGGACCAAAATCGGCATCACCGCGCAGCTGTTCATCGCGAAAGCGACGCAGGCCGGTGACCGACTTCAGCTCGACATCGCCAAGCTGCCAGTCCAGCTGCCAACTGAGGCCGACATCCTCGCGGTGCTCTTCAGAATCCGCATTATTGTTCGTCAAGCGCTGATCTTCGGCATTGCGGTCAGTATAAAAATCAAGGCCGCGCAGATTGGCATAGTAAGTCAGGTCCTCAGTAAGAGGCCCACTGAGCACTTGCACACTGCCCCAGCAACAACCGGCATCGGATTTTGCGTAGTCGACAATCAGCCAGGATGACAAATCTTCGTTAAGCTCAAACAACCACTGCAACTTGCTGCTTATGCGATCTGTTTGATTGTAAGTACGACCATTCTGCTGACGGCTGCGCAAAAAACCGTCTTGATCGTTGCTGACCACGGACAACCGTAGCGCATGGCGATCACCCAGCGGAAAATTTATCGCCAGCGCCGCATACTGCTTGTTAAAACTGCCGGCCAGCAGCTCGCCGCTAGCCGAGAATCCCTCCACGCTGGGGCGACTGCTGTTTAGCGACAGCGCACCCGCCACGGTGTTTTTCCCAAACAATGTCCCCTGGGGCCCACGCAGTAGCTCCAGCCGGCCAATATCATTCATATCCTGCAGTGCCATGGCCGAGCGAGAGCGGTACACGCCGTCGATAAATACCCCCACCGCCCCCTCAAAGGTGCGGCCATTACCCACCGTGCCAATACCGCGAATTTTTAAACTGGAGTTTTGCGAACTCTGACCAGTATCAAAACTGACACTGGGATTGATATCAGTCAGGTCAGAGGCATCAAACACCCCCGCCGCACGCATCGCCTCCGAAGACATTGCGGTAATGGCAATAGGCACCTCCTGCACGCTTTGACTGCGCTTTTGCGCGGTGACAAGCACCTCCTCCAACTGACTGCTGTGTGCTGGCAGCGCCAAGCCCAGCAACACCGTCAAGCTCAGTCTACCAAAACTGCTAAACCGCATACGCCTCCCCTCAGCGACTCGCTCGTCGCTGCCATGTCGTTTTTATTATTACTACGCTACCGTTAGCTGCTGGGCGCCGGCACTGCCGACGCCCCCCGCGGCTCAAAGGGTTTTGAGATATTCGATTATCGCTCGGCGCTCGGCCTCGCTCAGCACATCGCTAAACACATGCCCGGCGTTGCTGTTGCCCAGCATGCGACTGTCGAAAATCAGTCGCTTATCCACCGCCTCCGGCGTGGGGTCCTCGATAGAGACCGGTGCCAACCAGTTGAAATTGCTTTTCAAAAAGCCCTCCACCATCTGCATAAAGCTGGGGCCACTGGCATCAATCGGGTTGCAGTTGTACTCCGCCGAGCCCGGCATCTCATCACAGCGCAGAGCGCTGTGCTTCCAGCCCAGCGCCTGCGGGTCATAGGCGCTGGCAAAGTCCTGGTCGAAGCCGGTGACCGGACCGAGCGTGCGCAGCTGCCGCTGCCAAATAGCCGGGCGCTTACTGCTATCTAGCAGCGCCTCTACCGTCGGCACCGAGCCATTGTGTAGATACGGGGCCGTCGCCCAAACCCCATACAACGGCGGCGCTTGGTAGCCAATCACGCCCTGTTCCCACCCGCAGGCACCCTGGGGACGCATAGCGGCAGGAAAATTATCGTCTGCAGCCTCGGTAACAGGGTCCTTCTCTTCCGGCGGCACGTAAAGCGCAGAGCCCTCTGGCGAACCCCAGTAACTGGAGCCAAAGATCTCGCGTAAGTAGGGCGACAAATTATCGGCCCTTGCGCTGTCGGTACCGATGGTGGCCAGTGGCGAGATGTGGGCAGCCATGCCCTCTAAAGCAGGGTCCTCCAAAAATGCCGGGTCGTTAACATAGCGCGGAGAATAGGCGCCGTGACAGCTGGCGCAGCTGCCGTTACCCCCCTCCGGGCGCGGCGCGGCACTGTTGCCCTCTTCCGCCCAAAGATCTTTGGTGTGAAACAACACCGCGCCCTGCTCAGCAAGCGCCTGATCGATGCCAGCCGGCCAGGCCGGCGACACCGTGGACAATATATAGGCGGACACATCTTGGTCGTGAGCTTCCACCACATGCCGATAAGTTACGCCATCAAAGGTCTCGGGGGTGAGCGAGCCGGCCGCCATCACAATGCGAGTCGCGTCGACCGACTGCCCGGCATCAAAAAACTTGCGCGCACGGTGGCTGTAATTCCACCAGGGCGGGGTATCCTGCGCCTGGGCGGTAGGGTGATCAAGGTCTGGGCCCTGACTTAAGGTCGCCTTTAAGGGGTTGGGTGCCAAGCCCAGGGTGTCGTTGTCGAGCAACATGGCCAGCAGTTCAAAAGCGCCCACCGCGTTATTGTGACCGCGCTGTTTAACCCCGAGATTGAGTAAGGCTTCCATACTCAGATTCCCGGTATTGACCGGAATCCCCAAGTCGCGCAGCGGTGAATTGTCGGCCCCCATCATAATAAAATCGATGTTGGCATTGCCCAGACCAAAACTCTCGCGCTTGATCAGCAGGCCGTCTGGCGATTCGACCTGTCCGCCATGACACTGAAAACAGGCCACTGTGCCAATACTATTGCTCCAGCTACCATCACTGTTTTTCAACAGCCGATAACCGGCGGGCAATCGCCCCGAGCCGCCGTTGCTGGTATTGGGGTCTTCGCCCGGTAGTGGGTAGGGGTTGTGGTAGTCCACCGCATTTACGCCGTAGCGCAGGGTGAACATCTCATCGAAATTTTCCGGCCGGGAGTCCAGGCCCCACGATTGCCAGGCACTGTTAAACTCGGCCACGCTCATCTGACTCAGGCCGCCCTCAGCAAGACCCTCGGTCAAGGCGAAATACCCGCGGTCGCGGCGCTGACGATACTCACCACAGGTCTTGGCATTTTGTTCGGGCTCGTCGAGCGCCGCCTGGCACTCTTCAAACCAGGCATTAAAATAGACCGCCCGTCCCTCGTTGCGACCGGGCACAATCGTAGCGCGCGGATCCACCGGCAGTGGCTCACTATCCGGTTTGCCCTCACAGGCGACCTCGTAGCGATGACGCGCGCGACTGCTACCAAGTAACGGCAACGGCGGCTCAACTGTGACCCCCGCATCGAAATCGCAGTTGTCAGGCCGATCCCAGCAAGCGAGCAATTGCAACATTGCCCCATAGGCCGCAGACGCCGGCGGCCAGGGCGTGCCACCACTGTGGCCCACACCGCTGTCACTCACTTCACGCAGCAGTACACTATCGGCCACGCCACCGCCCAAGGCCTGCCAGGCCTGCTGTAACCGCAGGTAGTCGTCGCCACTGTCGGCGCTTAACTGCAAACGCCGGCCCTCATCGGTATCCGCAACACCGCCCTGAATATGGCAGGTTCGACAAAAATCCATACTCGACTGCAGCGAGGAGACAAAAAATTGCTCTGCCGTCTGCGGCTGACTGCTGTCAACACCGCCATCACTACTACCCTGTGGCGTTCCGTCAGAGGAACCGCCACAGGCTTGCAGTAATATTGCCAGTATCAAGAACTGAATGTGGAGCTTGATCATATCAGGGAGCCTCTATTGTTATTGTTTCCCGACTGTTACTGCCCGCATTTACATACTTATGTACGCTTTTGTTTCAATTTGTACTCTTGTATGGTTTCCGCGTCAAGTGCTAAGCTTCGCTCATGCATCATTCTTCTGTAAGCACCACCATCGCCCGCCCTCCCCAGCAAGCCCGTGGTCGCGAACGCTTCGAGAAAATATTGTCCGCCGCCCAACAACTGCTGCTACAGCGCGGACTCAGCGATTTTTCCATTCCCGAGCTGGCCAGTACACTGGGCTATACCCGCACCAGCATCTACCACTTTTTCCCGACGCCCTACGCCCTGCTCAATGAATTGACACGGCGCGCACTGGAGGAAGTCGAATTACAAGTCGAGCAGGTCAGCCAAAACATTGAAGGCAAGAGCTGGCAGCAGGTGATTGAGGAAGTGTCGACGGTCGTCGCCAATTTTTACAATCAGCACCCTATCGCCAGCATTCTGATTCTCGGCAGCGTGGCCAGTAATGAAAGCCATCAGGCAATGCAATTGACCATTGTTCACCTGGGGCGGCACGTTGATAAGCTGATGAGCGCGGTGAATATCAAGCTGCCCAGCGAAAACCCCGACGCCAAAGCCCTGACAGTAGAACTGGGCACCGCTTGCCTGCGGCTGTCCTACTTTTTACACGGTAACATTACCCCTGAATATCGCCGAGAATGCGCCAATGCGATGATCGGCTATCTCGAGCGCGTCATTACTCAACAGTCGGTGAAGCAAGCCCCATAACACGGTCTTCAGGGCAAAGACTGCCACCGAGATCACCGCCCTGAGTCACCCACAAATGCGCCAGCGATAAGTCCTGCAACCACTGCCGCCCCGCAGCGACGCCTTTTAGCATGGCCACCGTCGCCCCTGTGCCCGCCAACAGACACAGTGGCGCCACCACGGACACGGAAGCGAAGCTATCGGGCTGTGGCCAGCCCGTATTGGGATTCAGAATGTGGCAATAGCGTTGACCGTCAACCAGCATATAGCGCTGGTAATCACCGCTAGTGGCCAAACCACCCTGCTGCAAAGCCAAGGCGGCAGTCGCGCGCTCCGGGCAACGTGGATCGCGAACCCCCACCTGCCAGGCTCGACCATCCGGATGCGGACCCAGCGCATGAATATCGCCACCCAACTCCACCAGCCCATGGACAATGCCCTCGGCCTTGCAGACCCGCGCGGCACAATCTGCCGCATACTCCTTGCCAAAACCGCCAAAATCCAGCTGCATGCCCGGCGTCGGCAATGCGATCTTCGGCGCCTGCCAGTTGACCTTGTGCCACCCCACCAGGGGCAGCAGTGCTTCGAGCAAGGCGCCGCTGGGCAGGTTTGCGGACTGGAAATCCCAGGCTCGCCGCAAGACCCCCGAACTGATATCAAACAAGCCGCCGCTCTCTCGGTAAGCGGCATCGGCGTAATTCAACAGCCCCGCCGTTTCGTCGTCGACCGACACGACCCGGCCGCCGGCGGCAGCGTTAATTTCGCTGACGATGCTATCGGCACGATAGCGTGAGTATTTATGTTCAATGCGCTGCACCTCAGCTATGGCAGCCCTAGCCGCGCGCTCAGCCTGACGCGGGCTGCTCGCATACAGTCGTAACTCACATGGCGAAGCCATCGCAGTAAATGAAAAGTAGAATAATTTCATTGCAGTTGGATCACTGCCAGCGCCAGCGCATACCCAGGGTAAGCATATCGAAATCGACCAGCGCCGGGTTCTCAACTTGCACGTCTTCTAGCGCATACTTTGCACTCGCGCGATAGGACTCCCAATCCAGGCTCAGGGTCAACTCGTGCCAACTTTTACTTAATGCCAGGCGATAACTGACAGCGCCGTAGGGCGACAAGCGGTAATCCGAAGAACCGTAGCCGTCGTCGCGACCGGTAAAAAAATACGGCGCGTAAAAAAATGCTTGGCTCTGACTGTAATAGCGCAGTGAGGGCACTAACTGCCAGCCGCCAGGCAAATTTTGGTACCAAGCCACATCAATAGTGTGCGACGCCAACTGCCAGTCGTCATCGAAATAGCGATAATCCAGGTGCAGGGCCGCATTGGCCGGCACAGCAAAATAGCGCAGCTTTGCTTCCGCAGTGAACGCTTCACGCCGATCCGGCCGCGCATCAGGCAAGGCGTTACTTTGATCGACAACCCAGTATTTTTTATAGGGGTCAGACAGGTAGCCATCGTGCAGTGCATAGCTGAGGCCCAGCTGCAGGGCAGTATGCTCGTTAACAAGTTGCGTCACACTGCCAAACACATTGGCGCTAGTTTTATCGGCGCTATCGATGCGATCAGCCATTGACTTGCCATCCGTTGGGCTCAGGGCATCATCGCTATAAGCTATCCCGCCGCTCAACGTAGTCTGTTGACCGGGCAAATCGTGATCAACCGACAGGCCGACATTGGCGGCCCGGTAGTCGTTTTCGTCGGAATAACCACCGACGACCGAGGCCACTGTACGACTGCTGAAATAGCGACTTACCGTCACCTGCACATCTTTGCGCTGTTCCCTGATACTGGCGCCACTCATTACCTGAATCGGGCCGTTGTTGCCCGGCATCACAAACCACGGCGAGGCGCCGCTCATGGTTTCATAACTCAGATCAACAGCGAGATCGACGCGCTCTCCCAGGGGCGCCACATAGCGAAGTAAGTGGCTGTCAATGTCATAACGAGAGGTCGTGCCACCCGCGACATCCTCAGCAGCCATATCCGCCTCGCGATAAGCCGAAAACTTGTAATCCAGAGAGGCCTCGCTGGCCGGCGCTAAAGCCGCCAACTCACTGATCATCCCCGGAATCGTTAATGCGGCAGCTGTCAATCTGCGCAGCGCCTTCCCCGTGTTGGCGTCATCACTCATCACGTTCCCTCGGTTAATTACAACCGCAGCCGCCGCCGCTCGCGCTGGCGCCACCACTACTGGCTTCCTTGCTAAAATATACATGCCCACGCTGGTTGGCCAACTGTACATCCGGCTGCCAGGCCATCTCCGGTCGCGCCAGATAGTCGCGCTGCCAAGGCTGCACCGGGCTAACTGCCGAGCACGCACACAGCGCAACGCTCAGTACCAGCACGCCACACACACGCATCATATCGCCCCCTCTTGTGCTAACAACTGAGTAATCATCGCCCTGAGCTGCTCCGCATCCCCGGGGCGAAAACCCTCGTGAATATGTTGAACACGGCCCTGGCGATCCAACAAAAATGCCGTGGGCATACCCTTAACCCCAAACAGCGCGGGCAGCTCGCGCTTGGCGTCATAAACAACGGGGTAATCAACAGGGCGCCGCTGCAAGAACTTCAGTGCCTCACTGCGATGGGCATCCACATTCACTGCAATGACGGCAAAGCCCTTCTCGCTAAAATCCCTATACAGGGTGTTTAACTGCGGCAGTGATAAACGGCAGGGGCCGCACCAGGACGCCCAAAAATCCACATAGATTACCTGGCCGCGGTACGCGCGACTGTCTAGCTGTGCAGGTGACTCGGCTTGCAATGGCGCGAGGCTAAACGACGGCGCCAATTGCCCCAGCTCCAGGGAAAAACCCCGGCTACTGGCCATTAGCACGACAACAACAAAGCCCGCAGTGATTCGACGGAGCATGGCAACTCGACTCTTTTTATTATAATTCCAGCGAGATTACCCTAATATTTGCTAGCTCACTACTGTCCTGACACGCCCAGTGCTGTTCAAGCGCGCCACGACGCCATTTATCTAAAAGGCCTTGGGCGCGTAGCCCGTCACCTCGCTCAGCCCCATTTCCCGCCCCAGCGCCGTAAGAGGGTGGACAACAACTAGACCTCTCACCGACTTTTTCAGCTTGCCCATATCCGCCTGTTCAGCCTTAGTCAATGGACGGTGAAAGGCCAGCTCTTTGAGGGCTTCGGCCTTGCTGCCATTTTGCCGCGAACGCTGCCCCTTGATACTGGCAAGGCGCTTTTCCAAGGTGAGGATTTCTTTGTCAAATTGCAGCACTATCAGTTTATCGTCGCGCACTATCGCCGCCTGGCGCTTGCGGCGCAGCACATCGAGTTTATTGTTCAACTGCTGGATCTCTTTGCTCAAATTCACCACATAATCTCCGCGGGACAGGGGACGCCGGAGTACAGTTCCAGCCATTGCCGCGCAGTGTAACAAATGCACCGCCCTGGCACCCCCATATCAGACGCGGCACTTGCAATAAAAACTGTACATATATACAGTTACAAAAAATCACAACGTTAGAGGTGAACCATGGCGGTAGTAGCCAAGTGGATGTGCGACAGGGACAACACGATGTTTGACAGTAAAAAAGACGCCGATGCCTACGACAAAATGCTGGAACTGGCAGAGCAGTTTAGCGCTTTGCTGCAACGGGAAATTCCGGGCGTCGACGATAACAAGGCCGAAGAATTTGGCATTCTACTGGCGAAAAACAAAGACAGCCTCGTGCAAGCCTGCAAGGGCAAGGTTGAAGTCCTGGAAAGTCTCGGCAGCGAGCCCTCCAGCAATGTCCAAGCCATTGCTGGAGCCTGACCGCCTGCAGTTTTCCGCTATTCCCACAGCCCGGGCTGCAGGAATAGCGCACTACAGCGGCGCAACCTCTACATCGCGCCGCTCGGCCTGGCGCTCCTCTTCCGCAAGGCTGGGGAAATACTTCATCAGATAAGGCCGGCGAAGAATCAAAAACGTGGTCGGCACAAATATCAGTGACAGTATCGTGGTCAGCACCGTACCCCCTGCCAATACCACGGCAAACGGTGGCCAAAACGTCCCCTCGGCCACCAACAGTGGCACCAAACCTGCCACCGTGGTGAACGTCGTCGAGGCTATATGGCGCGTGCAGTCCGACACGGTCTCCACGATCTCCGCGCGGTTGCCCGCCATCGCCAGTGGCGAGGCTTTTAATTCGGTAAGAATCACAATGGCGGCGTTTACCGCCAGCCCCATCAAGCCCATCAAACCAATGATTGCCGTAAAGCCAAAGGGATAGCCAGACAGCCACAGACTCAGCATACCCAAGCCGGCTGACTGAAACGCTACCGCAAACACCAGCGCTGACAAGCGGAATGAATTAAAAGCCATCACGACAGTGACAATGAGCAGCACCATAATAATGCCAACACTGCTCATCAACTTGCCCACCGCGCGATTGCGGCCCTCGGCTTCCCCCCCCACGTCCAGCTTATAGCCCGCCGGCACCACAAAGTTGTTTGCCTCCAGCGAAGCACGCAGCGCATTGAGTACCGTGGCCGGCAGTACGCCATCGCGAATATACACCTCAACCTTATTCATGCGCTGGCCATCCCGGCGAGTGATCTGCGCCTGAGCCGGTCGTAATTCGGCACTGGAAATGGCCGACAGAGGGCGCGCACCAGTAGGTAAGATCAAGGGAAACGACAGGAAACGGTCAACACTGGTCTCTTTGACACCGGCGCCGGATACCCGCACCGGTAACTGCTCACTGCCATCGAGTAAACTGCTAGTCACCAACCCGTCAACACTAGCTGCCAGCAAGCTCGAGACATCCCGCAGGCCTACCTGACTGCGCTGCGCCTCGCTTTCCTCCACATCCAGCCACAACTTGGGCACGACCTCGCCCAAAGAGTCACGCACATGCACAACGTCGTCTAATTCCAAGGCGGTGCGCCGCACTTCATCACCCAGGCGTTTCAACTGCTCGATATCACTGCCATAAAGCCGCAATTCAACGGGGGCGATGGTCGGCGGCCCCTGCCCCAGCCGACGGACAATCGGCTGGTACTCTGGGAATGCACTATCGAGTTCGCGCTGCAATACCGCCACCAAGCGGTTAGCAACCATCGGGTCACTGACCGTGGTCATCGCTTGGGCGTAGTTCGGCATGCCATCGCGATTATCGAGCAGATTGTAGTAAAACGATGGCGCACTGCGACCGATGAACCAGTGTAGCGCCTGCACCTCCGGGTGAGAATTAATGACCTCGGTCAGTCGCTCTGTGGCGCGCTGAGTTTCACGAATGCCGGTGCCAGCCGGCAGGTAAACCTCAATATCGATCATATCCCGGTCCGATGGCGGGAAAAATTGCTCGGGCAAACCGCTGGCCAAAACAAACCCAAAAATCGGCAAAACGCAGCACAGCAGTGCCACGCGACGCGGCGCCATCAATGCGCGGCTAAGCAGACGCCGAAACCACAAAGCGAGCGCCGGCGAGGACATCCCCGACTTTTGCTCGGCCGACAGCCAGCGACCGGCAATCGGGGCGATAATAAACAGGGAGATCAGCCAACTGCCCAGCAGTGCATAGATCACCGAGTTTGCCAGCGGGCCAATAAACTCTCCCGCCGACCCCGGCATCAGCGCTATCGGCATAAAGGTCAACATCGTCGTCAGTGTCGAACCCAGCAGTGCCACCCACAGATGCTTAAACGCCTTGACCGAAGCCGCAATGGGCGAATATCCCGACTCTCGGTAGCGACGCACCATATCAACGACCACGATGGCGTTATCGACCATAATCCCCAATGCGACAATCAAACCGGTCACCGACATCTGGTGAATCGGCAGGCCGCTAAAGTGCATACAGGCCAGCGCATACAGCATGGTCAATGGCAATGACAGCGCGACAATCACCGCTGAACGCCAACCCAGGGTAAACAGCAAAATTGAAAAAATAAACAAGAAGCCTAGAGCGATATTGCCCACCAACTCCGCGAGCCGGGCACTGGTATAGCGCTCCTGAGAAAACAACTCATCAACCACAATTTCCTCAGGCAGATTGACCGCAAAGCGCTGGATTTCGCCGAGCAACTCCGCGGCCCAAAGGTCGCCGCGGACGCTTGGCAACATGCGCACGGCAATGGCAATCGCGCGCTCGCCATCAATCACCGTAATCTCTTTGGGAACTACAGGCTCCCCGCGATACACTTCGGCAAGGTCTTGCAGTTGCAGCGAGCCGCCTTCCGCCAAGGTCAACAGCGGCGTGCGACGAATGCGCTCCAACTGATCAAAGCCGCCAAATAGCTCCACTGGCAACCGCTGTTGGTCGCTGACCAATTCACCCGCCGCACTTTTTGCGTCGCTATTGGCCAACAACGCCGCCACCGACGGCACATCCAGGCCCACCGCACCGGCCTTAATCACATCGACCTTAACCTGTACTTCCTCAGCCGGCACGCCCCATAACTTGACAATATCAGTGCCGTGCAGATTGCGCAGTTCGCTAGCCAGTTCCTCGGCGTAACGCCCCATACGCAATAAATCGGGCTCACCATCCCCCTGCCAGCGAACACTACCTATCCAGGTGAAAGCATAATTGCGCTCGTGATCCAATTGCGGAGGCGACGCGTCGGCGGGCAAACGCTTGCCCGCTTTCTCCAACTTGTCGCGCACCTCTGACCACAAGCGATCGGTGTCGGCCGGTTTTACTTCGTCGGCAAACTCAATACTGATTGCCGCCACACCGGACTTCGCCGTGGCGACAATATGACTGATCTCCGGAATACTGCGCAGCTCTGTTTCAAGCGGTTTAACAATCAGTGTTTCCACTCGCTCGGCACTTGCACCGGGCATACTGGACAATACGATACCGTGACGATTGCCAAATCGAGGGTCTTCTAGACGCGGCAAGGTCGCCACTGCCGCCAAACCCGCCACTAGGATCAGAGCGATACCCAGCGCGATGTAGCGAGGGTTATTCAGCATCGACAAGCACCTCGTCATCGCTCAGCATTACCCGAAGTCCCGGCGCCAAACGATGGGTTCCCGCCACCACCACACGATCACCGTTTTGCAGTGCTCCATCGACGTAGACTTGGCCCTGATACTGGTACAGCGGCTGCACCGAGCGCTTGCGCAGATGGTATTCACCCTGGCCGTCGACACTCACCTGATAGACCGCCCAGGTGCCGCGCACGTCACCCAACAAGGCACTCATCGGCAGCCAAAAACCCTCGCGTTGACGGTTTTCAGGCAAAATAAGGTGCACCGTTTCACCGTCGACCAACGGCGTTTCGGCGGGCAATTGCACGCGTATGCTGCGAGTCTGCGTACGCCAATCAAGGTTGCGCGATACCGACAGCAGCTTCACTGTCCATAGTTGCTGACCACGGCGAATTAGCAGTTCCTGGCCCAACACCAAGTCGCGTCCCAACTGATCCGACACGCCAAATACGGCTTCACTACTCCCCGTTTCAACCAGCTGCAGCACTGCCTGACCTGCGGCCACAACAACGCCCTCTTCTATCGTCAGCGCGGCGATTTCACCGGAAAACGGCGCCAGTAACCGCGACTTTTGCAAGCGCAATTCATTGCCCTTCAGCTTTTCTTCAACTTGCTTGAGCTGGGCGCGAGTACTTCGCAAGCGACTTTTCAGCTCATCCATCTGACCCTCTGAGACATATCCCTTGTCCGACAGCGAGTTGTAGCGCTTATAATCACGCGCCAGTTGCTGAAAACGTGCACGCACCTCACGACTAGCGGCGCGCAATTCGCCCTGTTCAATGTCCAAAGCTTCGGTGTCCAACTCCGCCAGCAGCTCACCTTTCACAACTGACTGCCCATTGACGACCTGTAAACGCCGAACTTTACCCGTTAACTCAAAGCCGATATCCGCCCGCTGGCTACCCACCACACGCCCGGCAAACAAGCGCTGCACCTCATAACCCGCCTGCCTTTCCACCCTTTCACTTTTCACCGGATGGGGGCTGGCCTGCACCAAGTCGGCGACGGCCATTAGCAGTAAGCAAAGCAGCGGCAACACCGGCGACAGTAGCTTGCAAGGAAAGTGCGGGAACAACATGGCGAAGACTCTAAGTGGACTACACAGTCCAGAATATATTGAAAACAGACTAGACTGTCCAGTCTATTTTGGTTACGGTAATCACTGCAGCGTAGACTAAGGTGTTGGACGTGGGTCAAGAAAAAAATCGCGGACGCAGTAAAAGTGAAGAAAAGCGCAGCCTGATTATCAGTGCGGCCGGCGATTTGTTCATGGAGCAAGGCTATGAAAACGTCAGCATGGACGGTATCGCCAAACTCGCAGGTGTCTCCAAACAGACGCTTTACAGCCATTTCGGCAACAAAGAACAACTATTCAGCGCAGCCATTGAGAGCAAATGCGAGGAGTACCAGCTCGATGGCAGCCTGGACAACAACCAGCGAAACTGCCGGGAAAACCTGGAATACTTCTGCGAGCACCTAGCCCAGTTAATCGCCAGTCCAGAAGCCGTACAAGTTCTTAAAGCCTGCGCAACCGAAGCGGGCCGCTCTAACGTGGGCAAGCTCTTTTGGGAGGCCGGGCCGGCGAAAATCCGCCTGCAGCTACACGAGTTTCTCAGCAAACAGCAGCAACTGGGCATCTTGCAGATCGATGATATCGACCAAGCCTGCAGCCAACTGATTGCCATGCTTCACGGCGAGGCTCACACCTGTACCTTATTGGCCCTGCCCTGCTCCGAGTCCGGCAGTAATTTGCGCGACTACAGCCGCTCTTGCGTAGATATGTTTTTGCGCTACTACGAAGTCTGAGTATCCGCCTCGTCCGGCTTCTTGGGAGCCACCCAGCCCGGGGGTAACTTGATCACCGGTTTCTGTAACAACGCGCTATTAGGGTAGGTAATCGTGCCGCCATCTTCGCGGCGAATCAGCACATGAAAGGAGGCAATCTCGACAATTTCACCGGAAATGTCTTCATCGGCATCAACCACTTTTACACGGTCTCCCACCCGATAGGGAAACGCGAAAAAAATAATCACCCCTGCAGTCAAATGGCTGAGTATCGACCACTGGGCAAACAGGGCAATACCGATTACCGCCAGTACTGAACTCAGAAAAATATACACCTGGTGGTAGCCCAGGCCGAGCACAAAGCAAGCCGCCAACACCGATAGCAGCACCATCGAGAAATTCAGCAACTTGCGCACGGCAAAAACGCGGCGCGCAGCAATACGCCGGCTCTCAGAAAAATCATTGATCAAGCGGTTGAGCGCATCGTTGAAATACACCAGTGCCGCAATCACCGCCACCGCCAATACAACCTTCAACATACCTACATCCTCTTACTTGGCAGCCTTGCGCGGCCGACGCAATTTGCGCAGCTTTGCCAGCTGCTCTGCCGTGCTGTCTGCACGGTAATAACAGCGCTCGAAACACTCATACATTTCGCCAAACCACGCTGCCCAGCGCGGAGCTTCACACTGCACTCTTGTCAAAAACGCCGCCGCCGTTTCGCCCTGCTGTTGCCGCAGGCCGGTGCGCCGTGCCAGCGCACGACAGGCCGCCAGATAATAACGCAGCGCGGGCTCAGGGCGTGACAACAAACTGGGACCCAATACCGACAGCGCGACGACGGCCAGTGGCAGCGCCACACAGATCAGTAGCGCCAACAACATACGCTTCACATTAATTTCGCCGAGCAGCGACGATAGTACGCCAGTTTGCGACTCACTATCGTAGTTCAACACCCATTTTGCCCAGGCGTAATTAACGCTGTCGAGATAAAGGCGAAGATCCCGCGCCCAACTGAAATTACGCAGCGAAAACGGCGAGCCCGCCAAAAAACCCAGCTGATCGCGCAACAGCAAGTCGGCCCCCAAGGCAACGCGATCCGGCGCGACAGTCTGAGTGGGATCGATACGCTGCCAACCCACACCGTCTAACCACACTTCGGCCCAGGCGTGGGCGTCACTCTGATGCACCAACAGGTAATTCTCGCTGTCGTTAAACTCTCCGCCCTGATAACCCACCACGATCCGCGCCGGCACCCCCGCCGCACGCATCAAAAATACGAAGCTACCGGCGTAGTGTTCACAGAAGCCTTGCAGGCTGTCAAAAATAAAATCATCAACATTGTCACGCCCCAACAGCGGCGGCTTCAATGTATAACCAAAGTCACCTGTTGCAAAAAAATTAAGCGCCGCAGACACCCGCAAGGCAGGCTCGGCATACTGCTCGCGCCACCGCGCCGCCAGCGCCCGCGCCCGGGGATTATCCTGGCCACTGAGCCGCAAGTTGCGGCGCAACAACTCGGCGTCCGCCTCCAGGCGCGGTTGATCAAGGGCACTGCGCACGTGATATTGCAAGCGACCGGTGAGCGGTGACGATGGCAGCCATTGATAGCTACCGGCATAATAAATGTCGTCGCGGCGCACATTGCCCACCGCCAAGGTGTACAGCCAGTTATGTACCCCCGATTCCAAAGTCACCGTGTAGTCTATTTGGGGGCCGCTGAGGGGCCCGGCTGTGGGCCTGCGCCAACCCCGCAGCCGATCAACGGTCCAGTGCCCATCGCGGTAATGCTCCAAGACCAAGCCCCGCCAATAGCGCTGCGCTGGCGCCGGCGGCAAGCCGTCAAACGTCACTCTAAACGCCAGGGCCCCGGACTGACTCAGTTCAGCGATATCGCCAAACCGCAAGCTGTCGGACATAGCGGTCTGGGCTTTTACGCTCGGCAGCGGCATCGACCACAATGGCCCGATACGCGGAAAAACCAAAAACAGGAAGAGCATCAACGGCAGCGCCTGCAACAGCATGACCGCAGCCAAACGCAAGCTGGCTAGCGCCGCCGGACGTTGGCGATACATCGCCTGCTGGGCAAGCAGTAAAATCAGTACTTGTAGCGTAGCCACGAACAGGGCGGAAATTTGCTGTTCGAACAAAAAACGGCAGGCGAGCACGAAATAACACAGCAATAGCACTAGCCAGCGATCACGGCGGGTTTTCATCTCGATTAATTTCAGCAACACCGCCAGCACCAGTGTCGCCACCATCGGCTCCAGCGCCAGCCACTGACGATATTGCAGATAGATACCCAGTACCGACACGGTCACCAATCCGACCTTGACCACCGCACTTGGGAACGGCCAAGCCGCACTGATAATCTGCCAATACCACCAGGCGAATAGCGCCCATACCGCCACCATCCACAGAGGAATAATTGGCATCAGCGGGACAATTACCGCCAACTGGGCCAGCAACAGCCACTTAACGGCGTAGCCCTCACCCCCGCTCGCCACAAGCCCCCCCCGGGAACAACGCCAGTTCGCGCAATACCGCCGCCAAGTGCGCAGGCCCGACACCCGCGGCGACAGTGACCGCCGGCAACCGCAGCGAGAATGACAAGTCGCGTCGGTCACATTCCAAAGCCCAGGCGCACAAGGTGCTCAGACGGTCCTCCACCCCGAGATCCCCGAGACTCTGCCAATCGAGTATTAACTCCTTGGCATGACTTTGCTCATAGCGCTTGCTGTACAGACCCTGCCCCTTGGCGTAGGCCTTCCAGAAAATACGGCGCGGCGACTCGCCCACCCGATAACGCTCAAAGCCACTGAATTCTTCACTGTCAGCACGCACATCCAAGGCGTAACCTTCGCCGTCGTCGCCAGCACTTTGCAGCGGCCGCAGCAGCTTTGGTTGCGGGTAGACCAAACACTGCCAATTCAATGCCGGCATCGCCCAGCAGCGCAGGATCCCCAAAGGGTAGTCCGAGCGCAATTGCAAGCGCCCAGGCTGCAAACGACCGCGTTGGCTAGCCGGCCATGCCAAACGCAATTCCGCCCCCTCCCCGGCACTTTCCAATTCACAGAGCTGTCGGTGCTGCCCCATGAAACGCAGCTGTAACTGGTAGCGCGGCCGCCGGCCCGATTCAATGTGCAAATGAAAGTGGGCGGTATCGCCCGCAAACACCGGTTCACTGGCGCCCGCGCGCAGCCTCAGCCCGGACAAATTGATATAGGTGTGCAGGATCGCTACCAAGAAAACACCAAATAGACCAAAGCAAAAGGCAAACACCAGGTTATTTTGGTAATTGATGGCCAACAACAATAGACCCAGTAGCATCACCGAGAATGCGCCACCGGCGGTGGAGAGAAAGATAAATATCGTATTCTGCCGCAGGGTAATCTCACTGCGCGGCGGGTTGCGCTGATCCAGCCAAGCTTCGAAACGCCTCCGCACGGCGGCCCGTAAAGCGCTCACCCTAGATCAACACCGAAACCTGGGAAAGCATTCTCGTCACCAGCTCAGCGCCATCGGCATTGCTATCAGCGGCCGCTTGCAAGCGGTGCGCGGCAACCGGCTCTAACACCGCTTGCACATCGTCCGGCAGGAGATAGTCCCGCCCCTCAAGCAAGGCCCAGGCCTTGGCACACTGCAGCAGCGCAAGTGCCGCGCGTGTAGACAAACCAAAGGCGATCTCCGCATCCTGGCGACTAAAAGCGATAAGGCGCTGCATATAACTCAGCACGCTGGCACGCACTTCCACCTTCTTTACGCGCTCGCGCAAGCTCAGAATCAACTCCTCACTCAACAGCGCCCGAAGTTGCCCCAACTGTTCTCTTGGATCTCCCCCTTCCAGTAATTGCCGCTCCGAACGCTCGTCAGGGTAGCCCAGCGAAATACGCATAAGAAATCGATCTAACTGGGATTCCGGCAGTGGAAAAGTGCCCGACTGGAACCAGGGGTTTTGTGTCGCCATCACAAAAAATGGCCGCGGCAGGTCCCGGGTTTCACCTTCAGTAGTCACCCGGCCCTCAGCCATCGCTTCAAGCAGTGCGCTCTGTGTTTTAGGGCTGGCACGGTTGATCTCGTCCACTAGCAGAAACTGGGTGAAAATAGGCCCGGGGTGAAAGTGAAAGGCGTTGCTGTTGCGATCAAAAATGGAGACACCGAGGATATCCGAGGGCAGCATATCGCTGGTAAATTGCACGCGCCGATAACCGAGCCCGGTTACCGCTGCGAACGCCTGCGACAGTGTCGTTTTACCCACTCCGGGTAAATCTTCGATCAGCAGGTGGCCGCCGGCGAGCAAGCAACACAACGACTGCTGAATCTGCCGCTCCTTGCCCAGCACGATCTTGCCAATTTCTGCACTGGCCGCGCGCAGCAGCTCCAGTTCAGACTGCATCAATCCCCCTTTGCATATCGGCTTTTAGATCGCGAATATCTTCCAGTCCAACTGCGACACGAATCAGCGTATCACTAATTCCCGCCTGCTCACGCTGCTCTGGGCTCAAGCGCCCATGGGTGGTAGTCGCCGGGTGAACAATAGTGGTTTTGGCATCTCCGAGATTCGCCGTAATCGACACCAGGCGTGTTGCATCAATAAACCGCCACGCCGAATCGCGATCCCCACGTACCGTAAAGGACAGCACGCCGCCAAAGGCCTGCTGCTGACTCGCAGCCAAGGCGTGCCCCGGATGGCTGGGCAGCCCCGCGTAAAACACCCGCTCTATCGCCGGCTGCGTATCCAGCCAAGTCGCCAGAGCTAGGGCATTGTCACTGTGCGCGAACATGCGCAAACGCAGAGTCTCCAAGCCCTTGAGAAAAACCCAGGCATTAAACGGGCTCATACTTGGCCCAGCGCTGCGAATAAATCCCAGCACCTCGTCCATCTGTTCGCGCCGACCGACTACCGCTCCGCCGACACAACGCCCCTGACCATCCAAATACTTCGTGGCCGAATGCACGACAATATCGGCGCCCAATTCAAGCGGTCTCTGTAAGGCTGGCGTACAAAAACAATTGTCTACGACTAACAAACAGCCGCTTTCCTTGGCCAGGGCAGACAGTGCCTTAATATCGGCAATTTCCGCCAGGGGGTTAGAGGGCGACTCGAGAAACAGCAGTTTCGTGTCAGGCCGAATCGCCGCTCGCCAAGCGTCTATGTCAAGTGGCGAGACAAAGCTGCTACTGACACCAAGCTTGGCCATATATTTGTTCAGCAGAACGGTGGTTGTACCAAACACGCTGCGCGAACAAACAATATGGTCACCACATTGCAACAGCGCCATACAGGTACTTAGAATCGCCGCCATACCTGAAGATGTAGCCACCGCGGCTTCCCCGCCCTCCATCGCCGCGATACGCTCCTCAAAGGTACGCACTGTCGGATTGGTGTAACGCGAATAAACATTGCCGGCTTGCTCGCCAGAGAAGCGCGCGGCGGCTTCCTCCGCCGAGGCAAAAACGTAGCTCGATGTCGTAAAAATCGGTTCGCTGTGTTCCCCTTCGGCACTGCGGCGCTGACCCGCGCGCACCGCCTGCGTATCTAATTGCGCATCGCGCAGCACCTGGCGGCGCTGCTCTTCGTAATCCTGGCTCATCGGCATTGCTCCATTCAGGACACGTCGTTATGCAGACCAACCAATGCGCCGTCACCCGAGGCAGCATTGCGCACACTCTGCTGGCTGTCATTGCGGTCGGCGGCCAACTTATCAAGATATGCTTGATCCACATCACCGGTGACATAATCGCCGTCAAAAACCGCGCAATCAAAAGTATCAATATTCGGGTTGCCCTCGGCAGAGCACTCAACCAAATCTTCAAGGTCTTGGTAAATCAGCCAGTCGGCACCGATTTCTTGCTGTATCTCCTCGACACTGCGGCCGTGAGCAATCAGCTCTTCCGCTGAGGGCATATCGATACCGTAGACATTAGGGTAGCGCACCGGCGGCGCCGCCGAAGCAAAATACACCTTGCGCGCACCGGCCTCCCTAGCCATCTCGATAATTTGCTGGCAAGTGGTGCCGCGCACGATGGAATCATCCACCAGCATCACATTCTTGCCCTTAAACTCCAGACCGATGGCATTGAGCTTCTGTTTTACCGATTTTTTGCGAGCGCTCTGACCGGGCATAATAAAGGTTCGGCCAATATAGCGATTTTTCACCAAACCCTCGCGAAATTTCACCCCCAATACCGAGGCCATCGACTGCGCCGCAATACGGCTGGAATCGGGGATAGGCACTATCACATCGATATCGTGATCGGGGCGATCACGCAGTACTTTTTCAGCTAATCGCTCACCTTGACGCAAGCGCGACTTGTAGACTGACACGCCATCCATAATCGAATCGGGCCTGGCGAAGTACACATGCTCAAAAATACAGGGGCGACAGTGGCTTTCCTCCGCGCACTGCCGCAGAGTAATCTCACCAGCATCACTGATGTACACCGCCTCGCCAGGCGCCACGTCAGCCACCAATTTAAAACCCAACGCATCCAGCGCCACGCTCTCCGAAGCGAGCATATATTCCTTGCCTTCAGCGCTGTCACGGACTCCGTAAACCAACGGCCGAATACCATTGGGATCACGAAAACCGACCACCCCGTAGTTCGCAATCATCGCCACCACGGCATAACCACCACGACAGCGCTTGTGGACACCTGCGACAGCAGAAAAAATATCATCGTCACTGGGGACTAACTTGCCGAGCTTTTGCAATTCATGGGCAAACACATTGAGCAGCACTTCCGAATCCGACTCGGTATTGAGGTGGCGCAAATCCGATTGAAAAAGCTCCTGAGACAGCTGCTCGGCATTCGTTAAATTGCCGTTGTGCGCCAGGCTGATGCCATAGGGGGAGTTAACGTAAAACGGCTGCGCCAGTGCGGGGCTAGAACTGCCCGCCGTCGGATAACGCACATGGGCAATACCCATATTCCCCAGCAAGCGCTGCATATGCCGCGTGTGAAACACATCGCGCACGAGGCCATTGCCCTTGCGCTGATTAAGCCGGCCATCCTGGCAAGTGACTATGCCGGCGGCGTCCTGGCCGCGGTGCTGGAGTACAGTCAGGGCATCATAAAGATCCTGATTGACGTTGCGTTTGGCGACGATGCCAGCGATACCACACATGCAGCCCTACCTCTTGTTGCATATCGGTTAGATTAGCGGTGAGTGTCCCACAAAGACGACACCCACCCTACGAGATCACTAAAACTTTGTTCTGACCAGTCCCGCATTAACAGGAACTCTGGAATCAACTTGGATTGCTGCCACCACAGGTCGTTTTCTATACCGGCAAGCAGTGACGGCAGCAACACCAAAGCCGCCAACACCACGATCATGCCCCGGGTGGTGCCAAATATCATACCCAGCAAGCGATCGGTTCCACTCAAGCCACTGCGTTTAACCACTTCGGCGATCAAGTGGGTCGCCAGGCTTCCCAGCACCAACGCACCGGTAAACAGCAGAACATAGGCGAGAATGTCACGAAGGTAGATTTTATCGACCAGCGGCTCCAGCACCGCCACCATTTGCTGGTGGAAGGCAACGGCAATAAAAAACGACACCGCCCAGGAAACCAAGGACAGGGCTTCGCGAACAAAGCCGCGCAGCAAGCTGATCAGTGAGGAAACGACGACAATGGCGAGAATGGCCCAGTCAGCCCAATTAAAGCTCGTCAGCACCGCTTGCGGCTCCAGGAATCTGTAAAGGAGCGAATTCTACCAAGCTGAGCCTTCCAGCCCAAGCCTTTATCCTTCAAAGCGGCTGAGTATCGACTTTAATGCAAAGCGACGGTTAATTTCGACCCGCAACGCCTCGGCGCGCTCGCGGTTCAAAGCAGGCCCCACTAACACCCGGTAAAGGGTGGTACCTCGGCGCTCAACCTTCTCGCTGTAGGCCTTATAGCCACTCTGGCGCATCCGCTCCACCAGCTTGTCAGCGTTGCTCTGCTGCCCGAAACTGCCACACTGTATCACCCATGCAACCGGCAAGCCCCTGGCCTCGACACTGGGCTCAGCCGGCGGCACCGGCTTAGACTCTGCCTCGGGCTTAGACTCTGCCTTGGGCTTAGACTGAACCTCAACAGTAGCGACTTTGGGCGCCGGCGCAGCAGCGCTCCTTTCCTTCGCCTCCGACGGCGGACTGGCGGCAGCTTTGACGCCACTGCCATTAAAGCGCCCACCATCATCCTCTTCATCCAGCTGCGCGACCACCGGCTGCGGCTCGACAATAGGCGCCAACGCCGACGGAATGCCTTCTGGCTGTTGTGGCTCGACATCTTCTTGCAAGTCGATACGCGGCGCCACGGGAATTTGTGAAGTGCGATCCAGCTTATATTCTGCCGGCCCGGTAAACAGCAGCGACCAAAGAATAACCCCGCCACAGAGCAAAACCAGGGTGCCCACCAAACGCTGTCTCATCATCAGTGCAAGCTCTCCACAAAAGCAGTTGCCGGCATAGCCTGCATCGCTGCTGCTACCGTAAAAAACGAGCCAAATACGACCAGGCAATCATCTGCCTTCAGCTCAGCGCGAATAGCCGCCAGCGACTCGGCAAGTTCCGACGGCTGCGACACCGCCGTCTCTGCCGCGCCCGCCGCAAGCAGGTGTTCGCGCAACACACCTGGCGCCATTGCCCGCGGAACACCCGGCAACGGCGGCAAATACCAATGATCAATACGAGCTATCAAGGCCGCCAAGCTATCGGCCACGTGCTTATCGGCCATCACCGCAAACACCGCCACGACCTTCCCTGTTGGCGGCAACTCAGCGAGCTGCTCAGACAAATGGGCCAGTGCCGCAGGATTGTGAGCGACATCTAACAATAAACCATGCTCGCGCAGCTGCAGGTACTCACCACGGGCAGCGATGCGCACCGCCGTCAAGCCCTGACGAATGGCCCCTTCATCCACTGGCAGCGACAACAATTGCACAGCCTGAATGACCGTGGCAGCATTGTCCAGCATCACCGCAGGCAGGGGCAGTGCCGCTAAATGCGCATCGCCACCGGCATCACTACGACCACGCCAGTCCCAGCACTGGGCCTCACGAACAAAGTCAAAATCGACACCGCGCTGATAAAGCGGCAGCTGCAATGCCTCGGCAAGAGTGAGCACCGCCTCGCAGCGGCGTGGGTCACCAAACACCAGGGGCCTGCCGCGACGTGCTATGCCGGCCTTTTCCTTGGCGATCGCCTCCCTATCATTGCCCAACCAGGCCTCGTGATCGAGGTCTACCGAGCTAATAATCGCGATGTCGGCATCGACAACATTCACCGCGTCCAAACGGCCACCCAGCCCCACTTCCAACACCAGCACATCGGGCTGCGCATCGGAAAACAGCTGCAGCGCCGCCAGAGTACCGAATTCGAAATAACTGAGAGATGTGTCACCGCGAACGCGGTCAACCCGATCAAAGGCGGCCACCAGGGCCGCATCACTGACCTGTTGGCCATCGATTACCACGCGCTCGTTGTAGCGTAGCAAATGCGGCGAGGTATACGCCCCAACGCGGTAACCGGCGGCACTGAGCACCGCCGATAACAGCGCCACGCAAGACCCCTTGCCATTGGTACCCGCAACGGTAATTACCGGCATCGCCAACGACAGATTCATTTGCGCCACTACTGCGGCAACACGCTCTAAACCGAGGTCAATTTCGCGGGGGTGCTGCGCCTCTATCCATTGCAACCAGTCCTGCAATTGCACAAACCGCATAGGGCGCAACCCTGTTAATTTTGATAATGGGTGAGATTGCCCAGCACTCTGGCCAATGTGTCGCGCATATCCGCGCGGCGAACAATCATATCGATGGCGCCGTGTTCTAGCAAAAACTCACTGCGCTGGAAGCCCGGCGGTAATTTCTGGCGAATGGTTTGCTCAATAATATTGGGACCGGCAAACCCTGCTCGCGCGCCCGGCTCCGCAACATTTACATCTCCCAACAGCGCCAAACTGGCCGACACACCGCCATATATGGGATCGGTCATTACCGAAATATAGGGAACGCCTTGTTGCTTAAGTCTCTCCAACACCGCACTGGTCTTGGCCATCTGCATCAGCGAGATCAATGCTTCCTGCATACGCGCTCCGCCCGAGGCCGAGAAGCACACCAAGGGGCGTCGCTGCTGAAGGGCAACATTGGCAGCCTGGGTAAATTTCTCCCCCACCGCCGACCCCATAGAGCCACCATGAAAATTAAATTCAAAGGCGACCACCACTACAGGAACAGACTTCACTGTACCGGTATAGGCAATCAGCGCATCCTTCTCGCCGGTACTCTTTTGCGCCGCACTGAGGCGATCACGGTATTTTTTCTTGTCCTTAAATTTCAAGCGATCCACCGGCTCGATGTGGCTGAGAATTTCCTCTCTGCCCTCTTCATCGAGAAATAGCGCAATACGCCGACGAGCGCCGATACGCATATGGTGGTCACACTTAGGACAAACGTCCTGATTCGCTTCCAAATCGGGGCGATACAATACCGCCTCGCACTTCACACACTTTTTCCACAGCCCCTCGGGCACCACACCACCAGCCTTCCTTCTCTCGGAAGGATCCGAACGGCGCACCCCAGAGGGCAGAATCTTATCAACCCAACTCATTGTGATTTCCTGTCTACTATTTTGTTTTTATCTTCCGATACGGCGCCGCTTCAGACGTCGGCTACCGCATCTATGGCCTTGCGGATATCGGCAATCAAACTCACCGCCTCCGCGATTTGCTGCTCAGTATCCTTAGCACTATCCCATTTCGCAAGTCGATCCACCAAGGCGCTGCCGACCACGACTCCTTCGCACAGCGGGGCGATGGCGGCAGCGGAGGCTCCATCCTTAATACCGAAGCCCACGGTTACCGGCAGCTCGCTTTTCGCGCGAATACGCTGCATTTGCGCGCGCACACTGTCAATATCCAGATTCCCCGCGCCGGTCACACCTTTTAGCGACACACAGTAAAGATAACCGCTGGCGAGCGCCGCCACCTTGGCAATACGCTGGTCACTGCTGGTCGGCGCCAGCAAGAAAATATTGTCCATACCGGCATCTTTGAGCAAGCGGCTGGTTTCCTCGGCCTCTTCCGGTGGCATGTCGACGGTCAACAGACCGTCAACGCCAGCAGCACGGGCGCGCTCGGCAAACTCGCTGTAGCCCATACGCTCTACCGGGTTGGTATAGCCCATTAACACCACCGGCGTATTGCTGTCGCACTGTCGAAACTCGGCGACCATCGCCAAAACCTGCGCCAGTGATACATGGTGTTCCAAAGCGCGCTCATGGGCCAACTGAATGGTCGGGCCCTCGGCCATCGGGTCGGAGAACGGCACCCCGAGTTCGATAATGTCCGCACCGCTGTCTACCAGCGCGTGCATCAGGGCCACGGTATGCTGCGGGCCTGGATCACCGGCCACCACATAGGGAACCAGCGCTTTTTTTCCGCGCTCGGCAAGCTGTTCAAAAACCTGGACTAAACGACTCAATGCACTTCCCCGTCAATCAATACCGATGCCATCGATGCTGGCAACCGTGTGAATATCCTTGTCTCCGCGGCCCGACAAATTGACCACGATACTTTGCTCTGGACTCATCGTCGCCGCTAGCTTCTCGGCGTATGCCACCGCATGGCTAGACTCGAGCGCCGGCATAATGCCCTCTGTTAACGTCAACTTACGGAAGGCCTCGAGAGCTTCATCATCATTGATAGCGACATAATTTACCCGGCCAATATCCTTCAGCCAGGAGTGCTCGGGCCCCACTCCAGGATAATCCAGCCCGGCCGAGACCGAGTGAGTGTGAATAATCTGGCCATTCTCATCTTGCATAAGGTAGGTACGGTTACCGTGCAGTACACCGGGACGGCCATCGCTAAGCGGCGCTGCGTGCTCGCCAGTGGCAACACCGTGGCCGCCAGCCTCTACGCCGTACATGGCCACCGATTCGTCATTCAAAAATGGGTGGAACAAACCAATGGCATTCGAGCCGCCACCCACACAGGCAACCAAAGCGTCCGGCAGCTTACCGGTTTGCTCCAAGTGTTGAGCCCGCGCTTCGCGGCCAATCACTGCCTGAAAATCGCGCACCAGCATCGGGTAGGGGTGCGGCCCCGCCGCCGTGCCAATAATATAAAAAGTGTCGTCAACATTGGTCACCCAATCACGCATGGCTTCATTCATGGCATCTTTGAGCGTGCGTGAGCCGGATTTGACCGAGATAACTTCGGCACCCAATAGCTTCATACGGTATACATTCAGTGCCTGGCGATGAATATCTTCCTCGCCCATAAACACCTGGCACTCCATACCCAAGCGTGCGGCCACCGTCGCCGAGGCCACACCGTGCTGCCCCGCACCCGTCTCGGCAATGACCCGCTTCTTGCCCATGTACTTGGCCAGCAAGGCCTGACCTACGGTGTTGTTGACCTTGTGCGCGCCGGTATGGTTTAAATCTTCACGCTTAAGGTAAATCTGCGCACCGCCCACTTCGCGCGACCAGCGCTCGGCGTGATAGAGCGGCGATGGGCGCCCCACATAGTGAGCCAAATCGCGATCAAATTCGGCACGAAAATCCTTGTCCTGACTCAGGCGCTGGTAACTCGCCGCCAACTCATCCAGGGCAAAGATCAGTGTCTCAGAGACAAAGCGCCCACCGTAGGGGCCGAAATGCCCTTGGGCATTGGGAAACTGACTAAAATCGATAGGTTCTGACTGCTTACTCACTCAATACTCCCGTCGGTCTGCATCTGCGACCGCTTGAATAAATTGCCGGATACGTTCGGGGCATTTAATTCCAGGCTGCTTTTCCACGCCACCACTGACATCAACGGCCCAAGGCCGGCAGCTGGCGATGGCTGCCCCGACATTCTCACTGGACAAACCGCCAGCCAGCAACAGCGGAAAGTCCCGTTCCAGCGGAATTTTTTGCCAGTTAAAGGTCTCACCCGTGCCACCTGGCATCCCGCGTTTATAACTATCTAGCAGTATCGCCCTGGCGCTAGGGTACTGCGCGGCTTCAGCGACAACATCAATCCCATCGCGCATACGCAGCGCACGCAAATAGGGCCGCCCCAGGGCCTCGCAGAATGCCGCTGATTCATCGCCGTGAAATTGCAATATATCCAAGGGACAGTTATCCAAGGTCTGCTGCAACTGCTCTCGCGAGGCATTGACAAACAAGCCAACACTGCTGACAAACGCGGGCAGCTGCACAATGATCTCGGCGGCCTGCTCGATGGTAACGGCGCGCGGGCTCTGCTCATAAAACACAAACCCCAAGGCGTCAGCGCCCGCCTCAACCGCAGCGAGAGCGTCTTCCAGGCGGCGAATGCCACAAATTTTTACGCGAGTACGAAACACTCAGATCTGACCAAGCCACTAAACGGCTGGCAATACTAGCAAATATCCACGCTTTCTGCCGCAAATTCAGCATCGAAGGCACGGATAAATTCAGGCCCCGGCGACAACTTGGGCAGGCCAAACTCAGATGGGTAATGCACATCGACAAGGTATAGGCCGTGGGGCTTAGCGGTCACCCCGCCGCGACTGCGATCGCGGCCAGCCAGCACCTCAGCGGTCCAACCTGGCGGCTGTTGGCCACTACCGACAGCAATCAGCACACCGGCGATATTGCGCACCATATGGTGTAAGAAGGCATTGCCCTGGATATCAATGATCACCAGCCTTCCGCGACGCTGGACATCGACAAAATGAATATTGCGCATCGGCGTCAGTGACTGACAGGACGCCGCGCGAAAGGCGCTAAAATCCTGCTCGCCGACCAGCACTTGCGCCTCTTTATGCATCAGCCCGGCATCCAGCGGCAGCTCCACATGCGTGAGCGCTCCCACCATATGCGCGGCGCGGCGCGCCTGATTGAGAATAATATAGCGATAGCGCCTAGCGGTCGCTGAAAAGCGCGCATGAAAATCGTTGGCCACCGGCACCGCCCAGCGCACCGCGATATCATCGGGCAGCAAGGCATTGCTCCCCGCCAGCCATGCCTTCGCACTTCTGGCCGTCGGCGCATCAAAGTGCACAACCTGGTGAGCCGCATGTACCCCGGCATCGGTGCGCCCAGCACAAATTACGGTAACCGGAGCAGCAGCCACCGAGGAAACGGCACCCTCCACAGCATCCTGAACGGTAGCCACACGGGGTTTATCTTGACTCTGCCATCCGCGATAACAGCTGCCCTGATACTCAACAGCCATTGCAATGCGACTGCCAGCAGGCAGCAATTGGGTATCGGCCCGAGCAAACGCCTCGGGCTCGACAATAGTGGTGTCCACGCTTATTTCAATTGTTCTAGCAAGGCACTGGCTTCCGCCTGCTGTGCCTCATTACCCAGTTCCAGCACCTCATTGAGAGCATCGCGAGCGCTGTCAACATCCCCCATCTCGACAAACATACGAGCGAGGTCCAACTTATTGGTAATGTCATCGCTATCTGACAATGTGCCAATTTCGTCATCAGACAATGCATCTTCAGACAATTCATCGGCCGAAAATTCATCGAAGACAAGGTCATCCAAGTCCAGCGCCTGCTCGTCGTCGGCGGGTTTATCGCCGGCATCCGCCGACGGCTCCTCGAGTGCCTCCTCAGCCGTCGAAGACAAGTCGCCAACTTCCGCATCCAGATCAGCGAGCGCGGCATCCAGATCTGCCAACTCATCCCCAGCGCTATCCTCTAGCGAGGCATCGCCAATCTCAGCATCGTCCAGCGACAATTCCGCCGTATCCGCATCCAACTCGGCGAGCGAGGCATCGCCAGCCTCAACATCGTCCAGCGACAATTCCGCTGTATCCGCATCCAGCTCGGCGAGCGCCGAATCCACATCACTTAGATCGGCAGCCCTGTCGTCCCGCTCTCCCTCACTCTCAACTGAATCAGCAGAGAAGGTCGTCTCATCATCGCCAAGGTCAAAGTCAAATTCACCCAAGTCAGCATCCAGCTCGAGGTCCATTCCCTGATCTTCGCCCGAACCCAGCTCGCCCTCCCCTAATGCGGTGTCATCGGCCGCGACTGACAATGAATCTGGCTCGCCCTCTGCAGCACCATCCCCATCCTCGGCAAACGCCTCGAGCTCAGTCGAAAACGCGCCAGCCTGACCAGTCGGTTCTTCTGCGCTGAGAACATCACTCTCAGCGCCGCCTTCGTCAGCCAGGGCATCGAGATCAAAGTCATCATCGAGCTGCAATTCAAATTCTTCCAGCTCCGACTCGCTGCTGTCGCCAGCCACTTCGGCTTCAGCAGCGGACTCAGCCACACTGCCGGCCGCGTCATCATCAAGGAAAGAAAGCTCCGAATCGAGGTCATCCAGCGCGCCATCGGCCACCGCCTCAAAATCGGGGGCAACACCAACACCCCCGTCATCCAACCAGCCACTAACACCTTCGACCGCGGACATCGACTCCTTCACTCTGGCCAGCGCCGCACTATCACCGCTCGCCTCCAACTGCCGATAGCACTCTAAGAACGCCTCACGATCGCGAGTATCCAGATAAATATCCAGCAACTTAAGTTGCAGCTCCGCATTCCCCGGCTCTTTGGCAATCGCGGATTTCAGCAGGCTCGCAGCCTGGTCGTAGCGGCCATAGGCCACATAAATTTCCGCCTCGGAAATGGCGTCATCGGTCTGCGGTTCCACCGGCTCTTGATCGAGGGTCAGCGCCTCGTCGCCGGCAGTCTCGCCAGTGGACAGCTCCATATCGCCGAGGCTGTCAAAATCGAAACCTTCGGCAGCACTGTCGTCGGCGGGTTCGTCCAAATTTGGAATATCAACTTCGGCCGCAGCGTCCTGCGCAGCATCTGCATCGGCATCACTCGCATTCTCAGCAGCCGCCACCGGCGGCGCCATCACCGCGTCAAATGCCTGAGCGTCATCTTCTTCGGCAGCTTGACTGCGACGACGCAAAGCCAGCAGCAACAGCAAGAAGACCGAGACACCCGCGGCAATGTACTGATAGAGAGGCGTCAAGTACCACGGCTTTGCAGGCGCAGGCACAATCACACTTGCCGGCGCCTCGCCCTCCGGCGCAGCGCTATCACCACCCTCATCCGACAGCTGCTCGCCGCCCTCATCCCCAAGACCGGCATCGCCGCCAGCCACCTCTGGCGCTGACGCCGCTATTTCCGCCTCGCGCTCGGCCAGCACCTGCTGATCATCCTGCAAATCAGACTCTACCTCGGCAATCTCTACCGCCAAAGCTTCGGCTTGAGCGCTGTCAATATTCGGCTGGGAAGCAAGACCGGCTTGCAGCGCCGCGAGTTCTCGGTTTTTTAACGCGATGAGCTTTTGCAGGGTATCAACCTGCTTCTCCATCTCCCGAACGCGGGTCGCCATCGAGGCATTTTCCAACTGGACTTTCTCCAGCACCTCCTGCTCATTGCGCAGGCGCTGCCGCAAGGCATCCACTTCCTCGCCCGACGCACTATCCCCGGCACTACCTATGCTAAAACGCACATCGTCGCCAGCAGCGCCGGAAGGCGCCTGCTCGGCGCCCTTGGTTGCATCAAGCTGCGGCGCCGACTGCTGAGCCGCCGCACTGGCACCTGCCGGTGCCGCACTACTGCTGCGACGCCGGCGCCAGTCGCTGGCCTGCTGGCGAATCTCGCGCAGGGCATCGCTGTGATCTAGTGCCTTGGCCTCATCCTCGCTGGGCGCCTTGAGCAAATACCCGGACTTAACCCGATTAATATTATTGCCAATAAAGGCATCTGGATTCTTGCGCAACAGCGCAATCATCGTTTGCTCGGTCGTCACAAAAGGACTGGGGCGCAAGCGAGCGGCGATTTTCCACATGGTATCGTGGTGCTGGACGCGGTATTCCTGGTCATTGCCACTGGCTGGCAAATCGGTTTTCTGATCGGCCGGGCGCGGGCGCAAGCCCGCCGCCGAAGTGCTTTCCCGCAACACGGGCGCCGATACCGGGACACTACCTCGCGAACCGCCGGGCTCGCGCTCGACAGCGGCGGGCTCGGCCTGCTCAGACATTTCAGAAACAATGGTCGAGGACGCAGAAATCTGAGCGGGCCTAGCGGGCGCTGCGTCCGACTCAAAAACCGGCAAATCCAACAATACAGTGTATTCACGCAGCATACGGCCATTGGGCCAACGCACTTCTAAAATAAAATCCAAGTAGGGCTCGACCACCGGCTGCCTGGTGGAAACGATAATACGCCCACGCCCGTCTTTACCCACCTCAACCAGAAATTCCAGCTTACTGAGAAACTGGGCGCGATCGACTCCCGCATTGCGAAACGCCTCGCTATCAGCCAGCTCGACACGCAGCTGAGCCGCCTGCAGGCCGTCGGCTTCGCGCAGCGGAATAAACGCTTTCAGTGGCTGATTGAGTGAAGACGCCAGCGCGATCTCCCCGACCCCCAAGGCGCTCGCCAAACTGCCATGCATGGCACCCACTAACAGTACCGCTTGGGCCAGACTCTTCCTCATATTTCCACCGTCTCGTTGCTGCATCGCCCCGACCCGACCACAAGGCGAATCGAGGCGACGATAATTTCGAATAGCTTCGCAGTGTGGACCGCAAACTACAGGCGTTTTTATCTAGAATTATTCTCGGATAGTATGCGTAAATATTAGCTATATGTCGTTTTTTATCAAGATTTTAAGCAATTCAATAATGTTAAGTACGACACCTTTGCGCAAATTGTCCGCCACTAAAGTACAGCGCAGCACATTATCACTGCGTCTATCCAGCGCCAATTCAGCAATATCAATGGTCTCACTACCCTTTAATCCAGCCGGACTGGCCAGCTCTTCGCCCTCGCCGAGCAGTACCCGGAAACGCGCATCACCAAGCAGTGCGGTGCGGCAATCTCCGAGCTTGAGCGGCTCGTCAAATTCAGCGCGCAACATTGCACAGTGGCCGTAAAAAACCGCCGCCATCACCGCCTGGCAATTAACCTGAGGACGCACACCGTCAGCGGCCAACAGCGCCCCGAGGTTATGCTCGATTTCAGCGCTCTTGGCGGCGGGAATGGGCAGAACGTTAAACGCGATTTGCGCCGCCAGCGCACTGCTTTCCAAGGCCTGACCGTTAAGTAACCGGGCACTTTCCGCCGCCAAGGCATCCACACCCTCTTTCCCGGCGACAGAAACCGGCTGTGCGACGGCAACGTCAACACGCCGCACCGCCGGCAGCAAGCGCAACACCAGCGCGATATGGCTGCTTACGGCATCAGCAATAGCGATACTGCGCGCATCAAGCGGCAACTCACCACCCGCCCCATATACCGGCACATCGCCCCGCTGCGCCAGCACGTCAGCGGCGTCAAGCACCCGACAACCCGCCAGCTCTGCAGCCTCGACACAATCGCCCAAGCTCTGCCCCGGCATAAATACCGCAATGTCGATCGCCGTGTAATCGGCATCCTCTAAGGGCCTGAAATCCAGCGGCCGGCCGCGGTACATCGCCGGCTCGGCATCGTAGGCTGCAGCACTGTAGAGCCGCAGCGACTGGGGAGCCGGTTCGAGATCAGATAGGGCCTCAAGGAGCTGCTGCCCCTCGAGATTGTCGGCAGAGAAAATTGCCAGATTTGCCATCAGCTAATATCACCTCGAATAATCCGCAACATGCGGCGCAAGGGCTCTGCCGCGCCCCACAACAACTGGTCGCCAACGGTGAAGGCCGACAGGTATTGCTCGCCCATGTTGAGTTTACGCAAACGGCCAACGGGGACTTTTAAGGTGCCGGTCACGGCGGTGGGCGTCAGCCGCTGCAATGTCGCGTCGCGATCGTTGGGCACAACATCTACCCAGTCATTGGCAGAAGCCAAAATACGCTCGATTTCCGCAAGTTCAACATTCTTGTTGAGCTTAATCGTCAACGCCTGGCTGTGGCAGCGCATGGCGCCAATACGCACGCAGTTGCCGTCGATGGCAAGCGGCGAGTCATCGCGACCCAGAATCTTGTTGGTCTCTGCCTGACCCTTCCACTCCTCGCGGCTCTGGCCGTTTTCCAGCTGAGTATCAATCCATGGCAACAGACTGCCCGCCAGCGCGTGACCAAACTCACTGCTAGGGAAGCTCTCGGCGCGCATCGCCTCGGCAACCTTTCGGTCAATATCGAGGATATTACTACGCGGATCAGCCAGCTCCGGCGCCACCGCATCGCGAATACTGCCCATTTGCGCGATCAATTCGCGCATGTTTTTAGCGCCAGCACCGCTGGCCGCCTGATAGGTCTGGGCGCTGACCCACTCCACCAGACCCTCGCGAAACAGCCCGCCAATGGCCATCAACATCAGGCTGACGGTGCAGTTACCGCCAATATAGTTTTTAACACCGCGCTGCAGCCCATCCTTCACCACATCCAGATTAACCGGATCCAGCACGATAATGGCATCGTCGTTCATACGCAGAGACGAAGCGGCATCTATCCAGTAGCCCTGCCAGCCGCTGGCGCGCAAATCGGCAAAAACCGCCTTGGTGTAGTCGCCGCCCTGGCAAGAAATAATGGCGTCCATTTCCGCCAACGCCGCAATATCGTGCGCATCTTTTAACGGCGCAGTTTCCCGGCCAATATCCGGCCCCTGACCACCGACATTCGAGGTGGTAAAAAACTGCGGTTCAATACCATCAAAGTCGTTTTCTTCCAGCATGCGGCCCATCAGCACCGAGCCGACCATACCGCGCCAACCGACAAATCCTACTTTCATATCGCTATCTCCTGTTCGTCAAGGTGAGCCGCCAAACACCCGGCGCGCTCACTGTGCGCCCGCAAAACACGGCGGGCGACGCTGGCGGTAATTAGCCTTCCGCCAAAGCTGCGAGCACGGCATCACCCATTTGCGTGGTGCCTACCTTTTCGCAACCTTCTGAATAGATGTCGGCCGTGCGCAGCCCCTTGTCCAATACCCGGCTAACCGCATCCTCGATCGCCTGTGCCGCCTCGGGCTCCGCAAGCGAATAACGCAGCATCATTGCTACCGACAAAATCGTCGCCAGCGGATTGGCAATCCCCTGGCCGGCAATATCCGGCGCACTGCCGTGACAGGGCTCGTACATACCGCGACCGTTCACATCCAGTGATGCCGAGGGCAGCATACCGATAGAACCGGTCAGCATCGCCGCGGCGTCAGACAGAATATCGCCAAACATATTTCCGGTCACAACCACATCGAATTGCTTGGGTGCGCGCACCAGCTGCATCGCGGCGTTGTCCACGTACATGTGGCTCAGCTCCACATCGGGGTAGTCCTTGGCCATATCGGCAACCACTTCGCGCCACAGCATGGTCACTTCCAGAACATTGGCCTTGTCTACCGAGCACAGACGGCCGCCACGTTTTTGCGCAAGTTCAAAGGCCACTTTGGCAATGCGGCGAATTTGCGACTCATTGTAAACGTAGGTGTTGTAGCCCTCGCGCTCGCCATTCTCCAGTTCGCGAATGCCGCGCGGCTGACCGAAGTAAATCCCGCCGGTCAACTCGCGAACAATCAAAATATCCAGGCCGGCAACCAGCTCGGGCTTAAGCGATGAGGCATCCGCCAGCTGGGGATAGAGAATTGCGGGACGCAGATTACCGAACAAATCGAGGCGCTTGCGAATCTCCAGCAAACCGCCCTTTTCGGGACGATCAGCAGGCGGCAAATTATCCCACTTAGGCCCACCGACCGCGCCCAGCAAAATAGCATCGGCCGCTTCACATTTGGCAAAGGTTTCATCGGGCAGGGCCTTACCCACCGCATCAATTGCCGCGCCGCCAAGCAGCGCCTCATCCAGCTCCAACTGCAAGTTATGCGAAGCATTAACTGCCTCGAGCACTTTGCGAGCCTCAGCCATAATCTCTGGGCCAATGCCGTCACCGGCCAACATCAAAACTTTGCGTGCAGTATTCTCAGACACGATTTCTGTTCCTGTATTCATTCAAAAAAGCGTTACGCAGAGTGCTCGCGAAACAGCCAGGGAGATTTCTTCTGCCACGCCTGCTCGAACTCGGCAATGGCGTCGGCGTCTTGCAGGGTCAGGCCAATATCATCCAGGCCATTGACCAGGCAGTGCTTGCGAAAGGCGTCGACCTCAAAGGCGATCTCACGGCCATCCGGGGTGCGAATTATCTGCGCCGGCAGATCAACCCGCAACTGATACCCTTCTTGCTCATACATCGCCACAAACAGCTCGTCGACCACCTCGGCCGGCAACACTATCGGCAGCACACCGTTTTTAAAACAGTTATTAAAGAAAATATCGGCAAAGCTGGGCGCGATCACGCAGCGAAAACCGTAGTCTTCCAGCGCCCAAGGCGCGTGTTCACGACTGGAGCCACAGCCGAAATTCTCCCGCGCCAGCAGCACCGAAGCGCCCTGATAGCGCGGCTGATTAAGCGGGAAATCGGGATTCAGTGGCCGGCCACTACAATCGGCTCCGGGCTGCCCCTCGTCAAGATAGCGCAGCTCATCAAACAGATTGGGGCCAAAACCGCTGCGCTTGATCGACTTGAGGAACTGCTTGGGAATAATCATATCGGTGTCGACATTGGCGCGATCCATCGGTGCCACAAGACCGTCTAACTGGGTAAATGCTTTCATCGCGCTCTCCTTATTTCCACTCACGTACGTCAACAAAATGACCGGCTATCGCCGCTGCGGCGGCCATCGCGGGGCTGACCAGATGGGTGCGACCACCAAAACCCTGGCGCCCCTCAAAATTGCGATTCGAGGTCGACGCGCAGTGCTCACCGGCACCCAGCTTGTCGGCATTCATCGCCAGACACATCGAGCAACCGGGCTCGCGCCACTGCAGACCCGCTTCGACAAAAATTTTATCCAAGCCCTCGGCTTCCGCCTGCTTCTTCACCAAGCCCGAGCCCGGCACCACCAGGGCCTCTTTCAGGCTGGCAGCGATTTTTTTACCCTTCACCACGCTGGCGGCCTCGCGCAAATCTTCAATACGCGAATTGGTGCAGGAACCAATAAATACCCGGTCGAGCTGAATGTCAGTAATAGGCTGGCCGGCACGCAAACCCATATAGGTCAGCGCCCGCTCGCAGGCACTGCGCTTGGCCGCATCACTAAACTCGTCGGGAGCGGGCACATTGGCACCAACCGGCAACACCATTTCCGGGCTTGTCCCCCAGGTCACTTGCGGGGCAATCTCACTGCCATCGAGTTCCACAACGGCGTCAAAATGCGCGCCTTCATCACTGTGCAAGGTTTTCCAGAACGCCACCGCCTGCTCCCACTCTTGCGCATTCGGTGCAAACGGGCGCCCCTTAACATAGTCGATGGTGGTGTCGTCTACCGCGACCATGCCCACGCGCGCGCCAGCCTCAATGGCCATATTGCAGATCGTCATCCGCCCTTCCATGGACATGTTTCGAATGACCTCGCCGCCAAATTCAATGGCATAGCCAGTGCCGCCCGCGGTGCCAATCTTGCCGATCACCGCCAGCACCACATCTTTAGCGGTCACGCCAGCGCCCAACTCGCCATCGACGCGCACCAACATGTTTTTGCTTTTCTTCTGAATCAGGCACTGGGTGGCCAGCACATGCTCCACCTCAGAGGTACCAATACCGTGGGCCAGCGCCCCCAAAGCGCCGTGGGTAGCGGTGTGCGAATCGCCGCAAACGACCGTCATGCCCGGCAGAGTGGCCCCCTGCTCGGGGCCGACCACGTGTACGATGCCCTGGCGCTCGTCGTTGATAGAAAATTCGGTAATACCGAATTCCTCGCAGTTATCATCCAGGGTCTTCACCTGGATACGCGACACCTCATCCTGGATACCGCTCACCCCGCCGCTGCGCTCAGCCAGCAGCGTCGGCACATTGTGATCCGGGGTCGCCAGATTAGCGCTGGTCCGCCAGGGTTTGCGACCGGCCAGGCGCAAGCCCTCAAAGGCCTGCGGCGAGGTCACCTCATGCACTAGCTGCCTATCGATGTAAATCAGCGCCGTGCCGTCATCGCGCTCTTTCACCAAGTGCGCGGCCCATAATTTATCGTAAAGTGTTTGTGCAGCCATGAGCAGATCCTGTGAAATGGAGAGTTGGGGCAATTTTACGCAGCAGGAACCAATAAAACAAATTCATATTTTTCATTATTTGCATTCCTATATGGAATGTATAAGCTAAGGACTATGGACACACAATCACTGCAAGCCTTTCTCAGCGTCGCCGAATACCAGTCGTTTTCCGACGCGGCGACCCAGCTCCACCTCACCCAGCCGGCCATCAGCAAACGCATAGCCACACTGGAAAAACAGCTGGATTGCCGCCTGTTCGACCGCATCGGCCGCCGGGTCCACCTCACCGAAGCGGGACGCGCACTGCTGCCCGAGGCACAGAAAATTTTACAGGATATCCGCGAGGCGCGGCGGCGCATCAGCGACCTGCGCGGCAGCGTCTCGGGCCGTTTATCGATGGGCATCAGCCACCATATTGGCCTGCACCGCCTGCCCCCCGTGCTGCGCGAATTCAGCCAGCGCTACCCCGACGTGCAGCTGGACATCGACTTTATGGATTCCGAACAGGCCCACCACCGGATTTTGCACGGCGAAATGGATCTGGCGGTCATCACCCTGTCGCCGAGCCAGGAGGAGCACCTCAGTTTTTTACCGGTATGGGAAGACAAGCTCACCGTCGCCGTTGCCAAAGACCACCCACTGGCAAGCGCCGGCCAGGTGACAACGGCCATGCTCAGCCAGCACACCGCCCTCCCCCCGGGACTAAACACCTATACCGGCCAAATCATCAAGCAGCTGTTTGACGACGCCGGCCTGAAAATGACCATTGGCATGTCGACCAACTACCTGGAGACCATCAAGGTGATGGTCGGCATCGGCCTGGGCTGGAGCATTTTACCCGACACCCTACTGGATGATTCCGTCGTTGCTCTGGAACTGGAAGGCTTGCAGCTTAGCCGCACCTTGGGCTGCGTTCACCACCGCAACCGCAGCCTATCGAATGCCGCCGAAGCGTTCATTCATTTGCTGCCACGCATGAGCAGCTCAGGGCGGCGACAACCGGCCAAATAATTCGCGCATCCTGTCGCTGGTGTCGGCGTCGCTAAAAATACCGGGGTCGTCAACATCGACATAATGAGGCGGAAGGGACTGCGCCGCGATCAGTTTTTTCGCTCCCACATCACCACGGAGCTGAGTCAAGGCGGGCCAGAAATGCCGCCCGAATGCCACCGGATGCCCCTGCCTGCCCGCGCAGCGAGGCACAACAATAGCCCCCTCAGCCGCCTGTTCAGCGACCTTGCGAATAGACGAAATACGCAGCAATGGCAGATCGGCCGGCATAAGCAATACGGCTGCCGGCAGCTGTTTTGGATTGTCCGCGGCAAGGCAGTCCGCCGGCTCGGCGCCGAAATGCGCGAGCAACTGTGCAATACCATCGGCCAGAGAATAGCCCATTCCGCCCTCAGCACGCGGAGAATACAATCGCTCCGCCGCCAGCGCATTGAGATCGGGGTTATCAACATCGCGCGCGGCGCTCAGCACCACAAAGCTGCTAAGGCCGGCCT
>NZ_JBFIGO010000009.1:0-68011 GCF_041602295.1 Spongiibacter sp. | reverse complement strand
AGCAGACCAAACGCCTGGGGAATATGGCGCAGCGGCAGTAACCGCAGCCCCACCATCAAATAGGCGCCGGTGCCGAGAATCATCACCAACATCGGCCAGCCCCAGACCAGGCTATTGAGTTCGCTGATCAGCGCAGTAATGGTTTCCATATAAAAGCCTTATCGTATTGTTATTGCGCTTCAGTCAGCCGTTGAGAAAATCAAAGTGCTGGCGATGCGGGAACAAACCAAAAATACCGCCGGTGTGAACAAACACAATATCGCCATCATCACCGAAACGGCCGCGCTCACGCTCGCAGAGCATGGCGTGAAATGCCTTGCCGGTGTATACCGGGTCCAATACCACACCTTCGCAGGCCGCCAAGTCGGCAATGCAGCGATACACCTCCTCGTCCGCTTTGGCATAGCCCGGCCCCACATAGCCATCAATCACCTTCACCGACAGCGCGCCAACATCAATATCGAGGTGGTAACGTTGCTGCCAGTCTTGCAAGTCGTGGCCCACCTTGTTGAGAAACCAGGCCTCGTCATCGCAAACATTCACTCCCCACACCTGAGCACCGGGAATATAGCAATGCGCACCGGCGCTGAGTCCGGCCTGCGTGCCGCCCGAGCCCGTTGCGCAGATAATATGCCGGGGGCTGATGCCGCTGCGCTGACAGTCCGCAGCCAGCTCCTCGCTGGCCTTAAAATAACCCCAAACGCCAATCGCATCCGATGCCCCGGTGGGAATCACAAATGCCCGGCGACCCTGCGCCTGATAGTGGCTCTGCCAGTGAAGCAATAATTGATCCAGTTCACGCTGATACTGCTGGGGGGGATATACGCTGATCTCGGCACCGGCCAGTTGATCAAGCAGTAAATTGCCGTCGCCCACCGCCGGCGGCTCACCGCGCAGTATTAAATGGCAATGCAGGCCAAGCTGTGCGCACAGCAGTGCGGTGGCTCGGCAGTGATTCGATTGCAGACCTCCGCAGCTGATCACCGTGTCACAGCCCTCTTCGCGGGCCTGGGCCAAATTAAACTCCAGTTTGCGGATTTTGTTACCCGACAGGGCACAGCCGGTGAGGTCGTCGCGTTTCAGCCAGATTCTCGGCCCCGGGCGTTGCTGCTGGAGGCGATCAAGCGCTTGCAAAGGCGTGGGCAGGTTGGCCAGGTTCAGCCGCGGAGGATTTACTTGAATGGGGTCACTCATCACAGACTCGCTGGTAGGCAGGTATAGGAAGAGCCGCAGACAGAAATAAAAACGGGGCGCTCAATGCGCCCCGTCGTTGTCGTTTATATCGCTTTCAACGTGCCCTTGGGCAGCACTGCGTGCACTGCCACGCGCTGGAACTTCAGCTCCACGTTGTCGGCAACGCTGAGCACCACGTAATCGTCATCCAGCTTGGTCACCTTGCCGAGAATACCGGCGCTGGTCACCACTTCGTCACCTTTGGCCAGAGCCGCAACCATTGCCGCATGCTCTTTCTGACGCTTGCGCTGGGGGCGAATCGCAATAAAATAAAACAGACCGAACATCACTACCAGAAAACCGATCTGGAACAGCTCGCCACCCGGAGGGGCACCTGCCGCACCGGCAGTTTGGGCGTGGGCCTGGGAGATAAAAAAGCTCATTGTGTATCCTTAACTAAGACTAAAAAAATCATTGGGCGACGGCCGCCACAGGGGAAATCATAGTACACAAGGCCCCGAATCAAAGCGAGACATCGTAGTCCATTATAAAGGGAGAATGATCGGAAAAACGCTCTTCTCTGTATACCCAGGCATCGCGAATGCTCGCCACCAGTCCCGGGGTAATCACTTGGTAATCTAAACGCCAGCCCACATTGTTTGCCCAGGCCTGCCCCCGATTCGACCACCAAGTATAAATTGCCTCTTGGTTGATCTCGCGAAAAGCGTCAACAAACCCGGCTTCGCCATAGAGCTTGTCCAGCCAGGCGCGCTCATGGGGTAAAAACCCCGAGTTTTTGCGGTTGGCCCGCCAGTTTTTCAGGTCGATCTCTTGATGACAAATATTCCAGTCGGCGCAAATCACCAATTCCCTGCCCTGCGCCTTCAACTCGACAAAGTGGGGGTAGATTTGCTCCAGGAAGGCATCTTTTTTCTGCTGGGCTGCCTCACTGCTAGACCCCGAGGGCATGTAGAGTGAAATGACACTGAGCTGATCGTAATCGGCGCGAATATAGCGCCCTTCGCTGTCGGCCGGGTCCCAGCCAAGCTCGCAAACAAACTGACTGGGCGCCTTTTTGCAATACATCGCCGTGCCGCTATAGCCCTTCTTTTCGGCATCGCTAAAGGCCACGGTATAGCCCTCGGGATGAAACACGGGGTCATCGAGCTGATGCTGTTGCGCTTTCGTCTCCTGGATACACACCACATCGGCATCCTGCTGCGCCAGCCAATCAAAAAAGCCCTTGCGGGCAGCGGCGCGAATACCATTAGTATTGGCGGTGATAATACGCATAAAACATTATTCTCCCGGGACCGCTGTCCCGCTAACTGGCGGCAAAAAAAACGCCGGCTAGCTTAACAAATGCGCCATCGCCATTGGCAGAAATTCTGCATTTAGCGGGGCAGATATCCGCCAAGTGGACATTTTTTCCCGCCAAATTCAACATATTCTCGGCGGTCAGCTTCACCCATACAGAGCATGTCACCCCGCCATTGTTCGCCTAGAATCGATAGCAGATAACAGCCGCCAGGCGGCACCATAACAAGACTGAAATAGGAAACCGTCCACATGAGCAGCACTTCAGCCGAGCAGCTTTTGCAAATCGAAGCCATCAAGCGTCTTAAATACGTTTACCTGCGAGCGGTCGACACCCACGACTGGGCATTACTGGAAAGCACCCTGACACCAGACTGCGTGGCCCGTTACGACGGTGGCAAATACAGTTTTGACGACCGCAGCCAGCTTATTGCCGGTCTGCGCGGCCATATGGACAGCCCCAAGGTGCTCACCATGCACAACTGCCACCACCCGGAAATCGAACTACTTGGCGACGGCGAGGCGACCGGAAAATGGTATCTACAGGACTTGGTGTTCAACCAGGAACAAAACTGGATGCTGTTCGGTACCGCCATTTATACCGACCACTATCGACTGCAAGATGGCGAGTGGAAAATCTGCCGCACCGAATACGAGCGCATCATGGAGGCGATTAATGCCCCCATCCCCAGCACGCTCAACTTCACTCACAATATGTTTACCAGCAACAAATAAGGCAGGCGCCCAATGACTTCAATTGCACAAACGCTAAAAGACTGTGAAGCCCAACTTTGTGCCGCCGGCGCCCCCTATGAAATGGAAGAGGTCGTCGTGGGCGGCCAAAGCTACCGCCAATTTAAGCAGGCGCCCAGCACATTCCGCGAACTACTAGACGGCGGCCGCCAGCACGGCGACGCCGAATTCCTGGTCTATGCCGAGCCCGGGCAAACCGAGGAGCGGCGCAGTTTTAACGCGTTCTACCGCCGCGTCGACGCACTGGCCTACCAGCTGATCGAACACTACAAGCTACAACAGGGCCAGCGCGTTGCCATTGCCATGCGCAACTACCCCGAATGGATGGAGGCTTACACCGCTGTTGCCTCTCTGGGCGCCATTGTCGTACCGCTAAACAGCTGGGGAACTGCTGAAGAGCTAGAGTTTGTCCTGCGCGACAGTGCCGCCGACATCGTCTTCTGCGACCAGCGCCGCCTTGAGCTACTATCGCCGCTGCTCGCCGACCTGCCCTGTCGCGCCATCGTCGCTCGCGGCGAGGCGACGGCGCAGGCAGAAAGCATGGAGGCGCTAATCACCGGCGCCGAAGGGCGCGCCATGCCCCAGCCGTGGCAGTGTCAGCCCGACGACCCGGTGCAAATCATGTACAGCTCGGGCACCAGCGGCAAACCCAAGGGCGCACTGTCGACACACCGCAATATCACCCAGGCAATCATCAGTTTCGAGGCGCAGGCAATTATGTCGGCAATGGCCAACCCCAAAGCCATAGAAGCGATGTTTGCCGGCGGTAATGCCCCCTGCTCACTGTTATCGGTTCCCCTGTTCCATGTATCGGGTTGTTATGCGGCCTTTCTGCTGAACCTGCGCGGCGGCCGCAAGATCGTGATGACCTACAAATGGGATGCCGGCGACGCACTGCGCTTAATCGAACAAGAGAAAGTCACCATTTTCAGCGCCGCGCCGTCCATGGTTATCGACCTGCTTCAGCACCCGGACTATGAAAACTACGACACCAGCAGCCTATTCTCACTGGGCGGTGGCGGCAGCGCCTGCCCACCGACATTCAAGCGGGTCATTGATGAGCGCTTCGAACAGGCCTATGTCGGCACCGGCTACGGCATGACCGAAAGCAATGCCATTGGTGCAAGCTGCAGCGGCCTCGCCTATGAATACCAACCCGGCTCTGCCGGCACGCTGTCGCCACTCGTCGATTTTAAAACCTGCGACGAACACGGCAATGACCTAGCGCGTGGCCAACAGGGCGAAATTTGGCTGAGATCGGTGTGTAACATCCGCTCCTACTGGCAGCGACCAGAAGCCAATGCCAGCCAGTTTAACAACGGCTGGATGGCCACAGGGGACATCGGCTACCTCGACGAAGAGGGCTTCGTTCACTTGGCTGATCGCGCCAAAGACCTGATTATTCGCGGCGGCGAGAATATCTACCCCGCAGAAATAGAGGGGGTACTCAGCAAACACCCGGCGGTGCTAGAGTCTGCGGTCTTCGGCCTGCCCGACGAACGAATGGGTGAAGCCGTTGCCGCGGTGATACGCCTCAACGACGGCCAGTCCGTTTCCGCGGACGAGCTGAAGGACTTTCTCGGCAAGCAACTCGCTGCCTTCAAGCACCCTCAGCACATAGCCTTTAGTACGGCACCACTGCAGCGCAACGCCACCGGCAAACTGTTGAAAAAGCAAATCAAAGCCGATTACGCTAAACTGGCGCAAGCGTAAGACGACGGCCCGGCGATACCGCCGGGCCGTCTGCGGAGGTTGGCCATGAAGTTTTTTTCAGAACGTCGCGCGCGCAAAATTCTCGATGACGGCGCGCGCCAAACCGACGAAACACAGCTGCAAAAGACTCTCCAGCAGCGACAACGCATTCTCGACAAGGTATTGACCAGCCCTTCACTGGCACCCTATTTGAACCAAGTGCGCACGCTATTCAGACTGATTCAGGATTACCTGCGCGGCGACTACCGGGAAATCCCCTGGTGGTCACTCGGCGCGGCGGCAACCGCACTGGGCTATATACTGATGCCACTGGACGCCATCCCTGACTTCATTCCGATAGCCGGTTTTTTGGACGACGCGCTAGTATTAAAAATTTGCCTGGATATGATCGCCCGCGACTTGCAAAACTACCGTCTCGCAAGAGGCGATAACGAGGAAAACACCGAGTCTCAAGACGCCCCTTGAAGCCCTGCGGTGTCGCCAGCCAGAATAAAGTTAAGCCCTGCCGGCGGCGGGCTGCCCGTCAACACACAGCGACAATAGCGCACTGCATCATCGACCGTTTCACAAGCAACATAGGTCATGCCGGAGTCTTTGTAGGAAAAGTCCAAGGCCTTGCGATCGACCTTATTGCAACCGACATAAACCTGCTCGACACAGCCCTGCAGTTGACACCACAGCGATAATTTCGGCTGCGCCGCCGTCACTTCTGGAGTGTGAAGATCGTAGTCTGTGTAATCCACCACCCGGCACCAGGGCCGCTTTTGATACGCCTCGACCACCTTTTCCAACTCCTGAAAATAGGTCATCGCGCCCTCAAGATTCCACGCGCCGCGCAGCGTGACGATGACAATATCGCCCTCGGTGCGGATCGCAAAGGAACCGTGTGCTTCACCGGCCATACGCTTACTCCGAGTTCCGGTTACCTGCTTGTTTTTAACAGACCCTGGCGGCGCTAGCTATGCGTATTTGTGCTGGGACTCAGTTCAGCGCCAACTCATCGAGCAAGGCCAGTACGTCTTCGTGATGGCTCTTGGTTTTAACCTTGGCCATCACATGCTGAAGCCGGCCATCCTTGTCGATAATAAAGGTGCTGCGCAGAATACCGTCGTATTCCTTGCCCATGAACTTCTTCGGCCCCCAGGCGCCGTACTTATCGGCCACCGCATGATCCTCATCAGACAGCAGGGTAAAGTTCAGCGGCGCCTCTTCCTTTTTGGGGTTTTCCTCAAATTTTTTCAGTTTGACCACCGGGTCGGGACTGACCCCCAGCACCACGGCATCGCGCTTATCAAATTCGCTGCGGCTATCGCGAATGCCACAGGCCTGCACGGTACAACCCGGGGTTTTCGCCTTGGGGTAAAAATATAATACGACATGCTTGCGGCCCCGGTAGTCCTTGAGACTCACGGTCTTGCCATCTTGGTCTTGCAAACTAAAGGCCGGCGCCATATTGCCGATTTTAGGAACTGCCATTTTACTACCCCCTAGTTACTCATTATCACTATCGTCACTATCCGCCAGCTGCACATCCGCGCGGTCGGTAATCGCCGCCGGCAGGGCTTTTTTGACCTTGGCACCCAGCTTCTCCAAACGCGCCACCCGGCCCACTAAATTGCCCCGCCCTTCTGTCATGCGTTTTATGGTTTTTTCATAGGCGCCCTGACCGCGCTCCAAATGCTTGCCGATATCCTCTAGCGATTCCACCACTAAGGCAAACTGGTCGTGCAGGGCGCCGGCCTCCTTGGCAATTTGCTCAGCATTGCGATTTTGCCGCTCATAACGCCAAATACTCTGCACGGTGCGCAAGGTCGCCAGCAGGGTGGTAGGCCCCACCACAATGATATTTTGCTCATAAGCGCTGCGAAACAGCTCAGTATCATGCTCAAAGGCCGCCATAAACGCCGCCTCTACCGGTATAAAAATAAACACAAAATCCAGCGTGCGAAGACCCTCTATGTGTTGATAGGCCTTGGTCGACAACCCGGAGACATGCTGACGCACCGACTGCACATGCTCTTTCAAAAAACGGCTGCGCTCCGCCTCATCTTCACTGCTGCAGTAACGCTCGTAGGCTAGCAGCGAGACCTTGGCGTCGATAATAATGTCCTTATCGTCCGGCAACCGCACAATCACATCTGGCTGGCGGCGGCGTCCCTGCTCATCGGTAAAACTCTGTTGGGTGTCGTACTCGTGCCCCTTGCGCAGCCCCGATTCCTCCAGCACCCGCTCGAGGATCACCTCCCCCCAGTTGCCCTGCGCCTTGTTATCGCCTTTCAAAGCACGGGTCAGATTGTGCGCTTCACGGCTAATATTACCGTTCATTTCCTGAAGCGTTTTCAATTGTTCCCGGAGTTCGCCGTGCTGCCGGTTTTCAATGTCGTAGATCTGGTTAACGCGCTCCTGAAAGCCTTTAAGTTGTTCCCGAAACGGGTGCAGCGACTGCTGCAGGTTTTGCTGATTACTCTCGCTAAAACGCCGGCTTTTTTCGTCGAAGATTCGGTGCGCAAGCTGTTCAAACTGCTCGCTGAGGCTTTCCCTGGCCTGCTTCAGCAGCGCGATCTGCTCACTGCTGGCGGTTTGCAGGTGCCGGTAGTCGCTTTCTTTGCTCGCCAGTGCCGACTGCGACTGCGCCAATTTTTCGCGGGCATCATCTCTCTCGCGCTCGATCAATTGCAGCTGCTCAAGCTGACTGCTCTGGCGCTCCACCGCTATGGCCTCAGCCTGCCTGGCTTCCACAGCTCGCTGCTCGGCACTGCGCAACTCTTCGCGGATCAGCTGCTGTTCAACCTGCAGGCTGGCCAACTGTTGAGCGAGACTGTCGCGCTCTCTCGCGGCGAATCGCCGACTGAGTAAACTGCCGGCAAGAAGTCCGAGCGGCATACCCAGCAAGGCTATGACAAGAAGGAAAAAATTTAAATCATTCATCGTATTAAGGCAGGAAGCTCAAAGATTAATGAGCACTGTACAGGGTCGTTGCGACGCTGTCAGCCGTATCACGAATGGTCGAAGTTCCAATTCACATGTTCAGCCCACAGCGGCCCCGGCTTGCCCAGGCGAATAGGATAGTCGTTGCGGCGGCGGTCGTCGAAGTAGTCGACCAAAATATCGGTGACCACCGGAAAGGCCAGCTCCGACCAGGGGATCTCGTCTTCGCTAAACAGGCGACTCTCCAGACTTTCTGGGCCTATGCCAAAGTCGCCGTCGAGCTCGCCGCGAAAAAATACGTAGACCTGATTGATATGGGGAATATCAAACAGCCGGTAGAGACTTTCGTTTTTAACCTTGGCATCGGCCTCTTCGCGGGTTTCGCGCAGGGCGCCGGCGAGCATGGTCTCGCCATTTTCCATAAAACCGGCGGGGATGGTCCAAAAGCCCAGCCGCGGCTCGATGGCCCGCCGGCAGAGCAGCACCTTGTCGCCAACCGTGGGCAGGCAGCCCACAACTACCCGCGGGTTCTGGTAGTGAATGATCTCGCAGTGATCACAGACGTAGCGCGGCCGGTCGTCGCCATCGGGCACCTTCAGGCTGACTGCCGCTGCACATTCACTGCAATACTTCATCGACAAGGCTGCTCCGCTGGGGGCAAAGTCTCAGCGCAGCTCCTGGTAACCACCACCGTGAAAAACCAGCGGCTTTCCAGTAGGGCTCAGGTCCATCTCTGTAACTTTACCAACAAGAATCAAATGATCCCCGCCATCATAGCGCTGCCAGATATCACATTCAAAGCTGGTCAAAGCCCCGCGCAAAACTGGCAGGCCGCTTTTACCAATGCGGTAGTGGTCTTTATCGAGTTGGTGCGCATCTTTCTTGGAGTACTGGTTGGACAGCGCAACTTGTTCTTGGGTCAGTACATTAACGGTAAAACCCTCGGCGGCTTCAAACGCCGGGAAGCACTCTGAGTCATTGCGCAAACTCCACAGCACCAAAGCGGGGTCCAGCGACACCGAAGCAAAGGAGTTAACCGTCATGCCAAAGGGCTCATAGCCACGAGGGTTGGCAGTGATAACGCAAACACCCGTGGCAAATTGGCCTAGGGCATTGCGGAAAGTCCGGGGATCGAAGCTCATAAAAATCCTGTTATCAGTGGGTCATAGCCGACCTGCTTACGGGTCGGTCTTGAAAGGGGTTGAGTATACCTTGGCTTAACGGCAAGCAGCGCAATCACAGCTCGTCCATATGGCCGACACAATTCTACCAGCGCTCAGCGGCGGCGTCGTCGCTGTGACGCGCATCCACCCAACGACTGCGACCATCGACAAGCTCTTCCTTCTTCCAAAAGGGCGCGCGGGTTTTGAGAAAATCCATAATAAATTCACAGGCCGCAAAGGCCGCGTGGCGGTGGGTAGAGCTAACCGCCACCAAGACGATCTGGTCTCCGGGCTGCAACGCCCCCACGCGATGAATCACCGTCGTTGCCAGCAGCGGCCAGCGGCTGGCGGCCTCGTGGATGATCGCTTCAATACTTTTCTCGGTCATCCCGGGGTAATGCTCCAACAGCATGGCGCGCACTGCGTCGCCCTCATTGTGGTCACGCATCACCCCAACAAATTGCACGATTGCGCCGCTAGCGGCCGTGCGCAAGCGCCCCAGCTCAGCGCCCACATCAAAATCGCCTTCCTCAACCAAAACGCGAATATTCAACTTTAACCTCCTGTTACTGGAGGAAAAAAAGCAACTTCATCATTCTCTTTCAGCAGCTGCTCGTCAGTGGCAACCTGCTGATTCACAGCACACAAAATATTGTCCTGTGTCAGCGCCTGCTGCCAACTTTCACCGCGCGCCGACAGCGCCCGCTTAAGGCCGGCGACATCGCCGGCATAAGCCAACTCCAGCGACGGCGTGGCCAGGGTTTCGCGCAACTTGGCAAAAAACAGCACTCGTATCATCGCCGCGCCCTACTCCTGTGCCTGCCAGTCGCCAGAGCGACCGCCACTCTTGCTTAGCAGGCGAATATTGTCGATGCGCATACCTTTATCGACCGCCTTACACATATCGTAGATGGTCAGCGCCGCGACCGAGACCGCGGTCAGCGCCTCCATTTCCACACCAGTTTGCGCCGCCAGCTTACAGCGGCTGCGAATATGCACCGCACTGGCCGCCTCATCGATAGCAAACTCCACTTTTACCGAGGACAACATCAAGGGGTGACAGAGCGGAATCAGATCACTGCACTTCTTGGCCGCCTGGATTCCAGCCAAGCGCGCCACCCCGAGCACATCGCCTTTTTTGTGATCGCCGCGAGCCACCATCGCCAGGGTTTCCGCTTGCATATGCACCGTGCCGGCAGCCTCTGCCAGGCGCGAACTCACCGGTTTATCCGTCACATCCACCATAGTGGCGTGGCCCTGGGCGTCAAAATGGGTAAAGCGTTTTTGCGTCACGTCATCACCCATAGCGGCTATCCGCCACAAAAGGATTGCTTTGGCGCTCATCGCCGAACGTCGATGTCGGGCCGTGTCCCGGAATAAATGTGACATCATCGCCCAGCGGCCACAGTTTTTCCCGAATGGAGTTCACCAGAGTGTCGTAATCCCCGCGGGGAAAATCGGTGCGGCCAATGGAGCCTTGGAACAGCACATCGCCCACAATGGCCAACTTGCTCGGCGCGTGAAAGAACACGACATGACCCGGCGTATGACCCGGACAGTGGCTGACTGACAGCTGCTGCGCCCCAAACTCGACCATCTCGCCGTCGTTCAGCCAGCGGTCTGGCTGAAAGGCATCGGCGTGGGGAAAACCCGACATTTGACACCACTCCGGCAATTTGTCGATCCAAAAAGCGTCTTCCTTATGCGGACCGATGATTTGCACACCGTATTTCTGCCGCAAGGTGTCGGCCGCCGCGCAGTGATCCATATGACCATGGGTTAAAAAAATCACCTCCAACTTGCCGCCCAGCTGCTCGATCGCTGCTTCTATGCGGTCGATATCGCCACCGGGATCCACCACCGCGGCCTTGCCCGTCTCTTCACACACCAATACCGAACAATTTTGTTGGTAGGCCGTTACCGGCACCATCGCACATTTCATCGCCTTTAAAACCCTTGCGTCACATTGCCCTAATGATAAGCAGTCAGCGGGCAATATCATAGCGCGCCACAGGAATTTACTGGGATGGCACAGGACTTGCTGCATGAGTTTCAAGCAGCGCGGCCTCGCGCCCGCTGACACAGGGAGGTGTGTCGATACGCAAGGTGGACGCAACTTCTATTTGAGGACAACTTATTATGCAGCGTGCTTTCGCATACTCCCTAGCTCCGATCGTGCTCTCCATCGCCGCCTGTGGTGGCTCATCAAACCCAGGCAATACCAACAGCGGTAACACAGAGACTGGCCCACGCGAGACATTCGTTTTAGAGGAAGCGACAACCGCCGCGGTTCACGCCGCCTTTCGGGGTGAACTCGACACCGAAAATGGCGAAAGACTTACCTGCGAAACACTGGCCAATATGTATATCCAGCGAATTTTTGCCTACAACGACAATCCGCAGCTAAATGGCGGGCTGCCGATCCGTGGCGTGCTGGCCATCAACCCCCAGGCCCTCGCCCAAGCCAGAGAGCTCGACGCCGCCTACGCGCGCGACGGCGGCATTGGCGATCGCCCTCTGCACTGTATGCCGGTATTGCTAAAAGACAATTACGACACCTTCGATTACCCCAGCAGCCAGGGCTCCTACAGCATGCTGGGCCACCAAGCGGGTGTCGACGCCCACTCGGTGAATGGGCTACGTCGCGCTGGCGCGCTTATTCTCGGCAAGGCCAATCAAGACGAGTTTGCGTTTTTTACTACCGGCTTTTCCAACCGCGCAATACAGGTGAGCAACCCTTACAACACGTCGGAAAGCCCCGCGGGCTCGTCCTCAGGAACCGGTGCCTCAATTGCCGCCAATTTCGCGCTTGGCGGCACCGGCAGCGACACCTGCCAGTCAATACGCCACCCCTCTTCCGTGAACGGCCTGGTGGGCATACGGCCGAGCCTGGGGGTAATTTCCCAACACGGTATTTTCCCGCTCAGTCACGAGCGCGACACCGGCGGCCCGATGACGCGCACCGTGATGGACGCGACATTAATGCTCGACGCCATGTCTGGCGTAGATCCCCGCGACCCGAAAACACTGAACTATCCCACAGAGTTACGCCCGAGCAGCTATACGCAATTTCTAGATAGGGAAACCCATGGTATTGCCGGACGAAACATTGGCGTGGTGCGGCAATTGGGTACTAATGGCAATGCCGCAGGCAGCGGTGCTCAGGGCGATTTAATTGCCGCCGCGGTGGAAAAAATGCGCGAAATGGGCGCCAATATTTATGACGTTTACCTGCCCGATTTTGAAAACCGTGGCGCCGGCTCGCGCCATTACGATATGAATCAGTATTTCCAGAGTTTTGAGGAAGAAGGCGGTAACAGCCCCCGCGGCTGCGTCAGCAGCCTGGCTATTGACGCCACAGGGCGGGACGAAATCGCGCACCAACGCAGCACTTGCACCGACATCGAGGGCATTCTGGAAACTGGCCGGGTCGGCCCGCGCACTGCGGCGCTCTTTGGTCTCGTCGCCGCCGCAAGTCCCAACCTCGCACCGAGCCAGGCAGAACTTGATGGCATTGTCGAAATGCGCAATTACACAACGGCGGTTATGGACGCGCTGATCGACCAGGACGGCGAGCCAGTCTTTGATGACATCGGCGAGCCCGTGCGCATTGATGCACTAATATTGAGCCCCGGCCCAACCGGAGGGCGCACCTGTGATTTCGGCTCGACTACTCAAATGGGTTCTATTGTCGTACCCGTTGGCTTCGACGACAGTGTTGGTGTGCCGCGCGGTATGGAGATCCTTGTCAGGCAGTTCGATGAGGGGCTAGGTCTGGGTATCGCCTACGACTACGAGCAGGCAACCAAACACCGCAAACCACCCGAAATCACCCCCTCACCCGCGGCGAGCAACGAGACTATTGCCAGTTTCAACAGCCGCCTTCAACAGGCCTTGAGTGAAGCGACTCGAGCGGCCCCAGAAGACCTGCCACTCGAGCACTATATTAAAGTGCTGCAAGATATTGGTGGCTAGGCCCACCCGCTGGGTATGACGAAGCCGGCGAAAACCCGGCTAGTCTACTTGTAAAACACCCGACCGCGATAAACTCTCGGAGTAACCGCCGCCGTGGATGACGCATCGACTACCCCGCCATCCACGGTCATTTTTTGCCCCCGGTAAGTGATTTCCTTAATACTAATTAGACTGCCCGCGCTGGGTGCCCGATCCAGCTTTCGCCCCGCCATGATCAGCACTTCCTCAATTGCGTGGCGCAGCGCCTCGTCGCCACAACGCTCCCCAAGGGCCGACAACATATCGAGCAGTCCCGGGTCGGCAAGCCGAATGCGAATCCCAAACTCAGTGTAGATAGTTGCGCGCAATTGCTGCAGCCGATTAACCATTTCCGGGGTATATAACATGATGCGTCCTTAGATGCAGACTGCTGCGTCAGCAGTGAATGACTAGCGGCAATGCAAAAACTGCTCCATAAGCCCACGCAAATACCACTGCGGCGCAAACGCCATTTGCCAAGGCGACAAAAATCCCTTAGAGTAGCCGCCCTCAAAACATGCCGCTAATAGCTTGGCGAGCAAGAGTTTTGGTGAGGTGTCCGAGTGGCTGAAGGAGCACGCCTGGAAAGTGTGTAATGGGTCAAACTATTCGAGGGTTCGAATCCCTCCCTCACCGCCATTAATAAAAAAACCCGGCCTTGCGCCGGGTTTTTTTATGCCTTTGCTTTGAGCCGCGATGATTACGCCCTACTCGTGCGCGTGGCTAATCGCCTGCTGTCGCGCACAACCGACCAGCCCCGGGTATTCGGCGAGCACGATTGCCAGTGGTATTTGCGAACAAATGGCACTAAAGCGTCCTTTTTCTTGGAAGTTGCGGCGTATTTGCTCGGTATCAATCACATCGAGCATCTGCGGAAGTATTCCACCAGAGAGATAGACCCCCGCATATGCACCCACCGCCAGGGCTGTATCGCCGGCTACCGCACCGAGAATGGCACAGAAGTCGTCTACCGCACGCCGACAATAGACATCGCCAGCACGCGCGCCGGCGGTGACATCCGGCGCGGCCAATTCCTTTTCCAGGCCATCGAGTCGGCAATTAGCCCAGTAGAGATTCGCCAAGCCTGCACCTGACAACACCCGCTCGACGGAAACGCGTTCGTACCGCCGCCACAACTGGGCAAGCACATTGGCCTGGTGTTGATTGGTTGGCGCAAAACCGATATGACCTCCTTCCGAGGGAATAATATCGCCAGACGGCAACATCGCCGACACGCCCAGGCCGGTGCCCGGCCCAAGCACGGCGACAACACCGTTTGGCTCAGCCTCGGGTCGCGGCCCACCAATCCAGTGCAGCTCGTCATCCAGCAACGCACTCACGCTTAATACCTGCGCGCTGAAGTCATTGATAACAATAACCGGGACACCGAGTTCACGCTCTAATTCACAACGACTAAACGCCCAGTGATTGTTGGGCAAGTCGATCCAATCCTGCTCTACCGGGCCGGCAACAGCAAAACAAAGGCTCTCAATATTTGCCACATGACCAAGCGCCGTATAGGCGCGCACCGCGTCAATAAACTGGGGGAATTGACTACAGGGGAAAACCTCTATGCCTTGCAGCGTAGTTTGCCCCGGCTGAATATAGGCAAAGCGAGCATTGGTGCCACCAATATCAGCGACGACTTGCAGCACTTGTTGATTATTCTGACTCACCGATACTCCCCTTTCCCCTACCGTCATAAATGGTCAATTTCTGCGTCATCTATTGTTTGATGAATGCACGGCGACTGCGTGTTATCGCACACTGCCAGCGACAACAGCAGTACCCGCCAAGCGCCGCTATCGCGTAAAGAAATAAGCAGAGGTCACCTTCGCAGAGTTATATCACTGGCATCACATCCATCAATACAATTCCAGCTACCCACGCTGCTGGCCAGCCGGTGCGACACGTATTAGAACTTATCTAGCGACATACAACAATGTGTCCACGCGGCTAGCTACACCGCCAGCAGGCCAGTCGAGCGATGGCAAAAAACACCCCCGATGCTCATCCATTCAGAGCAGAGATTTCGACACTGGGCCACTGCTAGAATTTTTACAGTTTACTTATTGAACAGTGGCGACTATCGCTATCGCGTCAGAACAGATGGACGCCACTGATGCCAACAAGGCGGCTTGCGTCCGCTGGGAGCAAGCTGCTGGCTAGCGCCACCCATACACCCATTAGGTAAATCGCCTATGGCAGCGCTGAGCATTGGCAAAAAAACCACAAGCTCCGCCAAAACAAAAACACCTTCCGGAAATGATTGCAGCTAACAACTCACTCTTGAATGGCAACCGCACCCTCCGCAAGCCACTCTAGGTAAGTATTGCCGGCGATACTCCCGGGCGGTCAGTTAGCACAAATATAACAAAGGCCTCGCATGACACAGACAGCAACAAAACTCGTAACGCAGATTACGCTGGCGGCCAGCTTCGGCGGCCTGCTATTTGGCTACGATACCGCCGTAATCTCCGGCGCCATATCATCCATCGATCAGTATTTCATCGCGCCTCAGGCCCTCGGTGAAACCGCGGGCAACAGCCTGCTTGGCTTTACGGTATCCAGCGCCTTATTTGGCTGCATCATCGGCGCGGTGGTGGCCGGCTGGCTGTCCAACAAACTGGGGCGCAGAAAAACCCTGATTATTGCCGCACTGCTATTCATCATGTCGGCTATCGGCTCGGCGCTGCCGGAGATCGGATTTGGCGCCATTGGGCAGATGGGCCCCGATGCCTTGAAGATATTCACCTTTTACCGGGTCATCGGTGGTATCGGGATTGGTATTGCCTCGATGGTATCACCGCTGTATATCGCTGAAGTCGCCCCCGGGCATTTGCGCGGACGCCTGGTGTCATACAATCAGATGGCGATTGTCACCGGTATTGTGCTTGTCTACTTCGTGAACTGGTTTATCGCCAAGCAAGGAGACTCTTCCTGGCTGAACGACATTGGCTGGCGTCTCATGTTTGCCTCTGAAATGATTCCTGCCACGCTGTTCTTGATCCTGCTGCTACCGCTGCCCGACAGCCCTCGTTGGCTGGTACTGAAAGACCGCAAAGACGAAGCGCTAAGCTTGCTTCACAAGCTTGAAGGTGAGCAACAGGCCCCGCATACCCTGGCTGACATCCAATCCAGCCTGATTGAACACACCCGCCCGCTGTTTAGCTTTGGCATAGCGCTGATCGTTATCGGTGTCGTGCTATCCATTCTTCAACAGGCGGTTGGCATCAATGCGGTGCTCTACTACGCCCCGTCGATTTTCGAGAATATGGGCTTCTCGGAGCAATCCGCGCTGCTGCAAACAGTGCTCGTCGGCGTGGTGAATATGGTGGCAACGGTTATCGCCATTAACACGGTCGACCGCGTCGGCAGGAAGCCGCTACTGATCATCGGCGGTATCACGATGGCCCTAGCCATGGCGGCACTGGCTACCTGCTTCCAAATCAACGCCCTGGGTTTTGCTGCCCTGCTGGCAATGCTGTTGTATATCGCCGGCTTCGCCATGTCCTGGGGCCCGGTCACCTGGGTACTGCTGTCGGAAATTTTCCCGACCTCAATCCGAGGCAAGGCACTTTCCATCGCGGTTGCCGGCCAATGGCTGGCGAATATTGCCGTTTCTTGGTCCTTTAAGGTATTGGACGGCAACAGCTTCCTGATTGCCGAGTTTAACCACGGCTTTGCCTACTGGCTCTACAGCGGCATTGCCATCTTGGCGGCATTCTTTGTCTATCGCTTTATCCCCGAAACAAAAGGCCGCACGCTGGAAGAGATTGAGCAAATCTGGTCAAAAGAGCGGACCGTCGACAATGATGGCCTCGATGTTCGCGAAGCGACCTAGTTAGCACCAGCCCCGGTGGAGGACTCCCGCCGGGGCTTTCAACACCGCCACCTCCCCGCTTTTACACGACCGCCCACCCGCGCTCACGGCTCGAATGCCGAGTCTGCTTATAGCGACAGTCGTCCCGGCATTGTGAAATTTTGCTCTGCCCGATATGATCGCCACCGCCCGCTTGGGCCGCCCAATTGAATAACCATCACACGCTGTAGAGAGCCCCATGGAAAAGCTGATAGAAAAACTGATGTATTCATCGCGCTGGATTATGGCGCCCATTTATCTGGGACTGAGCCTGGTGCTCTTTGCACTGGGCATTAAGTTTTTCCAGGAAATACTCCATGTATTCCCCAGCATTTTGTCGATGAAAGAGGCGGATCTGATCCTTGTCACCCTGTCACTGATCGACATTGCCCTGGTGGGAGGCTTAATCGTGATGGTGATGTTTTCGGGCTATGAGAACTTCGTTTCGCAATTGGATGTCGACGAGGGCAGCGACAAGCTGGGCTGGCTCGGCAAGCTGGATGCCGGCTCACTCAAGAACAAGGTCGCGGCGTCTATCGTGGCAATTTCGTCGATTCACCTGCTCAAGGTGTTCATGAATACCCTGCATACGCCCAACGACAAGATCATGTGGTATTTGCTGATCCACATCACCTTTGTCGTGTCGGCATTTGCCATGGGCTATCTGGACAAACTCACCCGGAACAATGGCTAAACGCAGCTGCGCGCGCCTAACGGCCCGCCTCAGCACAAACCTCAGGCGCTTAACAGCGCCTCAGGCTCAGCCTGGTCTTCGCCGCCAAAGGCTTCGAGTACGGCCGGGATAAATTTGGCGAACTCTCCGGTCATAATACTGAAGTCCGCATCGAACTGCTCGGCCACAGTATCGGCATGGATATCGTCGGCGCGCTCGCGGATCAAATCGCCAAAGGCCAAGCGCTTTAGAACGAGCTGGTCATCGACCAAGAAATCAATACCGCCCGCCCAACTCATCGCCAGCTTGCTAACAAACATTCCCGACTTCAGGTGGCCCTGGATTTGCTCTGAAGACAAGTCCTGGTTCTTCGCGCGAATCACAGCGGTTTCGTCAGCGCTATCGCGCAGTTCGCACTCCCCGCCCACCTCGAAACCCGCTGGGGCGGCACCACTCACCCACTGCGTTAAGGAATGCTGGGCGGTATTTTTGGCCTTGAGCGGAATGACCGGCAAACTGCCCAAGGTCTCGCGCAACAGGGCCAGCAAGTCTTCGGCCTTTTTGTGGGAGGCGCTATCAACACACAGCAGTCCTGCCTCAATGTCAATGTAGGCGAACAGCTTGCGCGAGCGTGAAAACGCCCTCGGCAACAAGTCAAAGGTAATTTCGTCCTTCAAATCACTGCGCTCTTTGCGCCCTGGCTTTCGACCATCGCGGTCCTGAATCTCGCGAACTTTCTCGTCCAGTACTTCGTTAACCACCGCCGCAGGCAACACTTTTTCTTGCTGCCGGGCACAGAGCATGACATAGCCATTGGCCGCATGCAGGTACTCACTGCCTGCGTCCCCAAGCGGTTTGCTCCAACCGTAGCTCGACTGCTCTTGACTGCCGCAGGGCCGAAACGCGGCCGCACTCAATTTCTCATTAAGCTCTTCCAAACTCGTGCTAAATGGACGGGTAAAACGATAGACAAGCAGATTTTTAAACCACATATAAACAGGACTTCCGATAAAAAATGAGCGGCAAAAGCCGCCCATTGTAGAGTGTTTTCAGCGCCACAGCAGCCGCTTATTGCCCCTCGCTGTCACTCAGTCGCGCCTGCATCTGCTCACAGCGGCTAAGCCCGTAAGCGCGCTGACAGATTTCATGCATTGGCCCGTCGGCGCGCAGCTTGCACTGCCAGCGCACGGCGTCAAAACTCTGCCCCTGGCTGGCGCAATAACGCTGCGCCTGCTCGCCAAGCAACTGTTGCTGCTGCTCCGCATAGTGTTGCTGCTTAGCTTTTAGGGCCCGGCGCAATGTATCGATATCTTTGGCGTTGCGACGTTTCTGCCAGGGCCACCGTTGCAACAGGGCAAGCGACTCGTGCTGCCATTGTTGGTACAAGCTCAACAAGCCCGGGTATTCGCCAGTCAGCAGCGGCGGCTGAGCGGCGAACAACTCGCTGAGCGCTTCACGCAAGGCGCGGGCCCGGCGTTCGCTGAGGCTCCCCGACGAGGCCTTGCGCTTGAAAACATCATCCAAGGCCGTCGCCGCAGCGCTGGCTGCGAGCTTCAGTTGAGAGAATTTGCCCTCATCTGGCACCGCTCCCAAAGCCTCATCCAACACGTGCGACACATAGCGCGGCTCGCCCGCAACTTTCTGCTCTATCCCTATGCCTACTGGCCGGCCGTGGTCGGCATGATAAGCCTCACGCAACTGACCATAATGCCAGTCCATATACAGGCCGTGACTGCGCAACTCGCCCTGCAATAGCGCCGCAGTATCCACGTCGAACTCTGCGCTGCTGCCGTGATGGTGGATGCGGATCTTGTGGAAGCGGCCACTGTTATCGAGATGATCGCTGGCAATACTGAGAACCGACGCCGGCATTGCCTCACTCAAGGCGAGAAAGTTACCGCCAGCACAGTCAAAGGCATAAACACTGAGCAATTGCTGGGGCACCGTGAGATTCGGCGCCTCACAACCGCCGACGACCGTGACCCGCTCAAAGCTGCCGGGCTCAAAATAATAGTAGTGGCTGCGACGCTCGGGCAGTTGGTAGTTGAAATACTGACGCTCAACGATATAGCGCTCACCACTGCTTAACTCGCGTTTCACCTGCGCCATCCCCCGCGGCAAGCCATCTTCATAGCGCAGCTTAACAACGAAGGGGCCTGACATCGGCCGGTATACCCGCAAAAAGCGTCGTGGCTCGCTGGCCGGGCTAATATCGTGCCGATACTGGTGATATTCCTGCTCACCGGCCATGACGAACAGTGGCGGAGGCACCCGAAACACCGTCGCCGGATAGGGGCTCAACCAACGACTGTTTTGCGCCCCGGCCAATAGCCGGCCCTGGCTATCACGCAATTCAAACTGACCGCGAAAGCGCAACTGCTTGTGAGCTGACTGCTGGCGGAATTTTCCGCGCAGGCTGAGTTGTAAGCGCTCTCCATTGCTGTCCAGATAGCTCTGCTGCAACACCCCCTCTTTGGGAAAGCCCTGGGGATCAAAACTGCCAACAAACGCCGTTCCGTTACTGTCAAAACGCAGCTCGCCATCACTGGGAACCTCACCCTGCATTCGCCCACTAAATAGCACGGCAGCGGCGCCATCGTCATACAGCACCCGCTCTGTCGGCTGCCCCGCGCAAGCCACCAGTAGCAGCAGGGTGAATATCGCCGCCAGATAGCTGCGTTGTTGCCGTAATAATGTCATCGCATACTCTCTATAAACTCTGCACCATCATAGAGCAAAACCTCGCCCTGGTAGTTGACCTCAGTCTCAGCTTTACTTGCCGGTACGCTTCGTGACAATGTGCGACCTAACAAACATGATTGGATGATTTATGACCCACTCCTTGGTCAGCATTTTAGTGCTCGGTATTTTCTGCCAGTGGCTCGCCTGGCGCTTTCGCCTGCCAGCCATTGTCCTACTGGCCGCTGGGGGCTTGATCTTGGGGCCGCTCAGCGGCTGGATCTCACCGCAACAAGACTTCGGCGACGGCCTACAGGCGGTCACCTCGCTGTTTGTCGCAATAATACTCTTTGAGGGTGGACTCAACCTTCAGTTCCACGAATTGCGCGAAACCGCCAAAGTCACCCGGCGCCTCACCTCACTGGGCGTGGTATTTGCCTGGCTGATAGGCACCGCCGTCGCCCACTGGATAGGGCAACTTAGCTGGGGCGTGTCGGCATTGCTCGGCGCCATTTTAGTCGTCACCGGCCCGACAGTCATTATGCCCCTGCTCAAACACGCCAAACTCAACCGGCGCACCGCCTCTTACTTGAAATGGGAGGGCATCATCAACGACCCCATTGGGGTTTTGCTGGCAGTGCTGGTGTACCAGTACCTGCTGTACTCCGGCGAAGGGCCGGCGCTGGGGCATGTCCTGGCCAGTCTCAGCCTGGCCATCATGGTGTCGTTCGCTCTCGGCGGTGGCGTTGCCTACAGTTTGGGCATTAGCTTCCGCCAGGGCTGGATCCCCGAGTATCTAAAGGCCCCCGTCATTATCGCCTCGGTACTTGCGGTCTACGCACTGGCCGACTTGGTACAGCACGAATCGGGGCTACTGGCGACCACCCTCATGGGCGTCGTCATGGGCAATATGCGCCTGCGCAGCCTGGATGAAATGCGCCGCTTTAAGGAATACCTGACACTGATACTGGTGTCGTTTTTATTTGTGGTGTTAACCGCCTCGCTCACCATGGAGTCTATTCGCACCATTCACCTACCACTGATTTTAATGGTGTTGGCCTTCTTGTTTATCGTGCGGCCACTGGCCGTATACCTCGCCACCATCGGCGCCGATGGTGACTGGCGGGACCGCGCATTGATCAGCTGGATCGCCCCGCGTGGCGTGGTAGCTGCGGCATCAGCTGGCGCCTTTTCGCCGGCGCTGATCGACGCCGGATTTGAGGATGCCAAGTATTTGGTACCCGCGGTATTTATGCTTATTTTTGTCACGATCATTGCCCACGGCTTTTCCCTTGGGCCGCTAACCCGGCTATTAAAACTCGGTTCACCTGGCAAAGGCCGAGTACTCATTGTCGGCGCTTCGCCCTGGGCGATAGAACTGGCCCTAGTGCTTAAAAATCTCAAACAGGATGTGGTTATCGCCGACAGTGAGTGGGGCCGCCTGCAAGGCGCCCGCCAACAGGGCCTGGATACCTGGTTTGGGGAAGTCCTGTCAGACATGGCGGAAGAGGCAATGGCGCTGGACAATATCTACACCGTGCTAGCCGCCACCGGTAACAATCACTACAACTCTATGGTGTGCAACCACTACGCGCCGCATATCGGCCGCCACCGGGTATTTCAGCCCCACGACAGCGGCAGCGACCGGGAAAAGCACCAGGTGCCGGAAACCCGGCGTGGCATTACGGCATTTTCGGATAATGTGTCCTATGCCGAAATGTGGACGCGGCTGATCCGCGGTTGGGGCTTTCGCAAAACCAGCATCACCGACAGCTTCAACGAAGCACAATTTCTGCGGAGCCTGCCAGAAGGCGCGGTTCAGCTGGCATTGATTCCTGAAAACGGCAAGCTGGAGTGGCTGAGCAAGAACAGCCGGCGACTGCAAAGCGGCGACACGATCATCAGCTTTGTGGCGGCTGAAGCCGCGAAAAAAGCCGCTACCAAGACCGAGAATGCCGCCAACCGGGCAGCGGCGGCAAATAACGGTAGTACACCCAATCTACCGGCTTAACGCCGGCCGTCTTACAGCCCCATAAAGTCCGGCACGTTGAACACCCAGCTGCGCTCCTCGCGGCGGCTGGAGATGCGCCAGCCCTGTGCCGTGCGGCGGTATTCGTCGACATACCACAGCCCCAGCATAAACACCTGCTTGTCATCACCGATGGGCATTTCCATCGGGTTGAAGCACATCACCCTGCCCTGCGCGCGATCGCCGTCGACGCGAATTTGAATATTGGCATTGAGGTGCTGGGTATTGCTAAAGGCCGGCAGCGCCTCTTGGAGAAAGGCAATCGTCGTATCCAGGTCACCCACCGCACCGCCGAAGGCGCTGTAGTCAATCGCCGCATCACTGGTAAAGACCTCGCGCAACTCCTCAGCCGCCTGGCGATCGATGATATCGGCATAGTGGAACAGCAAATCTTGTATTTCCAGCCGGTCGGAGATTTCTTGCAAACCTAAAGCCATAAGCTCTCTCGCTATTATTGTTATGTACAAACGAAAAACGGCAGTCTAGTGACTGCCGTTTTATCGTGCATGACCCAAGCGGGTGACATCAGTCTAGCTTGAACACCCGGCGAGCGTTTTCGCTGAGGAACTTTGGCCACACTTCGTCTTTGAACGGCACATTGGGCATATCGCGGAAAATGCGATCCAAGGACAGGCCCATGGGGAAGTAACCCGCATACATCACTTTGTCACTGCCGCGGCTGTTGGCAAAGTTAACGATTTCTTCAGGGTAGTGCTTGGGCGCAAAGGCGCTGGTCATGTAGTACAGATTGGGGTACTTGAGCATGAGCTTCCACGCCAGTTTTTCCCAGGGCTCAGCGCCGTGGCGCATCACCACCTTCAACTCGGGGAAGAACCAGCAAACTTCATCCAACAGCTCAACTTTCTGCGGCGCCATCGGCAAGCGCGGACCGGGCACACCCACACAGGGGCAGAAAGGGATATCCAGCTCTACCAGCTTGGCGTAGATCGGATACCACTTCTTGTCGTTGTAGGGCACTTGCGGGCACAGGCCAGAGGCAAAGCCGGTAACTGCCTTAATGCCGTATTCCTCATGAAAGCGCACGATCTTACGCACTTCATCCATGCCGTTATTGGGATTGACTTCCAGCGAGGTGAAGAAGCGGTCCGGGTGACGCTTGTAGGCTTCTTTGGCCACTTCGTTGTGATCGTCAATACCCAGCATCGCGCGGTCGATATTGTGCTTGTCCATCTGCTCGATGGTGTAGGCGATATAGTCTTCTTTTTTGCCAGTATCAGGGATGTCTTTAAACATATACTGGGCCGGCATTTTAAACATGGTCCGGCTTTCTTCGTCCATCAGCAGCGGCTTCATAAACTCGTACCACTGGCTGTTGTCTTCCCCGGGCACACTCAGCATCAGGTCGACTACCTTGATATCACTGGGTATTGGCATGGGTTGGCTCCTTGATGATTCGGTAAGTCGTTACATTCTCGGCGCACAGCCGCCCGGCCTCAATAGCATTAGACGCCAGCGCATGGACAAAATCGGTCAAATATCCGGAGCCTACGCAGCCTCGCCAGCAAGCACTGCACGCAGCGCTGCTGCGGTTTGCGCCAGTGCCTCGGCATCGCCGGGTTCGCGTCCGTGTAGCCGGCGTGACTGCCCCGGATACGCGGGAATCAGATGCATGTGATAGTGAAATACCGTCTGCCCAGCGGCAGCGCCGTTGAGTTGATGTACGCCAATACCCTCGGCAGCGCAATGCTGTTTAAGCAGTGGCGCCAAGCGCCCAGCAAAACGACTCACCGCCGTCAGCAGCGGATCTGGCAAACTGAAAATATCCGCGTGATGGTCCCGCGGCACGATCAAGCAGTGGCCGTGACTGGCGGGCGCAATATCCAAAAAGCACAGTAGCTGCTCGTCTCGATAAATCTCATAACAGGGCAGCTCACCGGCAATAATGCTACAAAAAATACAGTCGCTCACCTGCACTCAAACCTCCATCGGGCCATCGTCGGGCTGATGTGGACAGCGGGAATACGGGCTGCCATCGGGGTCTAAACTGCTATAGCGATACACGCCCTGCTCATCCAGCTCACGCTGCAGGCGCCCTTGGTAATACAGGTAATGCAGGTGGGCAATCGACTCGCCCAGCGCCAATGTCATCTGGCTCATTTCGATCTTGCGGGCGAACAATACATCGAACAACTCGATGGCGGCCTTGGGCTGCTCACAGGCTTTTTCCACTGCAGCGAGGTGACCCTTATGGTGGTCGATCAAATATTCCAGGCGGTAGTGAACGCCGTAGAACGGCGCATTGTGAGCCGGCATCACCAAGGTGTCGGCAGGTAGCGCCTCGCGAAAACGGGTGAGCGCAGCAAACCAATCTGCCAGCGGATTGGCCTCGGGCTCGCTCGGCATGACACTCACATTAGAAGTGATCCGTGGAATAATTTGGTCGCCCGACAACATCAGCTTGTCGTCAGCGCAAAACAAACTGACATGCTCTGGTGAGTGGCCGCTGCCAGTCATCACCCGCCACTGACGGCCGCCGATTTTAAGAATTTGGCCGTCGCTCAGGCGCTGATAGGCCTTGGGCATGGGCTCAATAATATTGCCAAAGCCGCGAAATTTAGTGCGCATTTTTTCAATCACTTCAGCGGGAATACCGGCGCGCAGAAAATAGCGCTCGGTGGTCCACTCCAAATCGCCCTGGCCCATGGTGCTGAACACCCGCGAACTGATGTATTCGCCAAAACTCATATACAGTGGCACGCGGTATTCGCGGCACAGCCAACCCGCCTGACCGATGTGGTCGGGGTGCATGTGGGTACAAATAACGCCAAGCAGGGGCTTGTCGGCCATCGGGCCGTCAAACAACAACTGCCAGCGCTCTTGGGTGTCGCCCCACTTCATGCCGGTATCGACGATATACCAGCCGGCATCGTCTTCAAGCACATAGAGGTTAATGTGGTCCAGCGCCATCGGCAGGGCCATTTGCAGCCAGTAAACGCCGCGCGCCACCTCTATCCACTGGCCTTTCTGTGGCGGCTCAGCAAAGGGATAGCGAATAGCGTCTTTAGAGGTCGTTGAAGATCTGCTCATAGTCACGGCCCACCGCTGCCGTTTGGGAGTTATTCAAGCTAGAATTTTAAGCAAGCATACAACATAGGCGCTGCTAACACCGAGTTAGCAACGCCCAGCCTCAGGCTAAACGCAAAGGCAATTCGCGCAAACGCCGGCCGGTCGCCGCGAAAATGGCATTGGCCAGCGCCGGTGCCACCGGCGGCGTACCGGGCTCGCCAACCCCGCTGGGAGGGTTACTGCTCGGCAGCAAATGCACAAGGATTTCCGGCGCCTCGTTGATGCGCAACATTTGGTAGTCGTGAAAATTACTCTGCTGCACCGCGCCATCTTCCAGGGTGATCTCACCTTTAAGCGCAGCGGTTAGGCCAAAGTTAATACCACTTTGCATTTGCATCACTACAATATCCGGGTTGATCACCTGGCCACAGTCCACCACGCAGACCACCTTGTGCACTCTCACCTCACCAGCGCTCACCGACGCATTCACCACCTGCGCCACGACGCTGCCAAATGACTCGTGCACCGCTATCCCCTGGTGCTGACCAGCCGGGGCATTACCCCAGTCGGCAAGCTCGGCGACCTTGGTGAGTACCTGGTAATGGCGCGACGCCTTATCCATATTCGCCAAACGAAAATCCAAGGGATTTTGGCCGGTACGCTGTGCTAACTCATCAATAAAACTTTCAATAAAGAAGGCGTTTTGCGAATGCCCAACCGACCGCCAGTATCCCAGTGGCGCCGTCACTTCCTGCATCACATAATTACTGCGCTTATAGGGAAATTGATAGGGCGTGTGGATCAGCCCTTCCACCGCCGATGGGTCACTGTCGGCCATCATATTGCCGATACCATCATGCACGATAGAAGGCAGCCATTTAGGCAATAGGGTGCGAGTCATTACCGGCATGAACTGACCGAAAATACTTGGTGCCACCGCTTTAATTTGCAGGCTGCTTACTCGGTCACCGTCGACAGTCGCCGCCATTAAGGCCGTGGCATTGGGTCGATAGAAATCATGACGGGTATCGTCTTCGCGACTCCATACCAAACGCACCGGCTTACCCGACAACTGCGCTATGCGTGCGGCTTCCACTACGTAATCCGTTTGAATACGACGGCCAAAGCCACCACCCAAAAATTGATTGTGTAGCGTAATCTGCGACTGGCTAAAGCCCGTGGCCCTAGCCACCGCATCTAACACCAATTGCAGCCCCTGCATGCCCGACCAGATCTGCACGCCACGGTCGTCAACCACTGCCAGAGCATTCATCGGCTCCATCGTCGCATGCGCCATATAGGGCACATCGTAAAAGGCCTCGATACGCTCACCAGTCGCCGCACTGGCCTCGCCCAGCTCTTCCACAAGCTTGCCGGCTTCGCTGCGGGCCAACTCGTGCCGCTGGGCGCGTAAACCCTTGCTACTTACCCCCGCAAGCGGGCCTTTATGCCACTCGACCGTCAATTTACCGGCAGCTTGGCGGGCCTGCCAGTAATTGCCCGCCAACACCGCCACCGCGCCGTCGACCTCCAACACCTGAACTACCCCGGCGCTGGCCTCAGCCGCACTGGCATCGAAGGATTTAAGCGTGCCGCCAAAATGTGGGCAGCGCACTAATACGGCACTCAGCGCGCCGGGATACTGCACATCGAGGCCGAACATTGCCTCGCCGGTCACCTTGCCACGCGCATCCAGACGAGCGTTATGACGGCCAACAAAACGGTGGTCTACCGCCGGCTTTAGCGGCACATCCTCTGGCAGCGACAAGCCCCGGGCTGCCTCTATCACACTGCCGGGCTCGATCACCGTTTCGCCGTGATAGAGTTTGCCGTCGCGCAGCGCGACCTCAGCCAGGTCGCGCCCCAACTGCTGCGCTGCTGCACTGCGCAATAAATAGGCGAGACTGGCCGCCGCCTTGCGCAAGGGTTCGTAGCTGGTACGTATCGACGAACTACCGCCGGTCAACATCACGTAAAAATCGGGGTCGATAAACTCCGGGTGGAAATGCGCCTGCTCAATATTCAACATTTCGGGAGGCATATTGAGCTCTTCAGCAACCAGCGTCGCCATGCCGGTATAGGTGCCCTGCCCCATTTCCGCCTTGTGTAACTGCAGGGTAAAAACCCCTTCCGGGCTCAACTGTATAAATGCATTCGGCTGTAAATCGCGTCCTGAAGCATGGGGCAAGGGCACCGGCGCACAACCGGACAACTGCACCCCGACACACAGCGAGCCCGCGACAGCCGCACCACCCTTGATGAATCCTCTGCGGCTCACACTCATGACTGGGACTCCTGCACGGATTGACGTGGATCGAACTGCTGCACAACCTGGGCCGCCGCATGAATCGCCGCGCGAATCTTTGGATAGGTGCCACAGCGGCAGATATTGCCCGCCATCGCCGTGTCAATGTCCTCATCACTGGGCGTGGGATTACTCTCCAACAGCGCCACCGCCGACATAATTTGGCCGGACTGACAGTAGCCGCACTGGGGAACATTCAGGGAAAGCCACGCCTCCTGAACCGGGTGCAAGGCGCCGCTGTCGCCGATCAAACCTTCAATCGTGGTGATTTTCTGACCGGCAGCCGCCTGCACGGGAAAACTGCAGCTGCGAATGGGCGCGCCATTTAAGTGCACGGTACAGGCGCCACACAAACCCATGCCGCAACCAAACTTGGTACCCGTCATCGCCAATTCATCACGTATCACCCACAGCAGCGGTGTGCTTGGGTCGACATCGAGTTGAATCGCCTTACCATTGAGCGTAAATGCTAGGCTTGCCATACTTTCTCCGTTGTCGTGCCGACGATCTGCTACCATCGCAGTCGAGCAATCTTTTATTAATCACCCGATTATGGAGAAAGCTGAGGCACAACCCCATTACAGCTTGTTCATAATTACCCGACTTTGCGGCGAAAAAGCGCCAATCCGCTGATTACAACGGCTATTTATAATTAAAACGCCAGCAGCAAATCCACCGATAAGACATCGGCGGCCGACTCAAAGGCGCGACTGTCGTCCTCCAGCATGTAATAGTCATAAGACAGAGAAACCCCCGCCGACGGCGACAGCGCCATCATGAAGCCCACGCCCATATAGACGTCGCTGCCCTCAAGCAAAAAACGACCACTGCGACTGCTGTCTTCCACCCGCCCTTCCATATTCCAGCCATACAAACCGGCGCGGACAAAGGCCGAGGCCGGCTCAGACATGGGCGTATGCAAGCGCACGCCGAAGAAGCCTCCATCGACATCACCTTCGATATCCACCGGCCCCGCCGCGTAGCCATTATTCAGCACCCGGCTACCGTCGGAACGCGCATCTGCACCCAGCTCACCCAGACTGGCATACCCCAGCTCTATGGACACCGCCTCGTTAAGCATCAGCCCGAAGCCAAACCGTGCCGCCGTCGATTGATTGTCCACAGTAATATCGTGCAGCGAGCCATCGCCGAAGCTGTAGCGAATGTCGCCAGCATCGGTATCAAATTCCGACGCCCCCAAGCCACCAAACACATAAAAATTGGGTGAACTGCCGTAACCGCGATGAGAATGTACAAGATGCTCAGCTGATGCCGCAGCCGAGCCCATGCTGATAGCGATAACCAAACCAATCGATAGCGGCTTCATGGCGCTACTCCAGTAATGAATGATAGCGACAGTATGGTGAGGACTAACTGAATAAACGCTGAATGCGCTGGGAATCAGTGGATTGGTGCCCGAGGCCGGAATCGAACCGGCACGACCGTGAGGTCGAGAGATTTTAAGTCTCTTGTGTCTACCAATTTCACCACTCGGGCAGTGACCGGCAATTGCACTGAGGCGCGCATGCGGTGGTGTGAAGGCGGACGATTCTACTGGCTAGGCCTCACAAAAACAACGCCTTAGACAAGGTTTAGTGCTTTCTGCGGGCGCCGACTACGGCGGTAACGCAGCCCGGCGAGTAGCAGCAACAAGGTCGCCGCGCTGAGCAAGGGGTAACGAATGCCAAGCACCAATGGCAACAAACCGGCGCGCACCGCGCCACGCGCCCAAGCCCGCTCAGCAATGGCGTCGGCCAGGGGCGGTGAATAGTGGTAATACAGCTGTACAAATTGTCGCCCCAGATCAAAGCGCAGTAAAACACGGTCGCGAAAATGGCGTAGCAATTCGACATCTTCCGCCAAGAAACTACCGTAAGCCGCCGTGGCAATGAAGCAGCCGCCGTCATTGGGCGCTTTGGCGTCGGACTCACTGCCTGCGCCGCTGCCACTGTTGCCGCTGCTGCCACCGCCGTCACTCCCCTCGGTGCCGGTGCCGCCGCTGCCAAGCCGTTGCTCCAGTAACAGGCCGGCAGCGCTGGCATCGAGCAGGCCACTGCCAGACACGTCGTCGACACCGACCTCCGCTCGCAGGCCATTGACGTCGATAGCACTATCCCTAACTGCGGCTATAAGTTGCTCGGGGGTCGCCCCCGGAAAGGCCTCTAACAGCAACGCAAAGACTCCCGCCGCGTTCGGGGCCGCCGCAGAGGTGCCAAAAAAATTAGGAAAGTCATCGGGCTCGCCGTCCTCTGGCGCCGAGCTCGTTGACGGCGACCCGAGAAAGGTGGTGTTGTTACCGTCCACAGCGGCAAAGTGTGGCGGCCGCCGTTCGGCGAGTTGGTAGTTGCCATCGTCATCGAACTGCAGGTGCTGTGTGCCGCCACGGGAGGTAAAGGGCTCAGGGTCGATACCCACACTGGTATAAAAGCTGGGCACGTATTCCGGTGACTCCCACCAAGCCACCGCGGCAACGGCGGCTATGCCCTCGGCCAGCGCGTGCCCCCAGCTGCTGGGCGCGTTAAAGTCGTACTCTATATCCAGGGGAACAGCGCCGGTATAGAGCAGGCGAAATTCCAATGGCACCCCCGGCTGCTGAGGGATGTCACCCTGACTCCCCGCAACATGCTCAACCGCTAAATAGTAGGTGACGCTGCGGGCGCCGGTCTCGAGCAATACATATTCCACGGCGTCACCAAAGGGCGCCCCCGTGCTGCCCTGAACGTTGGCACCGCGGCCATAGAAGCCGGGATTATCGATATCCAGCGCCGCCACCTCGTCCGCGGTGGTAGCGTATAAATCTAAGTCGACCTGCGCCCCCCTATTGGCATTGACACTGGCATTGGGCTGATTCCAATTTAGCAAAACATACATTTGCGAGAATGCCGGCAGGGTTACCGCCATAAAACGGTCGTCGCCATTAGCGGACCAATTGTGCAAATCGTTTCCGATCGGCGCGTCGCGGCTGGCGGGATCGGCGATCTGTGCATTGCTGTCGCGATAGACAAATCGCTGCCCCTGATCGCCATCGTTACCCACCGCGCTCAGATAGGGAATGCCGGCCTGCACACAACGCCTAGCGGCAATGGCCGGCAAGTCATCCTGATAGCTGGCCTCGGTCAGAAATAACACATCGTCGACCACGACGGTGGCGCCGCCGCGACACAGCGTGTCGATAGCATCGGCGAACTCACGCCGACTGCCGCCAGCGGTGTGGAACATCAGGCCCGCACCCGGCGCCACGTCGTAGATCAACTCGGCCATCGCCGCGCCTTCGTCGCTACCGCTAAAATTGCCGTTGTTGTCACGACTGCTGTCATTGAGTATCTGCACGACTGCCGGCAGATCACCGCTATTCTGAGGGCGGCTGTCAACCAGACTTCCGGCAACGCCAATCGACGGCGTGGTGTTTTCGCTGCGCACCCCGGCGGTATGCGCGAAACTGTCCGAGATAACGCCAACGGTCTGGCCACTGCCATCGACACTTGCGCTGGCAGCCAACTGCTCGCTGCGCAGCGCCACGCCTGCACGGCTGCGCGCCGCACCACGGCGCAAAATCGGTGGCGGCGCGTAGTCGGCGGTCGCCAACCACGGCTGGGCCGCTAGCGCCGCCAATGCCGCCGCATCGCCCACGGTCGCCCGTGCCCAGCGCAAGTCACTACTTAAATAATGTAATTGCAGTGTATCGATCGCAGCCAACTCACTGCGCAAGTGCTCAGCAGAGAGGCCCGCAGCATCAAGCCTGAGCACCACCGGCATACGGCCAGCCTGCAGCTCGTTGCGCATTTTGCGCAACAGCCCCGAAGGCTCGGCACTGGGAGTCGCCTGGCGTTCACGCAGCATGTCCCGCAAATGACTCCCCAAACGCGATGCCGCTGCCGAGCGGCCATCCACATCGGCCCACAACCAAGCCGGGCCACACAGGGCCAATATTGCCGGCATCACCACGGTAAACCACCGCAGCCTGGTCTGGATTGTCGTCATAAACGTGTCTCGGTTAACGCGAACTACTTGGCTAGAGACACTATGACAATAGCCTCTATCCCTTGTAAATTTTCGAGTTGATTTTTATTGTCCAACCGCAAAATTAATTGCTGAAATGCGGTGTTCACTGTCTCTACAGCGTAGCCTTCGAGCGCCAGCCTCTCAAGCAAGGTCGCCGTGCTCCCCGCTCGATAATGCACGATAAACCGCCGCCCGCCATTAAATAATTCAGCGCCATTGTCCTGCGCCAATTGCTGGCGCAGCCCCGGAGAATAAAACGTCGCTGCGCGCCAAGACGCTTGCTGGGCGCGCAGCTGCGCCGCCGGCTCCTGAGTCGAGCAGGCGAACAGCCAGCCACCGCCAATCATTAGCGAAAAGCCTAAAGACACTAATATTTTCAATATCACAGGCATTCGAATCTACCGCTATTACACAGCGCACAAGAAAAGGATAATGCCCCTGTTGTTGCAGCGCAGTACGGGATTTACGCAGCCGTGAAGCTATACACATATGATATTCCATATATAATGGCCGCCAATGACTAGGAAGCGCCATGATCAGCACCCTGCAACTGTTTAAATGTCTGTCCGAGGAAACCCGACTCAAAAGCCTGCTGCTCATTCGGCGCGCCGGCGAACTATGCGTTTGCGATTTGACTTGCGCGCTGGCCATGAGCCAGCCCAAGGTGTCTCGCCACCTCGCCGAACTCAAGCGTTGCCAACTCGTGGTAGATGATCGCCGCGGCAAATGGGTGTACTACCGGCTACACCCCCAACTGCCCGCTTGGGCAACGCTAATTATCGATGAAGCCCTGGCTGCCGAACCCAGCTACACCCGCACCGAGCTGGCAAGGCTCGCCGATACCAGCGGCTGCTAATCCGCCGACTGCAAAGAGAGCCCGCAATGAATTTATTATATGTCTGCACCCACAACCGCTGCCGCAGCATTCTCTGCGAGGCGCTAACCAACGCCCTCGCCGACCCAGACTACCGGGCCGCCAGCGCCGGTAGCGCCCCCAGTGGTGAAGTCCACGCCAAAAGCCTGGAACACCTGCAGGCGCGAGGCATTGGCGTCAGCACCTTAAACAGCAAATCCTGGCACGACCTCGGCGACTTCACACCCGACGTGGTGATCACCGTTTGCGACAGCGCCAACGGCGAAGCCTGCCCGCTGTGGCTCAGCGATACGCTGCGCATCCACTGGGGGCTTAGCGACCCCTCCAAATGCGACGGCAGTGAGCAGCAAATCGACGCGGCATTTAACCAGTGCATCGCGATTATCCAACACCGCTTAGAGGCCATGCGCAGCGCACAACTGGCCAAGCTGCCGCGACAACAGTGGCCCGCCGCCTTTGCCGCCCTCAGCGCCGATATCAGCAACCAAGGGAGCAACTAACCGTGGGTACATTTGAACGCTATCTCAGCCTGTGGGTCGCCATCGCCATCGCCGTCGGTGTCGTTGCCGGCAACGCATACCCCACCCCCTTCACCGTCATCGCCGACCTGGAATTCGCCCACGTTAACCTGGTGATCGCCGCGCTGATCTGGCTGATGATCTACCCAATGATGCTGCACATTGATTTTGCGTCACTGCGCAACGTGGGCAAACGGCCCCGCGGCCTGGCGCTAACCCTGGTGGTAAATTGGCTAATCAAGCCCTTTAGCATGGCTGCCATCGCGACACTTTTTTTCGATTACCTATTTGCCGACCTCGTCGACCCGCAGACCGCCAGTGAATATATAGCCGGCATGATCCTACTCGGCGTCGCGCCCTGTACCGCGATGGTCTTCGTGTGGAGCCAGCTAACAGACGGCGACCCCGCTTATACGCTGGTACAGGTTTCGCTCAACGACATCGTGATGGTGCTGCTTTTCGCCCCGCTTTGCGCACTGCTGCTGGGCCTGAATGCCATCGTTATTCCCTGGCAAACCCTGCTGTTATCAAGCGCGCTATACGTGCTGCTCCCGCTATTGGCCGGCCTGGCGACGCGCAGAGCCCTCAGCGAAGCATCTCTACAGCGACTCACGCGCCAACTCAAACCCTGGTCCATGGCCGGACTGCTGGCCACCGTCGCCCTGCTCTTCGGTTTTCAGGCCGACGTCATTATCAGCCGACCACTGAATATTGCTTTGATCGCCCTGCCGCTAATCCTACAAACCTACGGCATCTTTGCGCTGGCGTATTTCGCGGCCTGGCGAATGGGCCTGCCACATAACATCGCCGCCCCCGCCAGTATGATCGCCACATCCAACTTTTTTGAACTAGCCGTGGCCGTGGCAATTTCGCTATTTGGCCTGCACTCCGCCGCCGCACTTGCCACGGTTGTCGGCGTGTTAGTCGAGGTGCCGGTGATGCTGTCACTCGTCGCCTTCGCAAATCGCAGCCGAACCGCCTTTCCGCTTTACACTAGTTAACATAAGCGAATTTCATGACATTTAGCGGCAAATTTGGCGCAACTAGCCGAAATCAAAACGAGACACAGCGCACACTTTTTTGTAACAATAGGGAAAAACACGTATCTGCGTTTGTTCTTGCGCCAGGCCAGACACATAATAAAACCGTTAGATCAAAAAGGCGGAATACCCCATGCGTTTCTCAGATATGAACTGCTTTGTCGACCTAGGCTGCTTTGAAAAATCTGGCTTTTACGATGTGCGCCTGGAAGAGATTCCGCTCAATGAGGTCCAGAGCTGTCTCAATCGCATTGAACTGATGGACGGCGCCAGTGCGCGCCACGACGCCTTTCACCGCCTGCAAATCGCCGCAGAGCAAGCTGAGCACAACGGCTGGGTGAAAAGTGGCAGCCAGCTGCTGCCCGACCCGCTGAGCAATATCTCTGAAGCCAGCTTTTTGATCTCGCGCTTTGAACGCGGGGAGCGCGCGGCCATATTGTTTGCGCTGAGTGAAGACTTGTCTCTGCTCGAGACCATCACCATGAAGCGCAGCGACCTGCGCGGCCTGAAATTGAGTACAGCTGCCGCACAAATTGCCGACCGCCTCACCCCTCACCTGCACTGCGACTGGTTGTTTTGGCGCGAGAGCAATGGCCTGGCCATTCCGCTGAGCAATCTGCCCGGGCGCTGGCGCCAGAAGATGCCGATGAGCTGGGAGCAATTTAGGCAGAGCTACCAAAGCCAAACCGCCGACGTACAGCCATTGGACACGGTAAAAGCCCGCGCGAAATAACCCGCGCTTGCGCTAACGAAAAATCAAGGGAAGGAAAATGGAGGCGCGGGTCGGAATCGAACCGGCGTACACGGAGTTGCAGTCCGCTGCATGACCACTCTGCCACCGCGCCTTTGATACCTGCGATCGAAAGACCGCTAAGTACTTGGAGCGGGAAACCGGGTTCGAACCGGCGACCTCAACCTTGGCAAGGTTGCGCTCTACCAACTGAGCTATTCCCGCAACATTCTGAGTTCCCTGCACCCCTGCTGGGGACGGCAACTCAAGAAGGCGCCTATTCTAGCTGCTGGCCGCTAACTGTCAAGGAAAGTTGCTGATTTATCGGATTTTTTTACGCATCCTCAGCCTCACTGCCACGCAGATCCGGCCACGCCGCATGAAGGTAAATCAACATCGACCACAGCGTCAGCAAGGCCGCGACATACAAGCACAGCATATTCGCCTGATACCAGAGACTTGCCGGCACCGGAGGCATCATCAACAGACCGATAATGGCAACAATCTGAGCAGTGGTTTTCACTTTACCCAAGTACGACACGGCAACACTGGTACGCTTACCCAGCTCGGCCATCCACTCGCGAAGCGCTGAAATTACAATTTCTCGGCCGATAATAATGATCGCCGGCAGCGTAAACCACACACTGTCGTAGCGCTCGATTAGCAGCGCCAGGGCTACCGCGACCATCAGTTTGTCAGCCACCGGGTCTAAAAACGCTCCCAGCGGCGTCGACTGGCCAAGCTTGCGCGCCAAATAACCATCCAGCCAATCGGTGACCCCCGCCAATGCAAACACCGCCGCTGTAACGAGGTAACTGCCGGGGAACGGCAGATAAAACAGTACAACAAACACCGGGATCAGTGCGATTCGAAACAGCGTAAGGGCATTGGGTATATTCATAAGCATCTCATTTACATCAAGTCGCGCTATTCTAGGGCTTTTCTACGCCCCGCGCAGTCCTTCATAGATTTCCCGGGCGATTTTTTCACTGATCCCCGGCACGCGACACAAATCGGCCACACTGGCCTTGCGCACGCCTTGCAAACCGCCAAAATGCCGCAGCAGTTCTCGGCGCCGCTTGGCCCCCACGCCGGGAATAGCCTCCAGGCCCGACTGACGGCGAGCCTTATCGCGGCGAGCTTTGTGCCCCCCGATAGCGAAACGGTGAGACTCATCGCGGATATGTTGTATCAAATGCAGCGCCGGGCTGTTGTCAGCCAGTGTCAATTCTCGCCCGGTGTCCCCGCGGATCAACACTTCTAGGCCAGCGCGACGGTCCGCGCCCTTGGCAACCCCGATGGTCAGCAATTCACTGATTTCCAGCTCGGCCAACACCCTTAGCGCCTGATTTAGCTGCCCCTTGCCACCATCAATGAACAAGATATCCGGGCGCGGCACCTCGCCACTGGCAACACGTCTGTAGCGCCGGCTCAGCGCCTGCCGCATCGCCGCATAGTCATCGCCGGCAGCCACGCCATCGATATTCATACGCCGATAATCGGCCTTCAGCGGCCCGTTGTCGTCAAACACCACACAGGACGCCACGGTAGCCTCGCCGCTGCTGTGACTGATGTCAAAGCACTCCAGCCGCGACGGCAAATTATCCAGCTCTAAAAGCTCCTGTAAGGCGCGATAACGCCCCGCCATACTTTCACTGGCCGCCAATCGATTCCGCAAATTTTGCTCGGCGGCAGTGATTGCCAGCTGCTGCCACTTGGCCCGCCGGCTGCGTACCCGGTGGACAATCGCAACCTGCCTGCCCGCTTGTTCACTCAAGCTGCCCGCCAGCAGCGCTGCGTCTGCTAGCTCGACATTAAGCACCAGCTCTTTTGGTAAATCGACCGCACCGCTGCCAGTCAAATAGTGCTGGGCGATAAATGCCTCAACGTGGCTGTCTACAGTCTCTTCCAACAAGCTCTTGGGAAAGTAGCTGCGACTGCCCAACACCCGCCCCGCGCGCACCGACAGCAGCTGTATACAACACAGCCCGGCTTGCAATACGCCGGCGATAATGTCCAGATCGCCGTCCTCGCCCTCGATACACTGACTGGCTTGCACCTGCTGCAAATAGCCAATGCGGTCGCGCAGTTCGGCGGCCTTTTCAAACTCCAGCGCCTCAGCGCAGCGCTCCATGTCATCGGCCAACGCCTGCTGCAAAGCCGCACTCTTGCCACTTAAAAACAATTCTGTGTGCTGCACATCCCGGGCGTATTCCTGATCGCTGATGTTGCCCACGCAGGGCGCACTGCAGCGGCCGATTTGGTATTGCAAACAGGGACGGCTGCGATTGCGGTAGTAGCTGTCTTCACACTGACGCACCTTAAACACCTTCTGCAGCCAGCTTAAACTCTCGCGCACTGCACCGGCGCTGGGATAGGGGCCAAAGTACTGACCTTTTCCCCGCTTTGCGCCCCGCTGCATGCTCAGCCTGGGGTGCTGCTGGTCACTACTTAGGTAAATATAAGGGTAGGATTTGTCGTCGCGCAGCAAAATATTATAGGGCGGCCGATACTGCTTGATGAGATTTTGCTCAAGCAGCAGCGCTTCGCTCTCGGTCGCCGTCACGGTGACCTCGATCTGAAAAATCCTCGACACCAAGGCCATCGTCTTATTGCTCAGGCCCGAGGCGCGAAAATAACTGCCGAGGCGATTGCGCAAATTCTTTGCCTTGCCCACGTACAGTACTTCGCCAGCCTCGTTCAGCATGACGTACACACCGGCTTTCTGAGTGACAGTCTTTAAGAAGCGCTGGTGGTCAAACTTTTGCGAAGACGACATATAGGGGGGTCAGCTAGCGCTGGGCGCCTCGATCAAGCCGTGGCGAATCGCCAGCAGCGTCAATGCCACATCACCATTGACGTCTAGCTTTTCAAAAATGCGGTAGCGGTAGCTGTTAACCGTTTTGGCTTGTATATGTAAGGTGTCGGCAATATCTTGCACACGCAAGCCATTGCCAATCATGATGCTAATCTGTATTTCCCTCTCTGACAGGCTATCAAAGGGCGAAGCCGATTGATCGTCATAACCGCGCAAAGCTAGGGCCTGGGCGATGGCTGGGCTCAAATAGCGCTTGCCGCTGGCAACCTGGCGAACGGCGGTCAACACTTCCTGCCCGCTATCGTCGCCGCCCTTGCTCAAATAGGCCCAAGCCCCCGCTTTGAGCAAACGGCTAGGCATAGGCTCCTGCTCGCACGCACTAACGGCAATAATGCGGGTCTCGGGGACTAACTGCTGTAATTTGCGCGTCGCCTCAAGCCCTCCCATACCCGGCATACGGATATCCATCAACACGATGTCCGGCTTTAGCTCTCGACACCTCTGAATAGCCTCTTCGCCACTGGCGGCCTCGGCAACAACCTGAATATCGTCCGCCTCATCCAGCATCCCTGCTATGCCAGTACGTACCATGGCGTGGTCATCGGCAACCAACACTGTGATCATAGTGCAACTCCCTGTATTAGGAGACAAACGATACCATTTAGCCCCATCTCGAAGCTACCAGGGACTTAGCCAATCAACTGCCGGAAAGTGATATTAATCCGTCCACCACAGCCAACCCGGCGCGGCACACAATGCTGCCAATTCGCCTGGGTCGGCGGCAACATCAGCAGTAAGGAGCCATGTTCCAGAGCAATCGTCTGCGCCGGCTGCCCCGCTGCAGCCCCCCTCGGTTTTGGCCGAAACCGAAAATCACGCCTCTCGCCCAGGCTAATGGAGGCAATAGCCGGCGACGTCCCCAGCTCGGTTTCGTCATCGCTGTGCCAGGCCATACTGTCGCCGCCGTCGCGGTAGTAGTTGAGTAGCGCGCAATTAAACCTCAGCTGGAATTCATTGGCCAAGCGCTCGCGCAGCGCCGCGACGCCGGCGGGCCAGTCAGCCGAGTGGTGGCACTGACCACTGTAGCGATAGCTGAGGCCGGGGTCGCCAACAAAGCTCACTAAACGCGGCGTTGGCCGCTGGCGGCCGTAAATACGCAATACCGGCTGCTGCCAAGCGACACTATCGCGCAGCACGCGATAAAGCGTATCGGCGGCACTGACAAATTCGGGCTGATAGTGCAGTTGCCCGCCAAGCAGATTAATATCGACAGCGCCATGTTGCGCTATACCGGCCATCAGTACACTCGCGGCTCAATTTCCAAACACACACCAAAGCGCTCGTTCACCGAGTCGATAATAGCATCTGCCAGGGCCAACAGCTGTTCACCGCTGCCCCGCTGATAGTTGACCAAGACTATCGCCTGATGCGGGTGCACCCCAACCGGCCCCCTGCGGCGCCCCTTCCACCCGCAGCAATCCACCAGCCATGCCGCCGCAAGTTTGACGCGGCCATCGGCCATCGGCCAGTGCGCCAGCTCTGGCCAGCGGTGGAGCAGATCTGCCGCCTGCTCAGCGCTAACCAGGGGATTTTTAAAAAAACTGCCGGCATTGGGCTCACGCTGGTAATCCGGTAATTTGCTGGCACGTATAGCCGCCACCGCCTCGGCCAGCACGCGAGGATGAACGCTGTCGACCGACTCCCCGGCCGCGAGCAGGTAGTCGCGCAGAACTGGGTAGGCCGCCTGGGTCTGCGCCCGACGATGCAGTTGCAAAGCCACTTCAGTAATCACAAAGCGATCGCGCAACTCGCCTTTAAAAATACTGTCCCGATAAGCCAACTTACAGTCGCTGGCGCTTAACCGGCGCAAACAGCCCCGATCGATATCCCAACCCTCCACCCAATGCAGGCAACGGGATAATTCGACCCCGTAGGCACCAATATTTTGCACCGGAGCAGCCCCCACCGATCCCGGAATTGCGATTAAGTGCTCCAATCCGTAAAGACCATCATCCAGGCACTTACGCACCAGCTCATCCCAGTTTTCACCGGCACCCACCCGCAGCAGTGGCTGACCATTGACTTCGTCGACCACAAGCCCGCGGTTTTGCATATGCACCACCAGCCCAGGGTAATCACCGCTAAACACACAGTTACTGCCACCACCGAGCACCAACACCGGCAACTGCTCGCCGCGGGCATAGTCCAGCGCCTCGCGCAGTTCACCCAGGCTAGTCACCGAACAGTATCTGTGAGCACGGGCATCGATTGCCAGCGTATTGCAGTCAAGCAAGGAATGGTGTTGACGCATCGACAGCATCAGAGTGTCCGCCGGATAGCCGTCAGCAAACCGTCAGCGGCGGCCTCGACGAGGCGCAGCACGGTGACAAACCCGTCATCACCGCCGTAATAGGGATCGGGGACTTCATCACAGGCCCCATCAGCATAGTCGAGAAACAGCGCCAATTCGGCGCGACTATCCACCGGCCTGAGCGCTTGCAAATCGCTGAGGTTAGCCCGGTCCATCGCCAGTATATAATCGAATTGCCGAAAGTCCTCCGCGGCAACCTGCCGCGCGCGCAGCGCTGACAGATCGTAACCGTGCGCGGCGGCAAAAGCCTGACTGCGAGGATCCGGCGCCCGCCCACAGTGCCAGCCAGCGGTACCCGCTGAATCGACCAACACCGCGTCACTTAGCCCCGCGCCGTCCACCCGCTGCTGAAATACGCCATGCGCGGTAGGCGACCGACAGATATTCCCTAAGCAGACAAACAACACCCGTTTAGGCATTGTCTACCGCTCCCAGCAGGCGCCGCACTGCCGTTAAGTCGGCCTGGGTGTCGACACCAGCGGGAATATCCACACAGCTTTCGGCAACATGAATACGCACGCCGTTTTCCATTGCGCGCAGCTGCTCCAGGCGCTCGCAGTTTTCCAATACACCGCTAGGCCAACTCACAAATTGGTGTAAAAACGCCACGCGGTAGGCATAGATACCAATATGGCGCCAATAGCGGGGAGCCACGGGTAGCTCTCCGCGCCCCTCCAACCACTGATCTCGGCAAAAGGGAATCGGCGCGCGACTGAAGTACAGGGCAAAGCCCTCGCGATCGCTGACGACTTTAACCGCATTGGGATTAAATACCGTGTCGACATCATTGATGGCCTCCATCAAGGTCGCAATGCCGGCCGCGGGTGTGGCCGCCAGATTGCCCGCCACCTGCTCTATCGCCGGCGCCGGCAACAGGGGTTCATCCCCCTGGACGTTAACCACAATATCGCTGTCATCTAAACCCAGCGCCGCGACAACCTCCTGCAAGCGGTCAGTACCACTCTCGTGGCTGGCGCTAGTCATGCACACCTCGGCACCAAAATTGCGACAGCAATCGGCAACCCGCTCATCTTCGGTAGCAATCACCACCCGCAGTGCGGCGCTACTCGAAGCCCGCTGCCACACATGCTGAATCATCGGTTTACCGGCGATATCCAACAGCGGCTTTCCCGGCAGACGACTGGAGGCATAGCGGGCGGGAATAATAACGGTGTAAGACATGGGGTCCCCTCTGGCGATCTAAATGGGCTTGCTGAGCAAGCCCTCCAACTGCTGGTAAAAAGCACTACTCAAACGCGCATCGACCGGCAACATCCAGCTATCCGGCGGACAAATGGCCGCGCATTTTACTGCGTCCTTCTCTGTCATCAGTAAGGGCAAGTTGGAGTCATGCTGTAAATCCTCAGCACGATACTGGTAGTGATCTGGGAAAGCCTGGCTTATGCAGTCAAAGCCCTGCGCTGCCAGCGCCGCAAAAAAACGCGGCGGATGGCCTATCCCCGCGATCGCTCGCACTCGGCGCCGCCGCGCCGGCCAATCGCTCACCGCACAGCGCTCACCAGTGCTAATGTTGACCAAGGTATCGCCATCTAAGGTCATCACATGCGCCGATAAATAAGCGGGCAGTGCCACTTTGGGCGAACCATTACAAATGCTCAAATCCACCTCGGCGCTGCGCACGACTGGCTCGCGCAGCGGCCCCAGCGGCAGGCAGTGGCCATTGCCGAATCCGCGAGCACCATCAATTAACAGCACCTCAATATTGCGCGCCAAACGGTAATGTTGCAGACCGTCGTCGCTAATAATCACTGTACACCCGCACTGTTCTACCAACAATTTTGCGGCGGCAACGCGATCTGGCGCCACCGCGACTGGCAGGCCACTGCGGCGGGCCATCAAACAGGGTTCATCACCGGCTTCAGCGGGCGTCACGTCGGCATTGACTAACAGCGGGTAGTGGCTGGCTCGGCCGCCGTAACCGCGACTGACAATACCAGGGCGGTAACCGGCCGCCTGCAGGTGTTTGGCTATCGCCAACACAGCCGGGGTTTTACCACTGCCACCCACCGCAATATTGCCGACGACAATCACCGGAACACCGCAGGCCTGCGCCCGCGTCCAGCGGCGGCGCAGCGCGGCAACCCCGCGAAACAGCATTTCCAGGGGCCACATCAGCCACAGCGCCCCCGGGCGGCCATACCACCGCCGATTCAGCCAGCCCTCAAGACGCACTGTCATCCTCAAAGTTTTTGTTATAAAGCTGCGCATAGCGCTGGCCGAGCGCAAGTAGCTCTTCGTGCGTGCCCTGCTCGTAAATTCGGCCACTCTCCATCACGACAATTTGGTCCGCGTTTTCAATGGTGCTAAGGCGGTGGGCAATCACAATGGTGGTACGCCCCTTCATCACCTCTTCCATGGCTTTTTGGATATGGGATTCGGCGCGGTTATCCAGCGCCGAGGTCGCTTCGTCTAGAATCAGCAACGGCGCATTTTTAAGGAAGGCACGGGCAATCGCTAAACGCTGGCGCTGGCCACCGGATAGCATAACGCCATCTTCGCCAATCACCGTGTCGATTCCCTCAGGTAGAGCGTCGATAAATTCACTGGCGTGAGCCGCCTCGACCGCCGCCAGCACTTCTTCACGGCTCGCCGTCGCCATGCTGCCGTAAGCAATATTGTTGTAGACCGTGTCGTTAAAGAGCGTCACCTGCTGGGTAACCAAGGCGATATTTGCACGCAAATTATCCAAGGTGTAATCGCGAACATCGACGCCGTCGAGTAACAACTCGCCCTCTTCGTGTTGATAAAAGCGCGACAGCAAACTCACCAGAGTCGACTTGCCCGAACCCGATAAACCCACCAGCGCCAAGGAAGTTCCGGGCTCAACTCGGAGGTTGATATCGGTTAACACCCGGGGCAATTCGGGACTGTAAGCGAAGTTCAGGTGACGAATGTCAATCTCACCGCGCAGTCGCCCGCACTCTACACGCCCCTCGTCTTTTTCCTGCTCGGCATCGAGAAACTCGAAGATATTTTCAGCGGCCGCCAAGCCCTTTTGAATCACGCTGCTCACTTCGGCCAGCTGCCGAATGGGCTTAGGAAGGAACAGCGCCGCAGACAGATACGCAACAAACGCGCCCGGCGTCATTTCACCCGTTAACCCCAGGGCTATCCAGATGAGCAGCCCGGTAGCTAACACCACCGGAAACTGGATAACCGAGGGGCTGATGGCATTGTAAAACGCCATTTTAATGTTTTGATTGCGGTTTCGTTGGCTCGCAGCTTCAAAGCGGGCCCGCTCCTGCTCACTGCCCCCATATAAGCGAATTTCACGATAGGCGCTGATACTATCGTTAGTGACTTGGTTCACCTCGCCCATGGCATTTTGGATCTTGCGGCTGATCTTGCGAAAGCGCTTACTCACCCACCACACCGTGACGCCGATCATCGGCAAGGCCAACAAAAAGACCGTGGTCAACTGCCAATTCATGTACAACAGGTAGCTGAGCAGACCGATAGCAAACGTGCCCTCGCGTAGCACCACTTTCAAGGCATTAACCGCCGCGCCGGTGACTTGTTCAACATTAAAAGTAATTTTGGAAATCAGTACGCCGGTAGAGTTGCGGTCAAAGTAACTGCTGGGGATAAACTGCATTTTTCTATACAGCTCAACGCGCAGCACATGAACTAGGCGGTGGGATATGCCGGCAATAAAGTAGTTGCCAACAAAAAAACCCAAGCCCCGACCCACGCCCAGTACCACCAGCGCGACGACTATCCAGGTACGCGCCGACGCGACATTAAAGTCGTCGCCGCCCAGCATCCACATAAGCTTGGCCGTTACCCCGCCCTCACCATGTTTAACGTTGCCGCCAATATAATCGACGATCAACTGCATCATGTCGGCGAGCATTACCTGCACGCCCGAGTAGAAGGAAAAGCCCAACACACTGAGCAAAAACAGCGGCCAAAATGGTATAACGTACTTTAATAATCGGCCGTAAATAGCTAAATCAGAAGGGTTTTTTTTCATAATTCATATCGCCTTCGCCACTACGGCTGGACGACATCAGATTCCTGTGTGGTGATACTCAGCTGCACAAAGCCCAGTCGGCCAGCGGCATCCATCGCCGTTACCACAGATTGGTGAGGGCTGTTGGCATCGGCGGTGATAATAACCGGGCGCATCGTATCACCCCCAGCCGCAGTCTGCATTGCCCGCAACAGCGCCTCAAGTCCCCCGTCGCCCAGCGCCCGCTCATTAACCTGAAAGCGCCCGCGGGCATCGATCACGATCTCGATGGCCTCGGCATCCTCCACCACCGGTTCGCCATCAGCGGTGGGCAATTGCAATTGCAAACGGCTCTCTTTAGTGAAGGTGGTCGATACCATAAAAAAGATCAGCAACAAAAACACCACATCAATCAGTGGCGTCAGATTCACCCCGCCGTCGTCAATGCGTTGACGCCGAAACTTCACGCTGCGCGCCCCCCATTGACGCTGTCTTTAAGCTGCACATCGCCGTGAACGGCATTGATCAACTTAATCGTATCCTGCTCCATAGTGACCACAATGGCGTCAATCCGGCGCAAAAAGTAGCGGTGCATAACCAGTGCCGGAATGGCCACACACAAGCCTGAGGCGGTGGTAATCAGCGCTTCGGATATCCCCCCGGCCAGCACCCCGGCGTTGCCGGTACCCTGCACCATAATTTCACTGAACACCCGAATCATACCGACAACCGTGCCCAGCAGCCCTAACAAGGGTGTCACCGCAGCGATGGTCCCCAGGGCATTGAGATAGCGCTCTAAATCGTGAATCACATGAGAAGCCGCGTCCTCGATACTTTCCTTCATAATATCGCGGCCGTATTTGGCATTACCCAGGCCAGCCGCGATGATTTCGCCCAGTGGCGAAGCACCGCGCAGTTGGCGTAATTTTTCATTATCCAACTGCTTATTCTGCATCCAGCTCCATACTTGATTCAGTAAATTACGCGGCGCCACTTTTGTGGGATTTAACGCCAGAAAGCGCTCCACACAGATGGCGAGCGCAAGAATGGACGATAGAATAATCGGCAGCATCAACCAACCACCAGCTTTAACGAGTTCCAGCACAACACAGCCCCTTTATTTTTGTCGCTGCATTATACAGCGATGTCCGCTGCGAAAAAGTCATCGAAGAGCTGAATCCGCCACAGCGCACATTTCCTGCGGCCGAGCTTGCCAAAAAAACTGGCCACGCTGCGCCTGCCAGCGGCGCCTGATACCGCGGCCATCAATTTCAAAGCGCAAGCTGCCGTGGCGGCCGGTTTGCCAACACTGCGCGCCAAGATTGCCATAGCGCTGTACCACGACTTCACTGGGGTGGCGATAACGGTTAAAGCGCGACGCCGAAAACACCACATCGCCGGGCATCGCCGCCGCCAACATAGCCGCCGAAGAGGAACTCCGACTGCCATGATGCGCGGCAAGCAACAGGGTTAACGACTGTGGCACGGGCCAATTCGCTAACAGACGGCGCTCGCCATCGGCCTCGATATCCCCGGGCAACAGTACCGCACTGTCGCCAAGACGCAACAACAGCACACAGCTGCGATTGTTACTGCGACGGGCATTAGCACCGCCGTGTGCTAAAAACTGCAGGCTCAGCGCCCCCCAGCGCCAGGGCAGAGCCCGATGACAGTCTCGAGCACCATAGCGCTGGTGCCGGCCGACATCCCCCGACAACACCTCGCCAACAGGCAGCGCCGCCAATAGCGCCGCCGCCGAACCCGCGTGATCGCGATCGCCATGACTCAACACCAGCCGATCCAAAAAGTGAACACCCCGGCGCCGTAACAACGGCAACACAACCCCATCAGCGCTGTTATAGCCGCCATCAAAATCCGGGCCGACATCGTACAGCAAGGCGCGATCTCGGTGCTGCACCAATACCGACAAGCCCTGACCGACATCGATCACCGTCAGCCACATGCTATCGGCTGGCGGCCCACTTGGGGCCTGCAACACGGCCACCAACAACAGCAGCGCTACCAATGGTCGCCCTGGCAAACCGCGCGGCAGCAGTACTAGCAAGGTCACAAGCAGTAACGCCCATAGCGCCTCCGGCGTCAGCACCGGCTGCCACTGCGGCAGTCCCTCGAGCCAGTGCAGGTAGTGAAGCAAGCCGGTCAATATTGCGTCGACCCAGCCAAACAAGGCCGCAGACAACGCCTCCAAGGACACAAACGAACAGAGCAATCCGACAAACAACAGCGGCATAATCAATAATGCCAGCAAGGGAATCGCCAACACATTGGCCGGCAGCGCCGCAGGACTCTGAGAAAAGCCCCACAGCGCCATCACCGGTAGTAGCACTAAAAGCAACCGCGCCTGCACATCCACGGCCTGCAGCCAGCGCCAACGCCGCCGCGGTTTATCCATAGCGATCAACAACAGCGCCGCGACCGCGGCAAAAGACAGATAAAACCCCGCGCTGTGCACCACCATGGGGTCGCGCAGCAACACCAACAGCAGCGCAGCCTGCCAGCCCTGCCATGAGCCAATGCGCCGGTGGCTGAGCAGCGCCACACACAGCACCAGCGCCATAATCAATGCCCGCTGAGTAGGCAGGCTAAACCCGGCCATGGCGCCGTAAACTATGGCCGCTAACAGCGCCAGTAGCGGCCCCATCAATAAGCTATAGCGGCCACCGCGACCAAGTCCCACCCACAGCCGAGCCAGCGCAAACCCCCACGCAAGCACGATACCAATATGCATGCCCGAGATTGCCATCAGGTGGCTGGTACCGGTGGCGGCAAAGCGCTGCCATTGCGACGAAGTGATATCACGGCGATCGGCAAACAACAGCGCGCGCATCAATCCCTGCTGCGCATAACCGTCCAGGGCAACGCGCCCGCGCTCCAGAAGTGCGCTGCGCCATTGCTGGAAGCTTGCCCGTCGACCCGGCGCTATCGGCAGCGGCGCCAGGATTTCGCGCACATAGCCGCGACCGGCGTAACCGTTGGCCATCAGCCAGCGCCCATAATCAAAAGCACCGGCTGAAACACTGCCTTGAGGGGGTTTCACGCGCATACGCATGCGCAGCCACTGCCCGGCCTGCGGCGCCGACTCGCCGTAATAATTGAGACGAAAGCGCGGCGCTCCCGGCGGACAATAATCCCCTGCGCACTGCCCCGGTAGCAACTGCACCGCAAAGCGGTAGTAGCTCGCCGCCGCAGTGCCGCGCCGCTCAACGGGCCCCAGCACCAACGCGTCGAATTCCATATCGGCAAAGGCCTGGGAAGCGGGAGGCAATTGTTCCAGACGGTGCTGACAGTAGTCCGCGCTGTAGGCAAACGCCAATAGCAGCACCGGCAAATGGCGCAGCCTATGGCTGCGCCACGGCACCAAGCACAATACCGCCGCCACGGCCGGCCAACGCCAATCGACAATACCCGGTAGCATTGGCGGCACGGCTAAGCCCACGGCGGCGGTCGTCATCCATGACAACATGCTGGTTAAGCTCCCGACTTACATGCATAATATCGCCGCTTAAGCTGCGGCCATACGGCTGTTATTTGCGTTTACATCAATTACAGTGGGGCCAATGGCTCGTAAATTCTTCAAGCGCTGGCTGCCTGCCCCAGAACGCATGCGCGAACATCCCTCGGTGCGTGTATTTGGGAGTCTGTTGCACGACCCCAACCTCTGGCACCTTAACCGGCGCTCGGTCACCTTCGCGTTCTTTATCGGCCTTTTTACTGCATTTGTCCCGGTGCCCACACAGATGCTGCTGGCGGCGCTGATCGCCATCTTGCTGCGCGCCAACCTGCCCCTTTCCGTAATGCTAGTATGGATCACCAACCCGGTAACAATGCCGGCGTTTTTTTATTTTAGCTACAAAGTCGGTGCGGCAGTGCTGGATGTTCCGGCCAAGACCTTTGTATTCGAGCTGTCCTGGCAGTGGATTCAAAATGAATTGGTATTGCTGTGGCGACCGTTTTTGCTTGGCTGCTTATTGACCGGGCTGTTTAGCGGGCTTTTGGGCGCAGTGAGTATGCATATTATGTGGCGTGTACACGTGGTTCGCCGCTGGCGCAAGCGCCAACAACTACGGGCTGCCCGCAGGGTTAACGGCAACGGCGACTAGTGTTGGCGCAGCGTTTCTGCCGGTGGAATGCGCGACGCGCGCCAAGCCGGGTATAAACTGGCGGCAATACTCATCGCATAAGCAGCGGCGCTTACCCACAGCACGTCAACGGCGCGCACATCCGTCGGCAAATAACTGATCGGGTAAACGTCCGAGCGCAGTAACTGCAAGTCAAACAGCCGCTCTACACCAGCCACCAGTTCACCAATACCCAGCGATAAGACCACGCCAAGTCCGGCGCCCAGCGCCGCCCCCACCCCACCAATGACTGCGCCATAAATCATAAACACGCCCAACACATCGCCGCGCGTCGCCCCCTGACTGCGCAAAATGGCAATATCGGCGCGCTTGTCGTTCACGACTAACACCAGCGTGGAAACAATATTAAATACCGCCACCGCCACCACCGCTAGCAGCATAATCACCACCAGCTTTCTCGACATTTGAATAGCGTGATACATATTGCCAAATTGCTGGCTCCAGTCGCGCAGGCGGTAATCCCGGCCGTGGACCATCGACAATTCCCAGGCGACACGGGGCGCACTAAACACATCGTTTACCGCCAGGCGCAGTGACATCGCCTGGCCGGGTAGCAATTGTTCTGCCTCAGTCAGCGGCATTAACACCAGCTGTTGATCGAGCTCGGTACCACTGCTGAGCAACGCCGCAACAGCGAAGCGATAAAAACTCACTCCGCTGCCGCCTGGGCGCGGCACGGCGACACTGAGACTCTCGCCCCGGGCCACACCAAGGCGCTCGGCCAGCGCGGCACCCAGTACCAACTGCCGTCCTTGAAACGCGGAAAAATCCGCGTATTCCGCCAAACGCGACACCTCCCGTTCGCGGACCACGTCTATACCGAAAAACTGCACTGGCTCAGCCGCCGCCCCTTTGACCAACAGCGCATTGCCCTGCAAATAGGGCGCCGCCGCCCTCACCTCAGCATGACTGAGCACACTGTCGCGCAACTGCTGCCAGTCGTGCTGATTCACCCAGGGCTGCATGCTGATATGCGGCACCAACGCCAGAATTCGCTGGCGCATTTCCCGGTCAAAGCCATTCATCACTGACAACACCGTGACCAGCATGGCAATGCCCAGCACCAGCCCCGCCATAGACAGACGCGACAAAAAAGACATCAACTGACTACCGCTACCACCCAAGCTGTAGCGCAGGCCAATAAAAACCGGCACGCCCGCCATCAGCGCGGCAACTCCTGCAGTTGACCCGCGCGCAGCGCCAGCGTGCGATCCATACGCTGTGCTAATTGCATGTCGTGGGTAACCACTAACAAGCTGGTGGCGTATTCGCGATTTAACTCGGCCAATAAACCGTGTACCGACTCAGCGGTATCGGCGTCGAGATTGCCCGTGGGTTCGTCAAGCAACACACAGGCAGGTTTATTAACCAGCGCCCGCGCAATAGCCACCCGCTGACGCTCGCCGCCTGACAGCTGCGCCGGGCGGTGATCAAGTCGCGGCGCCAAACCCACTCTGGAGAGGAGTTGCTCGGCTTCTGCCAGCGCCTCAGCGCGCTTGCGCCCGGCAATCAGCAGTGGCATAGCGGCATTTTCCAATGCACTAAACTCCGCCAGCAAATGATGAAACTGATAAACAAAGCCCAATTCCGCATTGCGCAAACGACTGCGGGCAGCATCATCCAAGGCAGCGATATCACGGCCATTAATTAATACCTTGCCGCTACTGGGCAAATCCAGTCCACCCAACATATGCAGCAACGTGGTTTTACCCGCGCCGGAGGGGCCGACAATCGCCAGCATCTCTCCACGCCCGACGCTGAGCTCGACATTGTTGAGAATATGCAGCTGGCTGTCGCCCTGGGGATAGTGCTTACACAGCGCCTGGCACTGCATGACCCATTCAGGCTGGGTGTGGGGTGCTTCGATTTGGCTCATCATTCCTGCCTATTCATAACGCAAGGCTTCGGCGGGCTGGATTTTGGCCGCCTGCCGTGCGGGGTAAAGCGTTGCCAGCAAACTCAGGGAAATCCCGAAACTGCAGACCAGAGCGATATCCCCCAGCCGCAGGACCGAGGGAATACGACTGATAAAGTACACTTGGGGATCAAATACATAGAGTCCGGTCAGCGCTTCGAACCAGGCCACAACATCACCGATATACAGCGCCAAGGGCACACCGACCAGCAAGCCAGCGACCACACCGCAGAGGCCCGTCGCCATGCCATAAACCACAAATACCGCCATCACCCCGGCCGGTGTAGCGCCCATGGTGCGCAGCACCGCAATCGCGCCGCGCCTCGCCGACACCGCCATGCTCAAAATGGAAATAATATTGAAAGCAGCGATCACCACAATGAACATCAGTAACAGCCTCACCATCAACTTTTCCATTTTAACGGCTTGAAACAGGCTGCCCTGACTGACGCTCCAATCCACGGCGACACTACCTTGTGGCAGCTGCGGCAGCAGCGCCGCCGCGCCCCGCGCCGAGGCCATGATATCGTCGAACTGCAAGCGCAGGCCCTGCACCGCATCGCCCAACTGATAAAGCTTTTGCGCATCGCCCAGATGAATAAACGCGGTGCTGGCATCGAGCTGCACACCGGCCGAAAACATGCCGACCACGGTAAACTCGCGCTCCCGGGGAAACAGCCCAAACGGTGTTACCGTCACCTTGGGTAAAATAAGTCGCAGGCTATCGCCAGGCATAAGACCCAGCTGGCGCGCGAGAATATCGCCAACCACGATTTCGTAGTGCCCCGCAGCGGCCTGCAAGTAGCGACCGGCAACCATCTTGTCGGCCACCGAAGACACCGCCCGTTCAAGCTCGGGATCGATGCCATAGAGCGCCGCCCCCTGCACACTGGACGAGGTCGCCAGCATCGCCTTGCCACCAACGTAGGGCGCGGCTGCCAATAGCCCCGGGCTACCGGCAAGCGCATCCCGGTAACTGGACCAGTCCTCAAGCCGCTGGCCGGGCCCCTCTACGTAGGCATGAGGCAACACCGACAACACGCGTTTCTGCAGCTCTGACTCAAAGCCATTCATCACCGCCGTCACCACGATGAGTGATACCACACCAAGCAGCATACCCAGTAGGGAGAACCACGACATGAGTGACAAGAATCGGTCGTCACCGGCGCCCTTGCGGAAGTAACGCAGACCGATAAACACTGGCAGAGAAGCTGGCATGACTGATGAGAGAACCCCTAACAACAAGGGCTCTATACTAGCACCGCCGGCGGGAGAAAAAGCAGGGGCAGTAGCGTATTAATTGCACGCTAGGCAAAGTGAACTTTTCAGTCACCACTGGCATCGTAAAATTGCCCGCTGTCACGGTGGCTTGCTGCCTTTTCAGACTCTTCCCGGCATTTGTTGGGGTCATTGCCGCAGAGATCGCAGACATAATCAGGGTCAGCCAAAGCCGCGCCAACGCCACCGCAGGAGCCGGCAATGGGCTTGCGTCCAAAGATCACCCCCACCGACATGGCAGTGACAACTAGCAGCATAAAAATAATCGTGGCCAAAATGGTCGCCATAACTTACTCCTGTGGGTGAATGTAGGGGGCAAATGCAGAACTGTAGCGACTGACAAAACCCTCATCCGTCTTTTCAATAAGATACACTGCCAGCCCTTGGGACTCGGCCAGTGCCAGTGTACGCTCTACCCCCATCACCGAAAAGGCCGTGGCCATGGCGTCGGCAAAGGCACAGGATGCATCAAGCACGGTGACCGAGGCCAGTGAATGGCGAATCGGCCGCCCGGTGCGCGGGTCTAGAGTATGTGAGTAGCGCACACCATCTTCTTCAAAATAATTGCGGTAATCCCCTGAGGTCGCCACCGCGATATCCTCCAGTGCGATAGCCAGCTGAGGCTCCCCACCATTGGGGCTCTCCACGCCAATGCGCCAGGCATCGCCACGGGGACTTTTGCCCGCTACGCGCATCTCACCGCCAATCTCGACCAGATAATCCTGCACACCCAGCGAGTGCAGCCACACCGCCGCCGCATCGACACCGTAACCTTTGGCAATTGCCGACAGGTCTATTTTTAACGCCGCGGCTTTCATCACCCGAGGCGCCAGCATATCGAGCTGAAGCTGAGCAAAGCCGACATTGGCCAGCGCCGCGTCAATCTCGTCCTCAGAGGGCCTGCCCTCACGCTGCAGAGGGCCAAAGCCCCAGATATCGACCAAGGGCGCCACAGTAATATCAAACGCCCCGGCAGTCAGCCAACTGACCTCCATCGCCAGGCTGAGAATATTGTAAAGCGGCTCACTCAGTTGCTGCCACTCTGCCAGCGGCGCCCGATTCAGCTGGTTAAGCTCTGAATCGTCGATATAGGTCGAGGCAATTCGATTGAAATGCGCCAACTGGTAGTCGAGCTGTTGCTTCAGCACAGCGCTTTCAAGATTACCCGGATTGCGCAGCGTGACGTGGTAAGTCGTCCCCATCGTCTTACCGCTGAATTGAATAATCTCTTCAGGGGCGGGACTACAGGCACTTAAAAACAGAAAAAGCAGCGCGAAGGCTGCTTTTTCCATGGACTGAACGCGATTAACCACCGAAATCATCAAGCAGAATATTCTCCGGTTCTACACCCAAGTCTTCCAGCATTTTGATCACCGCGGCATTCATCATCGGCGGCCCACACATATAGTACTCACAATCCTCGGGCGCCTCGTGGTCCTTCAGATAATTCTCGTACAGTACGGTGTGAATAAAGCCAGTCAAGCCTTCCCAATTGTCTTCGGGCTGCGGGTCTGACAGGGCGAGATGCCACTCAAAATTGTCATTTTCCTCAGCCAGCTTGTCGTACTCTTCCATGTAGAAGGCTTCACGCAGCGAGCGCGCACCATACCAGAACGAAATTTTACGCTTGGAGTTCAGGCGCTTGAGCTGGTCGAAGATGTGCGAGCGCATCGGCGCCATACCGGCACCACCGCCGATGAACACCATCTCGGCATCGGTTTCCTTGGCAAAGAACTCACCGAAAGGACCGTAGACCTTCACCTTGTCGCCAGGCTTGAGGCTAAACACCCAGGAAGACATCTGGCCGGCGGGCAGTGACAGGTTGTTCGGCGGCGGCGTCGCCGCGCGAATATTGAACTTCACCAGCCCTTTTTCTTCGGGATAGTTGGCCATCGAGTAAGCGCGAATCACTGTCTCATCGACCTTCGACTCTACGTTAAAGAAGCCAAAACGCTCCCAGTCGCCGCGGTACTCCTCGGGAATATCAAAGTCGGAGTACTTCACGTGGTGCGGCGGGCATTCCAGCTGCACATAACCCCCGGCGCGAAAATCGACATTTTCGCCCTCTGGCAATTGAAGTGTCAGCTCTTTGATAAAGGTCGCCACATTCGGGTTGGAGGCAACGGTACACTCCCACTGCTTAACGCCGAACACATCTTCTGGCACTTCGATCACCATGTCTTGCTTGACCGGAGTCTGGCAAGACAGGCGCCAACCTTCGCGGGCCTCGCGGGGGCTGAAATGCGCCTCTTCGGTAGCCAGCATCGAACCACCGCCATCTTTCACAATACATTTGCACTGCGCGCAGCTACCACCGCCGCCACAGGCCGATGCCAGAAAGATCCCCTGATTGGACAAAGTGCCCAGCAGCTTGTCACCCGCCGGCACATTGATAGTTTTTTCGCCATTTATCTCGATGGTGACGTTACCACTACTCACCAGACGCGAGCGCGCGATCAAAATGACTGCGACTAGCGACAGCACGATCGCGGTAAACATCGTCACACCGAGAACAACCACTGTATTCATTAAAACGTCTCCAGTTATTCGTCTCGGTTACAGATCGATGCCGCCGAAGGACATAAAGCCCAACGACATCAAACCAACGGTGATAAAGGTAATACCCAGGCCGCGCAGGCCCTCGGGCACATCGCTGTACTTGAGCTTTTCGCGGATACCCGCCAGGGCGGTGATTGCCAGCGCCCAGCCGGTACCAGCGCCGGCGCCGTAGACAACCGACTCGGTAAAGTTGTAGTCGCGCTCTACCATAAACAGCGAGCCACCCATGATGGCGCAGTTCACAGTGATCAGCGGCAGGAACACACCCAGCGCGCTGTACAGTGCAGGGACAAATTTATCGAGGAACATCTCCATAATCTGGACGATGGCCGCGATAACACCGATATAGCTCAGCAGACCGAGGAAACTCAGATCCACATCGGGGTATCCAGCCCAAGCCAGGGCCCCCTCGCGCAGCAAATAGGTGTAAATCAGGTTGTTGACAGGTACCGTCAGCGTCAGCACCACGATGACCGCGATACCGAGACCAATAGCGGCCTGAATTTTTTTAGAAATCGCCAAGAAGGTACACATACCGAGGAAGAAGGCCAGGGCCATATTCTCGATAAACACCGACCTGACGAACAGGCTGAGATAGTGCTCCATCAGAAGGCCTCCTTCACGCTACGGCTGTTCTTAGTGATTTTGAATTCTTCTTTCTCTACCTGCTCTTTGTCGGCGCTGCGCAGGATCCAGATAAAGAAACCAATCAAGAAGAAGGCGCTAGGCGGCAACAACAGCAGGCCATTGGGCAAATACCAGCCGCCATTGTTAACGGTGGCAAGAATCTCAACACCAAACAAGCTGCCTGAGCCCAGTAGTTCACGTACAAAGGCAACACTGAACAGCACTACGCTATAACCCAAACCGTTACCGATACCATCGATAAAACTTGCTAATGGTGGGTTCTTCATCGCGAAGCCTTCGGCGCGCCCCATGACGATACAGTTGGTAATAATCAAACCAACAAATACCGACAGCTGCTTGCTGATAGCATATGCGTAAGCCTTGAGCACCTGGTCTACCACAATAACCAGGGAGGCGATAATCACCATTTGCACGATGATACGAATCGCCCCGGGGATGTGATTGCGAATCATCGATACCGCAAGGTTAGAAAACGCGGTTACGAAGATCACCGAAATACACATTACCAGGGTAACCTTCATGCTTGAGGTTACCGCCAGCGCACTACAAATACCGAGAATCTGCAGCGCAATTGGGTTGTTCTTAAATATGGGTGAGGTCAATGCCTCTTTCATCGTTGCCATTACTTAGGCCTCCCCTGACTGCAGCTTGCTCAAGAACGGCTTATACCCATTCTCGCCCATCCAGAATTGCAGTAGATTGGTTACACCGCGACTGGTCAAAGTTGCTCCGCTTAAACCGTCAACCTTGTGCTCTGCTTCCGCCGTATTGGCATCAACACTGCCCTTGATCAACTGAATTTTCGCGTCACCCTCGTCGTAAACCTTCTTGCCAGGCCACAGTGCTTTCCAGTTAGGGTTGTCAACTTCCCCCCCTAGACCGGGTGTTTCGCCGTGTTCGAAGAAGCCCAAGCCCGCAACCGTATTAAAGTCGCTTTCCAGCGCCAGGAAGCCATGCAGTGTCGACCACAGGCCCGCACCGCGCACTGGAAGGATGATTTTGTCCAGCTCACCATTGCTTTCCACCAGGTAAACCGTCGCGTAATTTTCGCGCCGCTTTATCTTGGCAATATCGCCGGCGCCTAAATCCACCGAGGTCTCAGGGTTCTTGGCAATACTGCTCTGCTCAAAGCTGGCAAGATCAAACTTATCGGTGAACTTGCCGGTGTTGAGGTCAACAATACGGGTGGTGACCCGTTCAAATTGCTCGTCAATGCTCTTCTCAGGGTCGAGCATACCTGCGGCGGCCAGGATGTTGGCCTTACGGTCTTCTGCCTTGTTCGCAACTTGAGCCGGCTTGAGCATTACCGCTGCCGAGGAGACAAACAGTGCGCAGACGATACAGAGTGTTACCGCGACCAGCAGTGTTTTTTGGATACTGTCGTTATTAGCCACGTGCCAACCTCCGTTTGATGTTTGCTTGAACCACGAAATGATCAATCAATGGTGCGAACAGGTTAGCGAACAGGATCGCCAACATCATGCCTTCTGGGAAGGCGGGGTTAACCACGCGAATCAGCACGACCATACAACCGATCAATAGGCCGAAGATAAATTTGCCGGTATTGGTCATTGCCGCCGACACCGGATCTGTCGCCATAAAGATCATGCCAAAGGCAAAACCACCCAATACAAAGTGCCAGTACCAGGGCATGGCCATCATTGGGTTGTCGCTGCTAATGCCGTTAAACAGCAGTGACAGTGCGACCATCCCGCTGAATACACCCAGCACAATGCGCCAGGAGGCAATACCGGTCCACAGCAGAACGGCGCCGCCAAGCAGAATCGCGATGGTGGACACTTCACCCATAGAGCCGTGCATATTGCCGCTAAAGGCGTCGAACCACGTCAACTTGTCTTGCAGTGCCGCCATGCCATCGCTGGCCACAATAGACAGAGCAGTAGCGCCGGTATAACCGTCTACTGCGGTCCATACCGCGTCGCCAGAAAGCTGAGCGGGATAGGCAAAGAATAAGAAGGCACGACCTGTCAGCGCAGGGTTGAGGAAGTTTTTGCCGGTACCGCCAAATACTTCTTTACCCACGACGACACCAAAGCTGATGCCCAGGGCAACTTGCCACAGCGGGATCGACGGCGGGCAGATCAGGGCAAACAGGATAGAGGTTACAAAGAAGCCTTCGTTGACCTCGTGGCCGCGCTTCATGGCAAACAGCACTTCCCAGAAACCGCCCACCACAAAAGTGACCGCGTAAACGGGGATGAAGTACCAAAAGCCGTGCCAGAAGTTATCCCAGAGGCTCGCCGGATTGTAACCGGCAAACATACCGATCAAGGCGTGACGCCAGCCTTCACCGGCAGCGATACCCATCTCGGCCATAATGGTATTGGCCTGAAAACCGATGTTCCACATGCCGTAGAACATGGCTGGAAAGGCGCAGAACCACACGGTGATCATAATGCGCTTAAGATCCACACCGTCGCGAACGTGGGCAGTGGTTTTGGTCACCGAGCCCGGCGAGTAGAAAATAGTGTCGGCCGCTTCATAGAGGGCATACCACTTTTCATAGCGGCCACCTTTTTCAAAATGCGGTTCCAGCTTGTCGAGAATACTTCGCAAACCCATGGCTTAACCCTCCTTCTCAATACGGCTGAGATTGTCGCGGAGAATCGGGCCGTATTCATATTTGCCGGGGCAAACATAGGTACACAGCGCCAAATCTTCTTCATCCAATTCCAGGCAACCCAAGTCCTGCGCCATTTGCGTATCGCCAACAATCAGCGAGCGCAGTAATTGCGTCGGCAAAATATCCAGCGGCATAATGCGCTCGTAGGCGCCCACCGGCACCATGGCGCGCTCACTACCATTGGTATTGGTGGTATACGGCAAACGCTTGTTAAGAAACTGGCTCAAGTAAATACGCAGCGTCGAGTGTTTGTTAACACCCGGCGACAACCACCCCATGAAGTCCCGCTGCGCACCTTCCAGTAACACGCTGACTTGGTTGTGATAGCGCCCCAAATAAGCCATGGCGCCCCGCGATGTTCTGCCGCCCAGTACAGACCCGGAAATAACCCGGTTATCACCGGCCTTCAATTGGCCTGCGCACAACTCGTCCAAACTCGCACCGACCCGGGTGCGCAGCAGGCGCGGTTGCTCAACCTGGGGACCCGCCAAGGCCACAACGCGATCGGTCTGCAGCGTGCCCGTGGTAAACAGGCGGCCAATGGCAATCACATCCTGATAACCGACATGCCACAACTGCTTGCTCAGGCTCGCGCCCTCGAGGAAATGCATATGAGTACCGACCAAACCCGCAGGGTGCGGGCCGGAAAACTCGCTCACATGCAGCTGGCTGTTATCCAGGCTGGGCACCGTGCTGCCCGGCGCAACACATAGGTGCACCTTGCCACTGGTCAGCTTGCACAATAGCTCAAGCCCATTGCTGAAATCCTGCTGGGCTTCAGCAATCACCAACTGCGGATCAGCCGCCAGTGGATGCGTGTCGATTGCGGTAACGAAGATCGCCGCCGGTTCGGCGTCGAGCGCCGGCACCTTGCTAAACGGCCGCGTGCGCAGCGCCGTCCACAGCCCCGACTGCTGGAGATTGTCCGCAACCTGCTCGCGACTCAGCTGAGCGAGCTGCTCGGCCGGGTAGCTGGCAAATTGTTCATAATCGTCGTCTTCAACGTCGATCACCACAGACTGAAGCACGCGCTTCTCGCCGCGGTTAATGGCTGAAATAACTCCGGTGGCCGGAGCGGTGTAACGCACGCCTTCGGTTTTCTTGTCGGCAAACAGCAGTTGCCCGGTTTTCACCCGGTCCCCTACTTTCACTGACATTGTCGGCTTCATACCGACATAATCGAATCCGAGCACTGCCACCGAGCGGACCTTGGGTCCAGACTCAATGCGTTGCTCGGGCGCGCCGGATATGGGCAAATCCAGGCCCCTGGAGATTTTGATCATAAGGTTCTCTGACACTCTTATGGTTAAACGCGAAAAATGTAATTCTGCGAGTCTGGACCGACACAGGCCCAGAACGACGAGGTGAACACAGTCACCCTGCCTAAAAACTGCCGCAAGTATATAGACTCGCAGCGCGGAATGTCACGGCGAAACTGGCCACAGGGGCCAGCCCGACTATACAAAGCGGCCAGCTCCGCTCCCCACGTCACTGGCCGTTAGCGCCGATTATTCGGCCGGGTATACCGCGTAAGAGACTCCAGCCATCTGCTCCAGCACACGATGCACTTGGCAGCTGTAGCCAAACTCGTTGTCGTACCAGCAGTAGAGGATCGCACTCTTGCCATTAACAATGGTGGCCTCGCTGTCGAACACACAGGCGTGACGCGAGCCGACAAAGTCACTGGATACGACTTCTGGGGAATTGGAGTAATCAATCTGCTTGCGCAGCGGCGAATGCAGCGCCACCTTGCGCATATATTCGTTAAGCTCTTCCGCTGTCGTCTCTGCTTTCAGGTTCAGCTTAAGAATGGCCAGCGACACATTGGGGGTCGGTACGCGAATCGCGTTGCCGCTCAACTTACCCAACATCTGCGGAAGCACCTTGCCCACCGCTTTCGCAGCGCCGGTTTCAGAGATAACCATGTTCAGCGGCGCACTGCGCCCACGGCGATCGCCCTTGTGGTAGTTGTCGATGAGATTTTGGTCGTTGGTGTAAGAGTGAACCGTTTCCACATGACCATTTTCAATACCAAAGCGGTCATCCAACACTTTCAGCGGCGGCGCGATAGCATTGGTGGTGCAGCTGGCCGCAGAAATAATCGTGTCACTGTCGAGAATTTCATCGTTGTTGACGCCGGCAACGATATTTTTCATATCGCCTTTGCCCGGTGCGGTCAGAATCACCTTGGCAATACCGGGGCGCGAAAGATGAATGGACAAGCCTTCAGCGTCGCGCCATTTGCCGGTGTTATCAACCAGAATCGCGTCTTTAATGCCGTACTGGGTGTAGTCCACTTCCTCGGGGGAATTGGCGTAAATCACCTTCACTTCAACACCGTTAGCCACAAAGGACTGGCGCTCTTCGTCAACGCGAATCGTGCCATTAAAGGGGCCGTGTACTGAATCGCGACGCAACAGTGATGCGCGCTTGACCAAGTCATTTTCCGCACCGCCCTGACGAACCACCACCGCACGCAGACGCAGGTTGTCACCGCCACCGGCCTTCTCTACCAACAGGCGCGCCATCAGGCGACCGATGCGACCAAAGCCATAGAGCACAACATCACGTGGCGGACGTGTCGGCTCCTTCGTGCCGCCGATCAAACCCGCTACCTGGCTGCGCACAAATTCATCGACGCTCTGCCCTGCGGGCTTGCCCTGCTCTTCATAGGCAACGGCAATACGACCAGCATCGATATGTGCAGTACCCAAGTCCAGGGTTGCCAGTGCTTGAATTACCGGGAAAGTTTCGTACTCAGACAGCTCGTTTTGCTCAACCTGGCGCACAAAGCGATGCGCCTGCATGATATCCAGCACAGAAAGATTGACCAGATTCTTTCCATAGATGTAGGTTTTGACGTTGTTGCTGCGGTAGAGCTTACCAATCAGGGGAATCATCCCCTCGGCTAATGCTTCGCGCTCTTTCCAGTCGGCGAAGTAATCATCAGGACGCTCTCGTCTTCTCTCAGTCACGGCAGATACCCTTTGCTGTCGGGGGGAAAATTCAGGAGCGCGTATTATCTTTATTCACGCCACCCAGATCAACCTCCACAACTGTCAACTGCTACCAATGTCGGTGTTTTAGCCCCGCATTTGTGCTGATCGTCGGGGTTATTCCCGCGGCGCCGACACGTTACAATGCCCTCCCTTGCCAGCCAATGACACCGCAACCGTGATACAGCTACCCGACAACCTAACCCTAAACGCCACGCAGAGCCTCGATCTCGGCAATATAAGCAGTGCCAGCCAGGCGCTGGTCAGCGCCGAGCTGGCCGCCCAATTACAGCGACCGCTGCTAGTCATCACAGCCGATACAGCCAGCGCCTATCGCCTGGAACAAGACCTACATTTTTTTGCCGCCACACTGCCCATTAAGCTGCTGCCGGACTGGGAAACCCTGCCCTACGACAATTTTTCCCCCCACGAGGACATTATTTCTGAACGACTGCGCTGCCTGACGGAAATAAACCAGCTACAACAAGGCATTATCGTTGCTCCGATAAGCTCGCTAATGCAGCGCATTGCCCCACCTGACTACCTCAGCGCGCACAGCCTACAGCTGCGACGTGGACAAACTCTGGACCTAGCCGCCTTTCGCCGCAATCTAGAAAACGGTGGCTACCACCACGTCAACACGGTGTATCAACACGGTGAATACGCCCTGCGCGGCGCCGTGCTCGACATCTACCCCATGGGCAGCGAGTTACCCTACCGCATTGACTTACTCGACGATGAAATCGACAGCCTGCGCAGCTTTGACCCGGAGAACCAGCGCAGCCTAGAGCAAGTGACCGCTATCGACCTGCTACCCGGGCGCGAATTTCCTCTCGACGACGACGGCATCGCCAGTTTCCGCCGCCGCTGGCACGAGCGCTTCAACGTCGACCACCGCAAATGCCCGGTTTATCAAGACGTCAGCAGCGGCATCGCCCCCGCTGGCGTGGAATATTATCTGCCACTGTTTTTTGATCGCTGCGGCAGCCTGTTCGATTACCTGCCCGAGCGCACGGCCCTGTTGCGCTGCGCCGGCATCGAGGCCGCCGCCGAACACTACTGGCAGGACATCCACCAGCGCTACGAACAGCGCTGCGGGGACACCCAAAGGCCGGTACTCAGCCCCGCCGAGTTGTTTATTCCTGTTCCCGAGCTATTTGCCGACATCAAACGCTACCCGCGATTGCGACTGGACAGCGCCACCGTCAGCCGCCCTGAACTCAATCTCAGCAGTGAACCGCTGCCTAATTTAGACATCGATAGTCGCGCCAGTGACCCGCTAGCCCAGCTGCGCAGCTTTCTCGCCGGCCGGCGAGTACTTCTGTGTGCGGAATCCGCCGGCCGCCGCGAAGCCCTGCTAGAGCTGCTCAATGCCCAGCAACTGCACCCCCAACTCTGCAATAGCTGGGCGGACTTTATCGCCAGCGACAGCCCACTGGCCATTACCACAGCCAACCTGGAACAAAGCCTGGCCTTTAGCGAACCCACCCCCTTTGCCGTGGTCGCCGAGGCACAGCTGTTCGGCCGTCGTGTTGCACAGAGTCGCCGGCGCCGCAAAGCCAGCAGCAACGCCGAAGCGGTGGTCCGCAACCTAGCCGAACTGCGCATCGGCGCACCAGTGGTACACGCAGACCACGGCGTCGGTCGCTATCTCGGACTACACCGCCTCGACATCGACCAGCAGAGCAATGAATTTCTCGCCCTGGAGTACGCCGACGGCGCCAAACTCTATGTACCCGTATCCTCACTACAACTCATTAGTCGCTACAGCGGCGCCGACGACGAGCTCGCCCCGCTGCACAAACTGGGCAGCGACCAGTGGAGTCGCAGCAAGCGCAAGGCCGCCGAGAAAATTCGCGACGTGGCCGCCGAACTGCTGGACATCTACGCCCGCCGCGAAGCCCGCCAAGGGCGTTCATTTGCACTGAGCGGCGACTATCAAACGTTCGCCGACGACTTCCCCTTTGAGGAAACCCCCGACCAACAACTGGCCATCGACGCCGTGGTTAAAGACCTGCGCTCGAAGCAACCCATGGACCGATTGGTGTGCGGGGATGTCGGTTTTGGAAAAACCGAGGTTGCCGTGCGCGCCGCCTTTGTGGCGGTGGAGAACAACACTCAAGTCGCCATCTTGGTACCCACCACACTACTCGCCCAACAGCACTACGAGTCCTTCCGCGACCGCTTTGCCGACTGGCCGGTAAAAATTGAAGTGTTATCACGGTTTCGCACGGCCGCCGAGCAAAAAGCGGTGATCGCTGAGCTGCAAGCCGGCAAGATCGACATTTTAATCGGCACTCACAAACTGCTCAGCGGCGACATCCAATACGCCAACCTCGGACTGGTGATCATCGATGAAGAGCACCGCTTTGGGGTGCGACAGAAAGAAGCTCTAAAGAACCTGCGCGCAGAAGTCGACGTATTGACGCTCACCGCTACACCGATCCCGCGCACACTCAACATGTCTATGTCGGGCATTCGCGACCTGTCAATAATCGCCACCCCACCAGCGCGACGACTATCGGTAAAAACCTTTGTGCGCGAACGCGACGATGCCTTGATTAAAGAAGCCATATTGCGCGAGATCCTTCGTGGCGGCCAAGTCTACTACCTGCACAACGAGGTCAAAACCATCGACAAGGCCGCCCGAGACCTGCAAGAAATGCTGCCTGAGCTGCGCATTGGTATCGGCCACGGACAAATGCGCGAGCGCGAACTGGAACAAGTGATGAGCGATTTCTATCACAAGCGCCACAACGTGCTGCTGTGCTCCACCATCATCGAAACCGGCATCGACGTCCCCAATGCCAATACTATTATCATTGAGCGCGCCGACAAGTTCGGCCTGGCCCAATTGCATCAACTGCGTGGCCGCGTAGGCCGCTCCCATCACCAAGCCTACGCCTACCTGCTGACGCCGCCGGCCAAACAGCTGAGCCGCGACGCCGAAAAACGCCTTACCGCGATTAGCGAAGCCGACGATCTGGGCGCGGGCTTTACCCTGGCCACCCACGACATGGAAATCCGCGGCGCCGGCGAGTTGTTAGGTGAAGGTCAGAGTGGCCAAATTCACTCCATTGGCTTCAGCCTGTATATGGAAATGCTGGATCGCGCGGTGAAGGCCATCCAAAACGGCAAAACAATCAACCTCGAAGACAGCCAAGCCGACCACAGCGAAGTCAATCTGCGCATTCCAGCATTGATCCCCGACGACTACCTGCCAGATGTGCAGCAGCGCCTGATGCTCTATAAACGCATTGCCAGCGCCGCTGGCGACGAAGAGCTACGCGACTTACAAGTCGAAATGATCGACCGTTTTGGACTGCTGCCTGAACCCTGCAAAAATCTGTTTCGCTGTGCGGCACTTCGCCAGCGCGCCGCTACGCTGGGCTTGAGAAAAATTGAAGCCTCGGCCAGTGGCGGCCGTGTTGAATTTGCCGAAGACACCCAGGTTGAACCCATGGCTATTGTCCAATTAGTGCAAAAAAACGCCCTGCGCTACCAATTAGACGGCGCCAATGCACTGCGTTTCAAAGCTGCGATGGACAGCCCAGATCAGCGCATTAATGAAGTAGGCGACTTGCTAGATCAGCTGACACCCAGTACAAAGTAAACGCCATACACGCTGGCTTCAAAAAGGAAGAGTTTTTAGATATGCCGCGCATTTATCAGCTATGCATCGCCCTGCTACTCACAGGCCTGTCTGTCGCCGCCCACGCACAAGCAGATGAGCGCTACCAGATTGACTTGGTCATCTATGCCAATAACGACCCCTCGGCCAATAGCGCCGAATCTTGGCCCGATAACCTTCACTTGCGCTACCCGCGCGACTGGGCCGTACTGGACAGCAACGGCGACGGCAATCTAAGCCGAGTCAGCGACTTACACCCCAATTTCGCCAAGGCGCTGCGCTCGCTAAAACTGTCATCGCGCTATCGAATATTACTGCAAGAAAGTTGGGTTCAAGACCTGCAGCCCCGCCGCAAGGCGCCCGCCATCCTGCTTCGCGGCGGCGCCAAGGTGGGGGAACACCACGAGCTGGAGGGCTATGTCCGTATCGCGCTTGAGCGCTATCTCTATGCTGAAACCGATCTCTGGCTATCGCGTTTTGGCAGCCAGGGTGGCAATTATTACCTGCCGCGCCAGCCCTATCGCCCAGCGCTGGACACCGGCGACGATTTTATTGATGAGAGCTTTGAAAACAGCCCGGAATACGCCGAGTTTCAGCGCCAAAACAACCTCGCAAATCCGCCGCTTAGCGCACCACCTGCCGGCGCCGAACCGGTGGAACGCATCGTTGCAATGCAGCAGCAGCGGCGCATGCGCAGCGACGAATTACACTACATTGACCACCCGCTATTTGGCTTGCTGATCATCATCAGCAAGCCACAAGCTTCAGTGGGGACTGGCGATAGCGTGGGACAGCAGTGATTTAACTTGCAACATCCCGGTATCGATTACCGACTGTATGTCATCCATGGTAATCAAAGCATCGCTAAGACCAGCACCGGGGTTCACCACCAGGCAGACCGAGGCGTAGTCTAAACCGGCTTCGCGCGCCAGCGCCGCCTCCGGCATTGCCGTCATACCCACCATATCGTTGCCGTCGCGGGCCAGACGCTGGATTTCGGCGGCAGTTTCCAAGCGCGGCCCCTGAGTGACCGCATAGGTTCCAAACGGCTCAATATCGATCCCCGCCGCCTCTGCCGCCGCGCACAGGCGCAGTCTCAACTCCTCGCAATAGGGGTAACTAAAATCGATGTGCTGCACCTTGCCATCGCGGCCATCGTAAAAGGTGTGCTCGCGACCCCAAGTGTAATCATTAATCTGCTCGGGCAAACCGATTACACCGGCAACAAAGCGCTCACTAATCCCCCCCACCGCGTTCACTGCAATTAGCTCATTGGCACCAGCCACCTTTAGCGCGTGAATATTTGCCCGGTAGTTGATGGCATGCGGCGGCAACGAGTGACCGACACCGTGACGCGGCAAAAACAGGAACTCCGCCCCCTGGTATTCCATATGCTGTATGGGCGCACTTGGCGCCCCATAGGGCGTGGCGATTTCTTCACTGCTCTGCAGATGAGCGCCGGGCCAATCACACAGCCCGGTACCACCGATCACCGCAATGATTTTTGACATTTTATTCTCCTAGCGCGGCGCCATTATGCGCCGCATTTTCAATGTGTAATGGGTCCATTTTTACCGTGGTCGTCGGGTAGGCCACATCGGCGCCACAGTCGTGCACGATCGCCAGCACCTTAAGCAACACGTCCTGTTTAATTTCGTGATACTTCACCCACTGAGTCGTCTTGGTAAAGGTGTAAATGAAAAAATCCAGCGACGATGCATTGAATTTATTGAAATTAACGATCAGCGTTTTGCCGAGATCAATTTCCTGGTGATTCTCTAACATCTCGCGCACCCGCGCGATGATCTCAGGCAATTTCTCTGCATCTTCATAGCGAACCCCAACGGTTTCATAAATGCGCCGATTTAACATGCGCGAAGGGTTTTCTACCGCTATTTGAGTAAAAGTGGCATTGGGCACATACAGGGGACGCTGATCAAAGGTACGGATACGCGTTTGCCGCCATCCAATATTCTCCACCGTACCCTCTATTTCCTTATCCGGCGAGCGTACCCAGTCACCCACCGAAAATGGCCTGTCCAAATAGACCATCAGGCCGCCAAAAAAATTGGCCAATAGATCCTTGGCAGCAAAGCCCACCGCGATGCCACCAATACCGCCAAACGCCAACACACCCGACACGCTGTAGCCCAGATTCTGCAAGATCATCAGCACCACCACGATAATCACCGCGCTGCGCACTAACTTGCCCAGCGCCATCACCGTGGTCTGGTCGATCGGTTCGTCATTATCGCTGTAGTCACGCGACAACAAACCGGCTTCCACCTCTCGCACCAACCTGACGAGAAACCAACCCAGTATCGCCATGACCGCTACTGCACGAAACGGCTGTAACGCCGAAAAAATCTCCGCATCCGTACTGCCGGCAATAACCTCAAGCACATGGCTGGCGCCTACCACCCATATCATTAAAATCAGCGGCCGCCGCGCCGCCAGCAGCACCGCATCGTCCCACAAGTTGTGAGTCTGCTTAAAACGCTCGGCGAGCCGATTCAAAAGACGGCCAGCAAGCAAGTTGGCAATGAGCGCAATCAGCACCACAATGAATACTTCTGAAAGCCAGGGGTAGTTGGAAAACTCAATACCCTTAAACCAGTCTCTGGATAGCAATGCCGCTCCTCCGTTCTATACAGATTATTTGTTATAGCCCGCGCTGTTATGACAATGCGCGCTAAAAACAGTCGGTGAAAATACCAAAAGGAGTTTAACTTAGTGCCCCATCTATCTGAAAGCATTTAGATTTGAGGGGAAACTCTAACGTTATTTCACAGCCGCCAACAACCAACACCCCACAAATCCCTACTGGACACCCCAATGAGAAGTGATAGCTTGGAGAGTAGAGCACGAGGAGGTGGTCGCAATGGCATTTTTAATTCCCCAGGTAGGCAGCTGGTATAAAGACCTAGAAACCAGCCAGCAATTTGAAGTGGTTGCTGCCGAAGACGGACTCGACACCATTGAAGTACAGCTCATCGATGGTGAAATTTGCGAATATGATCTGGACAGCTGGCAACAGTTAAAATTAATCGGCATCGAGGAGCCCGAAGATTGGCGAAACGCCTTTGAGTTAAGCGATGACGATTACCGCCACTGGGACGACACCTCGATACCCGAGCAGCTGGGCAACCCTCTGCACGAAATTGAAACCGACGTGATCAACGGCATTCTCGACGACTTCTGAAGCTGAGGCGCTGGGCCAAGACCCGCGCTTTTGCCGCGCTCCCCTCCTGCCTGCCTTCGGGCGGGCTTCTTTTTGCCCACCTACCGCACCACCGAGCGCGACGCCCAACAATTTTCCCCGAGTACCTTGCGCAACAATAAATACTGTATATACTCACAGTAACTGTATAGATGAACAGATAATAAACATGGAAAAACTCACCGCCAGACAAGCGCAGGTTCTCGACCTCATCAAACGTCACATCGAGGACACCGGCTATCCTCCCACCCGGGCCGACATCGCCCGAGAGCTGGGCTTCCGATCCCCCAACGCCGCCGAGGAACACCTCAAAGCGCTCGCCCGCAAAGGCGCTATTGAAATCATTCCAGGCGCCTCCCGGGGAATTCGCCTCCCTGAAGATTTAGGCATCCCCATTGTTGGCCAAGTGGCTGCCGGCAGCCCAATTCTGGCCGAAGAACACATTGAAGATTACTGCGCCATGGCCCCCAACCTCTTCACCCCGGCTGCGGATTATTTTTTACGGGTGCGCGGTGACAGCATGATCAACGCGGGCATCTTCGAGAACGACCTACTGGCGGTACACCGCACCCCGGTGGCACAGAACGGCCAAATTATCGTTGCTCGTATCGGCGACGAAGTCACCGTTAAGCGCCTACAGCAACAGAAAAACCGGCACCAGTTACTGCTGATTGCCGAGAACCCTGATTACCCCCCTATTGAGGTAGATCTACGCGAACAAGATTTCGCCATCGAAGGCCTCAGTGTTGGCGTATTACGGCGCGGGAGTTAAAGAAATGGCACTTATTGAGCAAAGCTCTCTGTTCGACGGCCCTGACGAATCGTTGACCAAACCCACGGCGTCGGGCTGCATCACCGAAATCTGCCTCAGCAGCCAAGCGCATCTGTCACGCACCTTGTTGGCAGCAATGCTCATGCAACTCAGCAACCACTCGGATCAGCGCTGGCTATGCTGGGTAGCTGACCGACCACTGAAACCCCTGCTCGATGCCAACAGCCAATATCGCGGTCAACGCATT
>NZ_JBFIGO010000008.1:0-72135 GCF_041602295.1 Spongiibacter sp. | reverse complement strand
GTCGAGGGCGGTAATAATATGATGTATCTGCCGCTGGATAAGCTGGTGAATCAGCGCAGCGCGGCGCGTCCGACGCGAAACCAGGAGATCGATATGCGCGAGCTCACCGACAAGGTGATCGAGCAGTTGCGTCGCGACAGTCAGTCTAGTCGCCGGGAGGGGCGTTAATCATGGCGAATCGTCAATTTACTGTGCTGTTACTGGTCTTGGGCCTGCTGTTTGTCGGCTATAACACGCTGTTTATCGTCAAGGAAACCGAGCGCGCAGTGATGCTCAAGTTTGGTGAAATTGTCGACCCCGACATTGAGGTGGGGCTGGGTATTAAAACGCCTTTTGTGCACGTGGTGCGCAAGTTTGAGCGCCGTATTCTCACCCTGGATGCGCCGACTCAGCGCTTTTTGACCAACGAGAAAAAGCCGCTGGATGTGGACTTCTACGCCAAGTGGAAGGTGGCGGACACGCGCACCTTTTACACGGCGACCAACGGCGAGGAAATTCGCGCCGAAGGTCTGCTGGCGCAGCGTATCAATACCGGTTTGCGTAACAAATTCGGTGAGCGCACTTTCCACGAGGTGGTGTCCGGTGAGCGCGATCTGTTGATGACCGATCTCACTAGCGAACTCAACAAGATCACCATGGCGGAATTTGGCATTGAACTGGTGGATGTGCGGGTCAAGCGTATCGACCTGCCGGCTCAGGTGAGTCAGTCGGTGTTCGACCGAATGAAGTCTGAGCGTGAGCGCGAGGCCCGTGAGCACCGCTCTACCGGTCGCGAGTTGGCGGAGAAAATTCGCGCCACCGCCGATCGCCAGCGCACCATTATTGGTGCCAACGCCTATCGCGGCGCCGAGGTGACGCGCGGTGAAGGCGATGCGGAAGCGGCGCGGATATACTCGTCGGCGTATAGCATTGATCCGGAGTTTTATGCCTTTGTTCGCAGCCTCACGGCGTATAAGGCGTCGTTTTCCAGCGGCGGTGACTTGCTGGTGTTGGATAGCGACAGCGAGTTTTTCCGCTACCTGAAAAAGGGCAGCGTAAAGTAATGTGACTAATTGGCAGTGGCGAGGCTAAACGCCGCTGCCATGCCGCCATTGGCGGCGATTGTGGTATCATCCGCAAATCCGCGCCGGGGTCGTGCTGTAGGCATGACAACCAGCACGGATTTTTTTGTTTTTGGCGGGCATGGCGAATGTGGCAGGAACTGGCGGTAGCCTTCAGTCTGGTACTGATAATCGAAGGTATTTTGCCTTTTCTGAGCCCCGATCGCTGGCGCATGCTGGCCTACCGCATGGCTGATTTGGAGAGCCGATCGGTGCGCATGGTGGGGCTGGCAAGTATGCTGGTCGGCCTGGTGATGCTGAGTTTTCTGCGCTGACTTCAAGAGATAGTGGATTTATGACCCTGGTTGATCGTTGGCTGCTCCCTGACGGAGTGGAAGAACTGCTGCCTGAACAGGCCGAGCAGGTAGAGAGCCTGCGCCGTACATTGCTCGACCTCTACAAGCGCTGGGGGTATGAGCTCATTATTCCGCCGATGCTGGAGTACACCGAGTCACTGCTGGTGGGCTTGGGCAGCGATATTGATTTGCTGACATTTAGGGTCACCGACCAGTTAACGGGTCGTTTGATGGGGCTGCGCGCGGATATGACGCCACAGGCGGCGCGCATCGATGCCCACAGTTTGAAACGCGAAGGCCCGGTGCGCTTGTGTTATGCCGGCAGCGTGCTGCATACCCGGCCGAAGAAGCCGTTGGCCTCGCGCTCGCCCATTCAGCTCGGCGCCGAGCTCTATGGCGACAATAGCCAAGCCAGTGAGCTGGAGATCATTTGTCTGATGCTGGAGACCCTGCGGGTGGCCGGCCTCAGCGAGATTACCCTCGATACCGGCCACGTTGGCGTTTACCAAGCGGTGGTGAATGCCGCCGGTCTCAGCGATGAGCAAGAGCAGCGCTACTTTGATATTTTGCAGCGCAAGGCGGCGGCCGAGCTCGACGAGTTTGTCGATAGTCTCAGCGTTGCCCAAGGCATTGCCGATCAGCTGCGCGGCCTCAATGCCTTGCACGGCGGCGCCGATGTGCTGGATCGCGGTCGTCAGCTGTTCGCTAATATTGGCGCGGCTGTCGCGGCGATTGATAGTCTTCGCGAATTGCAGCAGCGGCTGTCTGAGCGTATGCCCGAGCTGAAATTCTATTTTGACCTCGCCGAGTTGCGTGGCTTTCACTACCACACCGGGCTGGTGTTCTCGGCCTTGGTCAGTGAGCACGGTCAGGCCTTGGCTTCCGGTGGTCGCTACGACGACATCGGCAAGGTGTTTGGTCGCGGTCGCCCGGCCATAGGTTTTAGTATTGACCTCAAAGCGCTGATCAGTCTGGTGGCACCACCGGCGGTAGCGCCGGGGATTTTTGCGCCGCACAGCGATGCGGCGACGCAGTGGTCGGCTATTCAGGCGCTGCGCGATGCCGGCGAGCGGGTGGTCGCCGGATTGCCGAATCAGTCGCCGGCGACGGATTGCGATCGACAACTTGTAGAAAAGAACGGCCAGTGGCAAGTGCTGCCACTGGGTTAAGTCACAACCTGTTATCCAGAGATGCGGATATGAGTAAGAATGTAGTGGTTTTGGGCACCCAGTGGGGTGACGAAGGCAAGGGCAAGATCGTCGATCTGCTGACTGATCAGGCCAATGCGGTCGCCCGTTTTCAGGGCGGCCACAACGCCGGTCATACCCTGGTGATTGGCGGAGAGAAAACCGTGCTGCACCTGATTCCGTCGGGTATTTTGCGCGAGGGCGTCACCTGCCTGATCGGCAACGGCGTGGTGCTGTCGCCCGAAGCTCTGCTCAAGGAGATGGCCGAGCTGGAAGCCCGCGATGTGCCCGTGCGCGAGCGACTGCGCCTGAGTCCGGCCTGTCCGCTGATCCTGCCCTACCATGTCGCCCTTGATCAGGCGCGGGAAATTGCCCGCGGTGCGGCCAAAATCGGCACCACCGGTCGCGGCATTGGCCCCGCCTATGAGGACAAAGTGGCGCGTCGCGGCCTGCGTCTGGGCGACGTCTTTAACCCCGAGCGCTTTGCTGAAAAACTGAAAGAGGTGATGGAGTACCACAACTTCACCCTGACGCAGTACTACAAGGCGGAAGCGGTGGATTACCAGCAGACGCTGGACGAGGCGCTGCGCATGGCGGAAGAGCTGCGGCCGATGGTGGTTGATGTCACCAGTGCCCTGCACCAGTACCGCGAAGAGGGTGCCAATATTTTGTTTGAAGGCGCCCAGGGCTCGCTGTTGGATATTGACCACGGCACCTACCCCTTTGTGACCTCCTCAAATACCACGGCTGGCGGCACGGCCACCGGCAGCGGCTTCGGCCCGCTGTACCTGGATTATGTGCTGGGTATTACCAAGGCCTATACCACTCGCGTTGGCAGCGGTCCCTTCCCGACAGAATTGTTTGACGAGGTCGGCGCCCATTTGGCCAAGCAGGGCCACGAGTTCGGCGCCACCACCGGTCGCGCACGCCGCTGTGGTTGGTTTGACGCGGTCGCGCTGCGCCAATCGGTGCGGATTAACAGTGTCACCGGCCTGTGCCTGACCAAGCTGGATGTCCTCGACGGATTGGACGTGGTCAAGGTGTGCGTGGACTATAAAAATGCTGCCGGCGAGTCGATTTCGGCGCCCTTCGACTGCGAAGACTACGATCAGATTACGCCGATTTATGAAGAGCTGCCGGGCTGGTCAGAGTCTACAGTGGGTGCCAAGTCGCTGGACGAGCTGCCGGCCAATGCCCGCGCCTATATCCAGCGCATCGAAGCACTGCTCAATGTGCCCATCGACATTGTCTCTACCGGCCCGGACCGCGTTGAGACAATTGTTCTGCGCCACCCCTTCGGCTGAGGTCTGATGGGTCCCGGCGGCGCAGCTGCCGGGCGTAAACGCTGGGCAATAAAAAAGGCCATGCATTGCTGCATGGCCTTTTTTGGTTTCGGGCGACTAACTTAGAATGCCCACTGGGTGCGGATGGCAAAGCTGTCGATGTTGTCGGCCACATCGCCATTGGCGTTCTGGACCGCACCGCCGTCCAGGTCATAGCTGCGGCTGTAATCAAACAGTACACGCATATTGCGGCTCAAATACCAGTTCAGTCCCAGGGTAAAGCGCTTGGCTTTGCCACCGCTCACGTTGTCATCTTCCAGGTCAATTTGGTCAAAGCGGGCGGCCACTTCAAGTGCGCCCCAGTCACCGCTGCTGGCATTGAAGGGCGTGTTCACGTTGAAGTATTTAAACTCGCCCTCCGAGGCCTTGTAGCGACGCTGGCCACCAAAGATGCTGTAGCCAAGCTGAACGTAGTGGGCAGAAAAGCTGAGGTCATCGCCACTGTCGCGGTTGACATTGTTCGCTGCGATTTCGCTTTGTAGCGACCAGGCGCCTTGCATGGCGGCAAATTCGAGAACAGCTACCTCAACCTTATCCATGTCAGCAACGCTGGCATTAACGGGTTTCAGGTCAGAGAAATTAGTAGTTTTATACGAAAAGGACGGGCTCTTACCATTCGCCAGTCCGTCGTCGCTGGTTTTGCGCAGACCGTATGACGCGCCCAGGTGCACGACGGTATTGTCGCTCAGAACGGGGGCGAAGCTGGCGCGCGCGCCAAAGCCATGCCCCTCGTCGGCATCATTGTTGGAGATGCCGTCGCCGAAAATACCCGCCTTGGCGTGCCAATTGCTGCCGCCGCTGGCAGCCGTGATGCCAATTGCACGGTCAAAATAGGGGGTGGTGAGTGCAGAAACCAGCGAGCGCTCGGTAAACATGATGTCGTTGGAGCTTTCTTCTACTTCCATGCTGACTGCGTGCTTTTGATTGCCGACAGTCAGTGTGATGGGGGCTGACGACATTTTGTAGCTCAGGCCGGCATCTTTCACGCTGACCTTGTTTCCAGCGAAGTCACTTTCCAACACATACTTCCAGCGGCCGTTCAGCTTGCCTTTAACGTAGAGGCGAGCGCGGCGGATTTGTGTGCCGTCGATGGCGTCTTGTTGGTTTGCCAATGTTTCGTGGTCGTGTGTGGCATAGTCGGCGTGCAGGCGCCCGCCAATTTGTACGCTAGTCTGCTTGTCTGCACTTTCAATTTTCAGACCGCTGCTGCCCATGCTGACGCTCGCTTGCTGTTGTGCGCGTTGCGCTTGCTCGGCCTGTAGTGATTTTGCCTCCTCTGCGCTGAGAATGCCTTTTTCCTGCAAGAGTTTCAGTAGGGCAGAGTCCTGCTGATTGTCGGCATAGGCATGGCTCGTTGCGAGGCTGGCTGCAATTGATGCGCAGCAGACTAAAGAAGAGATCGTTTTCATTGTTTAGGCACCCAAAATGAAAGAAGTGGTACTTGCGTTACAAAGTGGCGACAAGTGTATTTCTGTTTTGTGACATTTTTATGACTCTCTGTCCAACTTCCCCCTTTGTGTGGGCCGGCGAGGTCGCGCTCCGGCGCTTAATTATTATCTAACACCTTGTTATTAATCTATAAATTTAGCTGCTTGTAGGGGGCTTGTCTAAACATCAAGCAAAAATCTCCGGCTGAAACATGCTTGTCATAGCTTGTTCACTGAGTTGTCACTTTGCCTGCCTAACATACGCCTCAACGACAACAGGCTATGCCCTATTCAAAAGGTTCCGGAGATAAGTTCCCATGAAAAAGCTTTTCGCAATGACAGCAATGGCCTCGGCGATGGCGCTGGTAGGCTGTGGCGGTGGCGGCGATATTAATATCAACGCCCAGAACAACTCTGTAGACAACAGCACGGGCAATGGTGGTGGTACGCCGTCTAATGCTTGTGCGGCTTACAGCGACAACGGTGTTACCCAGCAAGGCAGCCTGGACGGTGTGAACTGCATTTACGGCGCTGATTTCGTTAGTTTGACCAACCCTATTGAGACAGCTGCAGGTAGCCCTGTTGTCTTTGCCAAGCTGAGCAATGGCGGTGTACACATCTTCCGCGACAGCCTGGTGGTGGGTAAAAACTACGACAACGATGCCGACCTGAATACGGCTGGCATCACCAAGGGGGGGGACGGCGCAAGCATCCAAATCGAAGCGGGTACCACCCTGGCTTTCCAATCCAGCGATGACTACATGGTGATTAACCGCGGCTCGCAGATCATTGCAGAAGGCGAGATGAACGCCCCCATTACGATCACGTCAGTATCAGACGCTGTAGAAGATGCTGTTGGCGCTGAGGATGTGCAGCAGTGGGGTGGCTTGATCATTAACGGCTTCGGTGTCACCAACAAATGTTCTTACAGCGGCTCCTTTGCGAATGACAACCTGGCGACCAGCGACTGTCATGTTGCCGCTGAAGGTAAGGCGGGCGCCGGCCAGACGCATTACGGCGGTGACAACAACGAAGATAGCTCGGGCACTTTAAAATACTTCATTGTTAAGCACACCGGTTTTGAAGTTGAGGAAGACAATGAGCTGAACGGTATTTCTTTCAATGCCGTTGGATCAGGTACGACTGTTGATTACCTGCAGGCCTACGCAACTTACGACGATGGCATCGAGTTCTTTGGCGGTGCGGTAAACGTGGGTCACTACATCGGCCTGTACGTGCGTGACGACTCTATCGATATTGATGAGGGCTACCGCGGCACGATCGACTACGCACTGGTTATTCAGTCTGAGACTGACGGCAACCGCTGTGTAGAGTCTGACGGTATCGGCAGCTACTCAAGCAAAGACCAAGCAACCATTGATGACTTCATCGCTCGCGGCTTGAACTCGCAAGCAACGATTAAAAACCTGACCTGTATTGTGTCGGCGACAGAAGTCAGCGGTCAGCCAAATGGCACCGGCAGCCATGATCCCGGCCAGGGCATGCGTATTCGTGAAGCGCATTTCCCAATCATTCAAAATGCCTTGATCACTACCGCTTACAAAGGCGATGTAAAGCTGGCCGATGACGATTACAACTACTGTGTGCGTATCGATAACGAAGGCTTGCAAGCGGCTCAGGATGGCGATCTGAAAATCGAGAGCAGCATCATTGCTTGTCAGGATCTGACAGACGGCAGCGATTTGCCGGGCGGCATGACACAGCTGCAGTTCTTGCAGGCCAGCAACGATACCTACCAGTCACTGGAGGCCGGTGAAGACCCCACTGCAGACGCGAACGCCAATCTGGAAATCCTGAAAGGTTTCTACTCGCTGCCCCTGGCTGACATGAAAGTCGGTGGCGCAGCCCCAACCGTGACGCCTGCCGGTGGTCGCGCCTTTATCGGCGCAGTCACCGAAGACGACGACTGGACGGCGGGTTGGGCCTACGGCCTGGACCCCGCTAACCGCGGCCAAGGTCTGTGGTTCGAATAAGCGCAGACAGAGCATAACGCCAAAGCCGTAAAACAGAGGGCGCCTTACGGCGCCCTTTCTGTTGAAGACAGGTCAAATACGAGTAGGTCTTTACCGATGAAAAAGCAGATGATTAAAAAGGGGCTGCTGCCGGCATTTAGCCTGAGCGCTCTTAGTCTCGCCGTCTCGGCGGTGGCACAGGAGGCCGACAGCGACCTCAGTTTTAATAAGCCGCTGGAAGAAGTGGTCGTCGTGGGTCGCTTGAAAAGCAGCGCCGAAAATCTGGTGATTGAACGACTGGAGCAAGAAGTCGCGGTCGACTTTCTGGGGGCCGAGGCCATCGGCCGTATCGGTGATTCAACCGTTGCGGCCGCGCTGCGCCGCGTACCCGGTGTTACCTTAGTGGATGACAAATTTGTTTTTGTTCGCGGCCTGGGGGAGCGCTATTCCAGTACATTGCTGAACGGTGCGGTGGTTCCCTCGCCAGACCTTACCCGCAGTGTTATTCCGCTGGATATTTTCCCAACCTCCATCGTTGAAAGCCTGGCTGTTCAAAAGGTGCACTCCTCTGACATGCCGGCGGCCTTTGGCGGCGGTAATGTGGATATCCGCAGCAAGGGCATTCCCAGCGGTCTGGTGTTCAGCATCGAGCTCGGCACGGACTACAACAGTGCGTCTGACGGGGCTCTGCTGACCTACAAAGGCGGCAGTGACGATGTTTACGGCAATGACGATGGCACGCGAGCGCTTTCCCACAAGCTCAAGCAAGCGCTGCGTCAGTACGGCGGCAGCCTTGACCGCAACGATATTCTCGCCGAGATGCGCCAGTCAAACCCTAACGCGACCCTGGCCGATGCCGAACAGCGTAACCGTGAATTGGCGTTGAACCTGTATCGCAATATCGACATCTACGAAACCGATGACGACGATAACTTCTCTGCTGAAGTCAACGCCGGTAACCGTTTCTATCTTGGCGACGCTGAAGAGGTTGAGTTTGGCGTATTGGCCGGGTTGTCCTATGACCGCAGCTGGCGCAACAAGTCGTCGGAAGTGCGCTCCGTATCCGACGAGGATGAAGCCGAGTTCAAAAACGAGACAACGCAGAACACCTCGATTGCCGCCAACCTGAATTTTGGCTTGCGCTTGAATGAAGATCACTCGCTGGAAACAACGAGCCTCTATCTGCGCAACACCGATGATAAAACCTCAATCACCGATAGTTATGACAACGATCAGCCCGTGGGTGGGGATATCTCGGACCGTCAGTTTAAAATTCGTTTTGAGCAGCGTGAGTTGGTGGTCAATCAAATCCGCGGTGAACATACTTTCGGTGAGTTGAGCCGCGAGCAGTTTGGCTGGGAGCAATTGGCCTTTGCCGAAGGCTTGAGCTTTAACTGGTTTTACTCAGACAGTGAATCGACCACGGAGATTCCCAACGAAGTTGCCGTGCAGGCGCGCCATGTAGAAGGGCCGAATGGCAGCACCACTGTTGCCGCAAATGCGACCGCCGCCGATTACCGCTTTACCGACCTCCAGGATGAAGTTGAGAGCTACGGCTGGGAAGTAAAAATGCCGTTCTCTAGCATGGATTGGCAAGTTGAGCTGAGCGGTGGTAACGAGTATTGGGAAAAGGCGCGCAGCTATCGCCAGACTCAGTTTGGTTTGGGCTCGGTTGATGCGCCGGATTCGGTGCGCAGCGGTCCCCTGGATCGTGTCTACAGCGACGCGAATATTCTCGACCCCAACAATGGTTATCAAATCCAGGTGGCCGGCAGTAACTCCGAAAGTTACCTCGCCGCCAACCGCGTTGATGCCTACTACGGTAAGCTCGACGTTACCTGGCAGGATACCTGGCGCGTCGTTGCCGGTTTGCGCTACGAAGACTACCAGCAGGTGGGTTTGACCTGGGACCCCCTCGACTTTGATGGCATTCCGGTGGTGAGCAATGAGTCCGGTGGTCAGCAGGCGATCATCGACGAGCTCGAAAACGCTGTCTTCACCGACGACGATATCTTCGCTTCGCTGGCGGCAACGTACATGCTGCCCGGCTTCTGGGCCGAGGACTTCCAGCTGCGCTTTGGCTACAGTGAAACAACGGTTCGCCCGGATCTGCGTGAAATTGCTGACTCCAGCTACGTGGACCCGGTGACCGGCGCGCTGGTGTTTGGTAACCCCGATGTTCGCCCGGCGCAGTTTAAAAACTACGACCTGCGTGCGGAGTGGTTCTTCAGCAACAGCGACAGCTTCACGGCATCGTTGTTCTACAAAGACATCAGCGACCCGATTGAATTGTTCCAAGCGGCGGCGGGGGATACCAACACCGCTGTTGAAATCGTCAATGCCGAAAGTGCGACGATTATGGGTGCGGAAGTCGAGTTTATGAAGAGTCTCGGCGACTTCTCCGATGCGCTGACTCCCTTCTTCCTGCAGGGTAACTTGACCCTGCTGGATACCGAGCTGATTGCCGGCAGTAATGCCGATGCGCCCACCAATGCCGAACGCGATCTGGTTGGTGCCTCGGACTATGCGGCAAACTTGATTCTCGGCTTTGACTCGGCAGACGAAATGCACGCGGCGACACTGTCTTACAATGTGTTTGGCGAGCGCCTTTACTTCGCCGGCCGCAATGGCGAGCCCGATGCCTTTGAACAGCCTTTCCACTCTCTGGATGCCACCTATTCTTTCTACCCAAGCCAGTCGGTTATCGTGAAGGTGAAGGTGAAAAATATCCTGGATGAAGAGCTGGAAATCGAGCGCGATGGCAAGACCACCTTCCGTGAGGAAGTGGGTACGACCTTTAGTGCGAGTATTGAATATGAGCTCTAAGCACAGTGAGTAACGCGATAAGGCGCCCTTGAGGCGCCTTTTTTATGTCCGGTTTCGGGTTTATGCCTGGTTAGTGGCTCTGCTTAAGTTTGGCGTGAGCGGCCTTTAGGCCATATTCGTGGTACTTGTCGGTGTTGCCCTGGCTGCGAAAAATAACGGCGGCAAACTGATAAAAGCGATACTCGTTTTTGTCCAGTCGGATGGCGCGTTTGATCGCATTCAGTGCTTGGGCGTAGTCGCCCCTCTCAAAGGCGGCGCGCGAGCGGCTGTAGTGCCAGAAAGGGTTGTCGCGTTGTCGGGATGCGATGACTTGCTCAAGTTGCTTGGCGCGCTCTTTGCGGCCACTGCTGCGATAGAGGCGGGCCAAGTTGGAGAGCGATGCGGACTCCTCCGGGTCTAGGCTTAGTGCCTGACTAAAGGCGAGCTCGGCCTCGCTGTTGTATCCCCCTCTGCGGAACAATACGCCCAGGTTGCCCCAGATATAGGCCTCTTCAGGACCGAGGTGCAGCGCCCGGCGCAGGTAGAGATAGGCGTCATCGTAGTTGTCGTTGTGCAGTGCGCTAACGCCCAAGTTGCTGTAATACTGCGCCGCGGCAATATCGTCGCTGACTCGCTTTTGCGGATAGCGGTAGTCGTAGATATCAACGCTGAAATCCACCACCTCGCGTTGGCCATTACCCAGCTCGACGACGGCGTTGATATGCTTGTAAATGGCGGAGCGGTTGTCGCTGAGCAGCTCCCAGCTCGGCGGCACACTGACCTCGTTAAAATAAGCATCGAGCTTGGCCTCGCGGGCCAGGGCGATAAACAGCGAAGTCAGCGACAGGCAGTCGCCGCGCCGGTTGGCGAAGGTGTCTGCGGCGCTTTGGGTGACCCCTGGTTGGTATTCAATGCCAAGCAGGCTGGGGCGCACCAAGGCGTCACTGAGATAGCGCAGTCTGGCGCGCGGCGATAGCGCCGCAGGGACCTGCTCGTTAACGAAATACCGCATCTCGGCGTTGACGGCCAGAATATGTTCGTCGGGGGTTTTTAGGCTGATGGCCGGGCTGTTGAACAGTGCGCTTTTGTGCAGCAGCTGTTGAGTGCTGTCCTCGCTGGGCGGCTTCAGCGGTGGCGGAATTGGGCCTGGTGCAGCGCAGGCGCTGCACAGTAGCACGGCACTGCATAATCCAAGGCGTAAATGGCGGCGGCTCATCGCGGGCGGCAGGCTCTATCACTTGTGCAGCGACCGCCGTGGTCGCTGCCGACAGTTAACAGTATCACTGCAGCCCGCAGACAGAAATGCCTCAGTATTGGGAGGCGGGCAAGCGTACTTCCATACCGTCGAAGTCATCGCGAACTTCGATCTGGCAGCTCAGGCGACTGCCGTCCTCTGGTTCTAATACACCCTCGATAATGCCCTGCTCCATGTCGTCGGCGGGGGGCAGCTTGCTGCGCCAGGGCTCGTCGATATAGCAGTGACAGGTGGCACAGCTGCAGGCGCCGCCGCACTCAGCGAGGATGCCGTCGATGCCGCCGTCTACCGCGGCCTGCATCAGACTGTGGCCGCTTTCTGCCTCAACTTCGCGGGCGTCGCCGTTGTGGGCGATAAAGGTAATTAGCGGCATGGAAGGCTCCTGTAACGTCGATAGGGTAGCGTTTACACCGTATTATGGCGTAGCGCAAAGGCGGCAATTTTACCTTACCACGCGGCCGATGCCAGTCGTTCTGGCGGTGAATGTGGGTCGCAATGACCTGTTTGGATAATGCCAGCTGGAGGCGCGCTGCTTATTATCGGAAAACGGTGCAGACGGCGGCGGGCAAAGGAGGGGGAGTATGGCGCGGCAAGCGGCGGCGGGGGCGGTCTTAAGCGTGGCTGATCGCCTGGAATTACACGAAGTAACGGGCCGCTATGGCGATGCGGTGGACGATCGCGATTGGCAGGCGCTGGATGACATTTTTACCGACGACGCCATTTTTGAGGTGCGGGGGTTGGTGACGATGCGCGGCCTGGATGATATCAAGCGCTATATGGCCGAGCAGGGTCAGCATCCTCTGGGCCACCTGATGTGCAATATCCACGCGGGCGTTGATGAGGGCGGTGTGCGCTTGTTTTTTCGCATTGTGGCGCCGGTGTCGCGCGGCGGTCAGCCGGGGAATGGCTACCCTATACACTTTGGTTCCTACTACGACTGGCTGGTGAAAACCTCGCAGGGTTGGCGTGTCAGCCGGCGGCTGTTTTCGGCAAAGCGACTGCCCGGGCCGGTCGCAGTGCCGCAGTAGGCGTCCGTCTCGGCCGGTGGCTGTGGGCTAAAGCGACTGAAAGGCGAAGTCTTCGAGCTTGCTGATGCTGGGTATCTCGATGCGTTTGTAGTGCAGCACCAACAATTGCTGGTCGGCCAGCTTCTTGAGTAATTGGTTGGTGGTTTGCCGGGAGCAGCCAGCGCTGCGTGCCAGTACGTCTTGGGTTGCGGTGATATAGCCGGCGTCGCCGCGGACCTCACTCATACGGGCCATTACACAGAGCATTTTTGCCATGCGGTACTCGTGTTTGAGCAGGGATGATTGCTCCGTCCACTCCATCAACAAGCGGAAACGCTCGCCGATATGGCGAATCACCGAGTGGTGCAGTGGCGGGTGGTGGTCGGCGATGTTGCGCAGGGTCTGGCAGGGCACGCTTATTAAGACGGCGTTGGCCGAGCTGTAAAAATCGTGTTTGGGTGGAGCGTCGTAGAAGCAGCCCAGCCATGTGGCCCACTGCCCCTTGCCGATATGCACCAGCGACGATACGCGGCCGCTGGGGGCATGGGCAATCAAGTCGATAAAACCCTCAACAACTAGCCAGATGTGAGTCATTGGCTGGCCGTGTTGGCACAGCAATGTTTTGGCTTCATAGCGTTCCAAGTGCGCCTGGGCCGCGAGCGTTTCGAAAAACCTCTCGGGTAATTCGCCAATGAGCGCAGACATCGACAGTTGTTTGTGGATGATTTGCTTGTCGTGGTTGTTCATTTTTTATCCAATTTGTCGGATTTACGACAAATTCATCCTGCCACCTTTCTTATTATTTCGTCCACTGCTAATCGTTAATAGTAGCGAGCGGGCGCGGCTTTCCTATCGCTGGGTTGATGATGGCTTCCACGACTAATAGTAAAAAAGGAGTTCTCATGAAATTGCCAATAACCATCCGCGGTCTATTGTCGACGCTGATACTGTCGGCGCTCGCGCTGACGACCAGTGTTGCAACGGCGGCCGAGGCGATTATTCCCGGTGAGCGCAGCTGTTTTTGGTACCGCGGTCCGCACAGTGCCGATCCCTATATCAATGTCGCTTACCCCGATGCCAATGTCTTCTACTGGGCCTCGGTATTTACGATGCCCGAGGGCAGTCGCCTAGAGATTGAGGGCGAGTTTCCGCATTCGCGCTATTTTTCGCTGATCAGCTACGATGAGGGCGGCCGGCCGCTGGAGTCACTGGCCGATTATCTGGTGAGGCCAGAATCTGCTGCAGAGAACCCCTTTCGTATTGGTGCTAGTCGCGACAAGCGCAAGCGTGACTACCGGGTTGAAATCCTGAATCGCGAGCTGGATGAGTCGCGTAAAGAAGGGGTCTTTCAGGCCGATTCCGAGCGCAATGTGCTGCATGCCTTTGGCGGTAAGCACAATCAGCAAATCCTGCTATACCGTATCTACCTTCCCAATGCCGATGCCGGCATTACCGGTGGCGTGCCGCTGCCAGAGCCGGTGTTGACCTTGGCGGACGGCACTAAGCTGCGCGGCGACAAAGCCTGTGGCCAACTGGCGACCCAGCAGCAGTTGCAGTTGAAGGTGGATGCCATGGGGATTCCTGTTGCGGCTTACCGCAAGCTGATTAATCAGCCGGGTAAACCGGACACCTGGCCGGCCAAGGTGAACCCTCAGTGGCATATCCAGCTGGATCGCGAGAGTCTGCTGGGCATTTACACCGGCAAGATTAACCCCGATGCGCGCCGCAGCGAGGGTGGCTTTTTCCCCAACCCGGACAACAATTACATTCGCACGATTGTTAATCGCCGCCACGGCCCGGTGTTGGTGCTGCGCGGCAAAATGCCGACGACTCCCGCAACAGTGGAAGGTGACAGCACGATGAGTCAGGCGCAATTGCGTTATTGGTCTATTTGCTCGAATCAGGGGTTTGCCAATACCCGTGTTAACGACTGTCTGTTCGATGAGGAGGTGCCGCTGGATGAGGATGGTTATTACACCGTTGTTGTCAGTCGTGAAGCGGACCGCCCGCGCAATGCACGCCGTGAATGTGGCCTGGCCTGGCTGCCGATGGCCGACGATGGCGATGGCGTATTCGATAAGGATGCTTCAGTGGTACAAATCCGCAACATGCTGGCTGCCCCCGATTTTCCCCATGCGATTCAGCGAGTACAGCGCGATGGCGATATCGAGAAGGTGATGGGTGAATACTATCCCAAGGGTTTTTACACGGTGCCCAACATCGTTGAAACCGCTTTCCCCTGTGCCTTGTAAGCTGCTTGAAGCGACTTTAAGAGAGTATTGATATGTATAATTATAAAGAAAATCGTTCATTGAGAGCGTCGGTATCGGCCATTGCCTTGGCGCTGTCATCGGTGGCGTCTAGTGCGCAGATGCTGGAAGAGGTTGTGGTCACAGCCACCAAGCGTGCAGAAAGTATTCAGGATGTGCCGATTTCCATCAGTGCGTTTTCCGGTAACTTTATGCAGGACTCAGGCATTAATGACCTGCAGGATTTGGGGGCATACGCGCCCAACTTGAATCTGTCGAAAGCGGGCAATGTGGCCAATCAGCGTATTGCTATTCGCGGCGTCGGCTCGGTGGGCAACAGCGCCATTGAGCCCAGTGTCGCGGTGTTCATCGACGGTGTTTACTACCCGCGCCCCGGCTCCGTGGTCGGCAAGCTCCACGATGTGGCGGCGGTTGAAGTTCTCCGCGGGCCGCAGGGCACTCTGTTTGGGCGCAACGCCTCGATGGGAGCGCTGAATATTCGCAGCAACGCGCCCAGCCACGATTTCGAGGCGGAAGTCCATGCGCTGGCCGGTAGCTTCAGCCGCCGTGAGGCCGGCGGCATGGTCAATGGCAGTCTCGGCGATAAAGTTGCTGGCAGATTGTCGCTGCAGCGTTCCGAGCGCGACGGCTACGGGCGAAGCAGCTTTGACGGTGCCGATATTGGCGGCTTTGAGGACGACAGTATTCGCGGCAGCTTGATGATCGATGTCAGCGATCGCTTGACGGCGACGCTAAGGGCCGATTGGAAGTCGATCGAGAACAATGGCACCTTGATTGAAGTGTTGCCGGACTCGGTGCTGCCCGCCTACCTTAACGCCATTGCCTTTGTACTTGACCCCGATCAGAACGACGCTGAGCCCGGGCCGCTGCCCGATGTTGCCGATGCCTTTGATTATCGCGTTCATCAGAAACATGGCGATCGCGCCACTGATAGCCAGGGGGGGCTGTCTGCCGAGTTGGTGTGGGCCGGCGATAATTTCGACGTGAAGTCGATAACCGCTGTGCGCAACTGGCAAAACGATACCCACGAAGATCTGGTGCGGCTGCCGGCCGATATTCTGCAGCGCGATACTGCCTATGAGGCGGATACCGTGTCGCAGGAATTCCAGTTGATCTCGAATCTCGACGGTCCCTTCCAGTATGTTGCTGGGGCATTTTTCTACCACGAGGAATACAGCACGGATCAGGGCTTTGATTTTGGTGCCGATTTCTGTCGTCCGGTGGTATACAACGTTGTATTGTCTCGTACCAATGCGGCGGCAGTCGCTACTTTGGCGGCGGACCAATGTGCCGCCGGCGCGCAGCGCAAGGCGATTGTCAGCGCCTTCGAACACGAGGTCGACAGCATGGCGGTGTTCGCCCAGGGCAGCTACGACATCAGTGCCGAGCTTACCGCCACAGCGGGCTTACGCTGGACTCGTGACGAAAAGAGCGGGAGCTTCTTCAGTCGCAATAACAACCCCATTGCCGGTCCTCAGTCCCTGCCCGACAACCCCTTTGGTTTGGGTTTGCGAGCCGACGAGAGCACCGATCTCGACTTTGACGACTCTATGGTCACCTGGACAACCAATCTGCGCTACACCCCCAATGATGACTTGATGTTTTTTGCCACGGCATCTACCGGCTTTAAGGGCGGCGGCTTCAATTCCGAGGGTGGTCCAGTGGCGCTGGGCGATGAGCGTACCTTCGACTCTGAAGAGGTGATGAACTTTGAGCTGGGGATGAAGGCGACACTGCTGGAGCGACTCATCGTCAATGCCACCGCCTTCCGCACCGACATTGAGCAGTTCCAGGACCGCCTGTTCGACGGCCTGGGCTTTAATGTGGTGAATGCCGGTGAGCTGCGTCAGCAGGGCGTGGAAGTGGATCTGCAATCCCAGCTGACCTCGCGCCTGTTCCTCGCTATGGGGCTGAGCTATCTCGATTCGGAGTTTCTCGACTACCCCAATGGCACTAACCTGCCGGGTTTTGACGCCAGTCAGCCTCAGGACCTGTCGGGTACACGCAATAACTTCTCGCCCGAGTATCAGGGCTCGCTGACACTGGAGTGGCGCGACACCCTGGGTGACGAGTTAGAGTGGTTTTTGCGCGGTGAGTACCAAACGGTGGCGGAGCAAAGTGTGTCGGGGCAAACCGACAACAATCCCGCTTCCCGACAGGACGCCTACAGCGTGATGAACCTGCGCACCGGTATCAGCGCGGTGGCGGGTAGCTGGAGTGTTACCGGCTTCGTCAAAAATCTCACTGAGGAAGGTTACTGCCAGGCGACCTTCTATCAGCCGCTGGCGTCGGCGATTGGTTTGACCGACCCCGATACTGGCAATGCCATGACGCGTTGCGCGGTGGCAGAGCCGCGTAGCTACGGCATCGAGTACCGATACCGCTTCTGAGTGTGATTCCCTCCAGCGTCACTTCTTTGCCGCCTTCGACTTTGTCGGGGCGGCTTTTTTGTGGGCCTAGTTTGACCGGCGCGGGCCAGTATTTCCTGTGGCGCGGCATGATGTTCTGGTTTGGTGGTGGCTGCGTGTTGAAAATAAGCGGGAAATTGCGCTCGGCGGGATAACCAGCGTTATGCTGTCGGACCTTGCGGGTTTGGGTTGAGGCGGTTTCAGCGCTGGCAGGGGGCATAAAAAAAGCCGGCATAAGCCGGCCTTTTTCGAATATGGTGCCCAGGAGAGGACTTGAACCTCCACGGCCGTGAGGCCACTAGCACCTGAAGCTAGCGTGTCTACCAATTTCACCACCTGGGCGGGGTAAAACTACGACGTTTGCTGTCGAGGCGCGCAATTTACTGACATCGCGCTTTTTTGTCAACGCTTGAGTTACACTAGGAGCAATTTTTTATATCCCTAGTTTAGAGGAACTGCCACTGCATGCCAAAAGGCCGCAATCAACACAATGATCCCCACGCCGCTCGTGAAGCTGAACGCTATGAAAACCCTGTGCCCAGTCGCGAATACATTCTTGAGCAATTAAGCAACTCTGAGCAGGGCATGACGGCGGCTGCGCTGCGCAAGCGTCTGGATATTTCTGGCGAAGAGCAGGAGGAAGGGCTGCGCCGGCGCATCAAAGCGATGTTGCGCGATGGTCAGCTGATTGAGGGGCGTCGGGGCAAGTTGATGGCGCCGGTCGCTGGCGAGGCGATTCGCGGCCGGGTTCAGGGTCATCGCGATGGTTTTGGCTTTGTGCTGGTGGAGGATGACGAGGATGTCTACCTGCACAGCCGGCAGATGCAACAGCTGTTTGATGGCGATGTGGTGTCTGTCGAAGTCACGGGCAGCGATAGCCGTGGCCGCCGCGAGGGCGTGGTGGTAGAGGTGCTTGAGCGCAACACCCAGCAGCTGGTGGGCAAATTGATGAACCATCGCGGTCGCTGGATGGTGGTGCCGGATAACAGCCGTATCCAGAATTGGGTTGCGCTGGAAGATGACGATACCCAGGGTGCGCGCGAAAACGATTTTGTAATGGTGGCGATTACCCGTCAGCCGGGTATGCGCCAACAGGCCCAGGGCAAGGTAGTCGAGGTGCTGGGCGACCCAGCGACGGTGGGTGTGGCCACCGAGCTGGCGCTGCGCAGCCATGAAATCCCCTTTGAATGGCCGGATGCGGTGGAGGAGGAAGCGCGGCGTTTTGGCAGTGCACCTGCCGAAGCCGATAAGACGCACCGGGTCGACTTGCGCAAGTTGCCCCTGGTGACCATCGACGGCGAAGATGCGCGGGATTTTGACGACGCTGTGTATTGCGAGAAAAAGCGCTTTGGCGGCTGGCGCCTGTGGGTGGCTATTGCGGATGTTTCCCACTATGTGGCCATCGGTTCGGCGCTGGACGCCGAGGCTCACCGCCGCGCGACCTCGGTGTATTTTCCCGATCGGGTAGTGCCGATGTTGCCGGAGGCCCTGTCCAACGGCCTGTGTTCGCTGAACCCGGAGGTGGATCGTCTGTGCATGGTCTGTGAAATGACCATCAGTGCGCGCGGGCGTCTCAGTGGCTACCAGTTTTACGAAGGCGTTATGCGCTCCCATGCGCGGCTGACCTATAACGAAGTCGGCGCGATGTTGAAGGTTGAGGGGGCAGATCCGGCGAAAGACAGCGGTCGTCACCACAAGCTGCTGCCCCAGTTAAAGGAGCTGCACAAGCTTTATTCTGCCCTGCGTGATGCCCGCAGCAAGCGCGGCGCCATCGATTTTGAAACCGTTGAGACGCGCATCGTTTTTGACGACGAGAAGCGTATCGATGCGATTGTGCCGGTGCATCGCCACGATGCCCACCGGATGATTGAAGAGTGCATGCTGATCGCCAATGTGGCCACGGCCAAGACGCTGGAAAAGTCGGGGCTGGAGGCGCTGTTTAGGGTGCACAACGGCCCCTCTGAACAGAAGCTGAGCAATCTGCGCGAGTTTCTCGCTGAGATTGGTTTGGGCTTGAAGGGCGGGGATGACCCCTCACCCAGTGATTATCAGAAGCTGCTGGCCAGTTTGAAAGAGCGCCCCGACGGGCAGATGATTCAGACGATGATGCTGCGTTCGCTCAGTCAGGCGGTGTACCAGCCGGACAACGACGGTCACTTCGGGCTGAATTACAGCGGCTACACCCATTTTACCTCGCCGATTCGCCGCTATCCGGACTTGCTGGTGCACCGCGCGCTGCGTTACCTGTTGCGCAATGGCGGCGGCAAGGCGCCCAAATGCTTTAAGCCGGTGAAGGGTGCGCCAGCGCTGCCGCAGAAGAAGATCTACCCCTATGACATGGCAGCGCTGCTGACCTTGGGCGAGCACTGCTCGACCGCAGAGCGCCGTGCTGACGACGCCAGTCGCGATGTGATGGCTTTCCTCAAGTGTGAGTTTTTGCTGGAGCATGTCGGCAGTGAGTTTGACGGCGTGATTGCGGCGGTAACCGGTTTCGGGCTGTTTGTTGAGCTGCAGGACTTGTACATCGAGGGTTTACTGCATATCTCGGCCTTGCCCCAGGACTATTACCAGTTTGACCAGGCGCATCAGCGGCTGGTGGGTGAGCGCAGTCGGCGGGTTTATCAGCTCGGGGACAGTCTCAAGGTGCAGGTGCTCAGCGTTGACTTGGACGAGCGAAAAGTCGATCTCGGGATGGCGGTCGGTGAGGAAAAGCGCCGCCGCAAGCCCTCGGTGCGCGAGGCCCTGGCCAAGGGGCAGGTGCCAGCCGCCAAGGCGGGGAAATCTGGCAAGTCGGGTCGCGGTCGCGGCAAGGCGTCAAAGGCGGGTGCTAAAGACGGTGCCGCTGCCAAGAAAGCGGGCACGGGCAAGAAGCGCCGCCGCTAGTTGCAAGGGTTTTAGCGTTTGTCGGCAGCGGTCATAGAGGGCCGCTGCCAGCAGGGCTCGTTTGAGATAGGAAACACAGTGAAAGAACAGATTTTTGGCTTGCATGCCGTGACCACGGCACTGCAGCGCCGACCTGCGAGTGTCAGCGAAATTCTGGTTATGGAGGGGCGTCGCGACAAGCGGCTGGCGGCGGTGCTGGCGTTGGCGCAGCGCCACGGTATTTTAGTGCGCGAATGCTCGCGCAAGGCCCTGGACGAGATGGTCGATGGCCGGCATCAGGGGGTGGTGGCGCAGGCCGAGGCGCCCGCCCAGGCCCATGAAAAAGATTTGCCGGGCTTGGTAGCAGAGGCCGGTGGCCGTGCACTGCTGTTGGTGCTCGACGGGGTGACGGATCCTCACAATCTCGGCGCCTGCCTGCGCAGCGCCGATGCGGCGGGGGTAACGGCGGTGATTGCGCCCAAGGATAACTCCGCCAGTCTCAATGCCACGGTGCGCAAAGTCGCCTGTGGCGCCGCGGAAGCGGTGCCCTTTGTGCAGGTGACGAACCTGGCGCGCTGCCTGCGTCAGCTGCAAGAGGCCGGTGTGTGGACGGTGGGGCTGGCGGGCGAGGCCACGCAGTCGCTTTACGACTGCGACTTGCGCGGCCCGGTGGCGTTGATTATGGGCGCCGAGGGCGCGGGCATGAGGCGCCTGACCCGCGAGCAGTGCGACTATCTCGCCCACCTGCCGATGGCCGGCGAGGTGAGCAGCTTAAATGTGTCGGTGGCGACCGGGGTGTGCCTGTTTGAGGCGGTGCGCCAGCGGCTGTAATCGCGCGATTTGATTAAAAAATGCGCGAATTGCTTGCATCTGCTCAGGCGCTTGCCTAGAATTCGCGCTCTTGTTTTAACGGTAAACCCGCCGCCAGCGGCTGGCTTGCCCTCCTTGCCACACCATAAAGGGTGGCTTAACCCGTAAGGAGCATACAATGCGTCACTACGAAATCGTGTTCCTGGTCCACCCGGATCAGAGCGAACAGGTACCTGGTATGGTCGAGCGTTATACCCAGGCTATCGAAAAAGATGGCGGTAAAGTTCACCGCCTGGAAGATTGGGGCCGTCGTCAACTGGCTTACCCGATCAACAAAATCCACAAGGCCCACTATGTGCTGATCAACGCTGAAGCCAGCGCCGAAGCCATTGATGAGCTGACCACTAACTTCCGCTACAACGATGCCGTTCTGCGTAACCTCATCATCCGCCAAGATGAAGCCGTGACTGAAGAGTCGCCAATCATGAAGGCTGAGAAAGAGAGCCGTGAGCGTCGCAGCCGCAGTGATCAGCGCGGTGAGCGTACTGAGCGCCGTGACAGCGAGCAGTCAAATGATCAGTCTGAATCTTCAGAAGCCGCTCCGGCTGCTGAAAATAACGCTGAATAATTGCGGATTAAGTGAGGATTTAAGAGATGGCACGTTTTTTCCGTCGTCGTAAGTTTTGCCGCTTCACCGCGGAAGGTGTTAAGCAGATCGATTACAAAGATCTGGATACCTTGAAGGCCTATGTTTCAGAAACGGGCAAAATTGTTCCCAGCCGTATTACCGGGACTAATGCCAAGTATCAGCGCCAGCTGTCTACCGCGATTAAACGCGCGCGTTTTCTGGCACTGCTGCCGTACACCGACAGCCATAAATAAGCTGGGCGGTTAGCCATGCGCCCCTTAGCAGAGTTCATTATGAAAGGGCGCCTCCAGGCAGTCGCGGTCGCTGGTCTGGGGATTGGCAGCTTGATGTTTGCCTGGGTCGGCGCTGCGGCGGCTGCCCTGGTTACCCTGAGAAAGGGCATGACCGAAGGCGCCTTTGTCGTATTTTGGGCGCTGTTGCCAGCCATAGCTGTACTGAGTTACGGCCAGGATGTCGGTCCGCTGTGCATGTTGTTGGTGTCGGCGGTGGCTGCGGAAGTATTGCGCAGTAGCCGTTCTTGGCCGCTGGCGCTTTGCGCGGCGGTGGTCGGTGGTTTGGTCAGTGCGCTGATTTTGTACCACAGCGCCCAGGACTACTTGGCCGGGATTCTGGCGACGGTGCAGCCAATGCTGGACCAGTTGCAGACCCAGTCCCGCGGCCAGCTGCCACAAATCCTGACCGGTGATATTGCCGCAGTGATTGGCAGCAGTACGGTGCTGTGGAGCGGGCTGGCGCTAATGTTGGCGCGCTGGTGGCAGGCGTTGCTGTACAACCCCGGTGGTTTTCGCGAAGAGATGTGGTCTTTGCGCTTGCCGGCGGTAGTCACGGTGGTGTTGGTGGCGGCGATGTTGCTGTTTAGCCAGGCTGGCGAGGTTTACCGCTTTTGGGGGGTGATGTGTTTGTTGCCGCTCATTGCGGCGGGGCTGTCACTGGTACACGGGCTTGTCGGGCGACTGGCGCTGGGCCGCGTATGGTTGGTGGTGTTTTATATCGCGCTGTTATTGTTTGGACCGCTGTGGGCGGTGCTGATATTGGCAGCGATTGTAGATAGTTGGATTGATATCAGACGGCGTTTGCCGACGGCTCAGTAGAGCCTCGAGACAGGCGCGCAGAAGAGGGTTAGAACCATGCAAGTGATTCTGCTTGAGAAAATTGGCAAGCTGGGCAACCTGGGCGACCAGGTAAATGTAAAATCCGGCTACGGCCGTAACTTCCTCATTCCTTTCGGCAAGGCAGTTCCTGCCACCGACGCGAATGTTGCAACTTTTGAAGCCCGCCGTGCCGAGCTGGAAGCTGCTGCCGCTGAAAAGCGTGCTGAAGCTGAAGCCCGTGCCGCGAAGTTGGCCGAAGTGTCTGCAACTATTGAGGCGAATGCAGGTGAGGGCGGTAAGCTGTTCGGCTCTATTGGTACTCGCGACATTGCTGAGGCAATCACTGCTGCTGGCGTTGAAGTGAACAAAAGCGAAGTGCGTATGCCAGAAGGCCCCATTCGTGAAATTGGTAGCTATGAAATTGCTATCCAAGTACACAGTGATGTGGTGCAAAATGTTGCACTGGCGGTTGTTGCTGAGTAATCAGCCCTGGGGCAGTTCGCTGCCCTGTAGTGCATTGGCGTGATCGGTGGCGGGCTGGGGCTCGCGGCGGTGATCGCTGTGAAGAACGCGTGCGGCCTCGCTGGTCGGCGCGTTTTTTTTTTGCCACAATGGCCGACCCCATAGCCTGTGAGTGTGTCCGTGCAAACCGACGCCTATCCTGAATCTGAAGCGCCGCCAGAGTTTGATGATGGCGACTTTGCCAAACTGAAGCTGCCACCGCACTCGCTGGAGGCGGAGCAGTCGGTGCTCGGCGGTCTGATGATCGCCGGCGATGTTTGGGACTCGGTGGCCGACATGGTCGGCGAGGGCGACTTCTTCCGTCCTGAGCACCGCCTTATTTTTGCCTGCATGGCCCGCTTGGTCGCGCAGGAGCAGCCGATTGATGTGGTTACCCTGGCCGAGACTTTAGCCCGTAATGGTGAGCTGGAGTCGGTGGGTGGCACGGCCTATCTGGCAGAAATCGCCGGCGCCACGCCGTCGGTGGCCAATATTCGCGCCTATGCCCAGGCGGTGCGTGAACGGGCGATTTTTCGCTCGCTGATTTCCGCCGCCAACGCCATCGCCGATACCAGCTTCAACCCCGAGGGGCGCAGCAGCGACGAGGTGTTGGACGAGGCTGAGCGCTGCATCATGCAGATCGCGGAGGAGCGCCCAAAAGCCGGTGGTCTGGAGCCGATCAACCCCCTGTTGAAACAGGCCGTCGATAAAATTGACGAGCTGTTTAATAACGATGACGCGATTACCGGACTCAGCACCGGCTTTGAAAAGCTCGATGAGATGACCTCGGGCATGCAGAAGTCCGATCTGGTGATTGTGGCGGCGCGTCCGTCGATGGGTAAAACCACGTTCGCCATGAACCTGGTTGAAAATGTGCTGCTGCGCTACGATCAGCCGGTGCTGGTGTTCAGTATGGAGATGCCCGCCAATCAGCTGATGATGAGGATGTTGTCGTCGGTGGGTAAGATTGATCAGGGGCGGGTGCGCAGCGGTAAACTGGAAGAGGAAGATTGGCCGAAGCTGAGCGCTGCGGTCAGCAAGCTCAAAGATCGCCCTCTGTTTATTGATGATACGGCGGCACTGACGCCCACCGAGGTGCGCTCGCGGGCGCGCAAGGTACTGCGTGAGCACGGCAGCATCGGCATGATCATGCTCGATTACCTCCAGCTGATGCAGGTGGCGGGTAAAGGCAGCGAGGGGCGCACCGCGGAAATCTCGGAAATTTCCCGGTCATTGAAGGGCATTGCCAAGGAGTTCGACTGCCCGGTGATCGCCCTGTCGCAGTTGAACCGGGCCCTGGAGCAGCGGCCCAACAAGCGGCCGGTTAACTCGGATCTGCGGGAATCTGGCGCGATCGAGCAGGATGCCGACGTGATTATGTTTATCTATCGCGACGAGGTCTACAACGAGGAAACTCAGGACAAGGGGGTGGCGGAAATCATTATCGGCAAGCAGCGTAATGGCCCGATTGGCACCGCGCGCCTGGGCTTTATCGGCAAATTCACCCGTTTCGAAAATCTCGCCTTTGGCGACTACGACGATGCCGGCTACTAAGTAGTTAGTTGTGCCGGTCTACAGCGACGGCTGCTGGTCGTCAGCCTTTGGGCGCGACTGAGTGAAGCGACCAAAGAAAATTCCCACCTCAAACAACAGCCACATCGGCAGTGCCAATAGCATTTGTGAGATCACGTCGGGTGGCGTAAGCAGCATGCCGGCTACAAAACAGCCGACGATGACATAGGCCCGCTTGGCGGCGAGTTTGTCGGCGCTGGTGACGCCGGCGCTGATTAGCAATACGGTGGCGATGGGGATTTCAAAGGCAACGCCGAAAGCCAGAAATAACTTAAGCGCGGTGTCCAAAAAGCGGGAGATGTCCGGGGTATAAGCCACGCCTTCTGGCGCAATACTGCTGAAGAAACCAAATACCAGTGGAAATACCACGACATAGGCGAAGGCTAGCCCTAGGTAGAAGAGCACGACACTCGATGCCAGCAGCGGCACGGCTAGGCGCTTTTCGTGGCGGTACATGCCGGGTGAAATAAAGGCCCAAAGTTGGTGGAGTATCACCGGAATGGCCAGGCAGATTGCGGCAACCAGCACCAATTTAAAGGGCGCGAGAAAGGTTGAGGCGATCTCGGTGGCGATCATGCCGCCGCCGGGCGGCAGGTATTGTTGCAGGGGCTGGGAGACAAAAGTATAGATCTCTGCAGAGAATGGCATCAGGGCCAGGGCGCAAATCAACACCGCTAATACTATCCGCAGCAGGCGGTCGCGCAGTTCGGTAAGGTGGGCGATCAGCGGCTGCCCCTGATCCTGATCGGCGTCGATACTCATGGCGTCTTGTCGTGGTTGTCGGGCTTGTCGCCGCGGCTGGGGTCGTCGTTGGGCGACGGCGCGCTGTCGGCGTGGCTGCCAGTCAGTGAGCGCTCAGCCGCACGCACCTGGTCTGCGGCGCTGTCGAGATCACTCTGCAGCTTCTGCTTGCTTTCTTTCAGCGAGGCCATGATCGACTCGTTGTGTAATTGTCGGCGAATTTCGTCGGCGCCAACTTCTCGTTCAATCTCCTGGCGAATGCTGGCAAAGCTGCGTCGGAGTCGCCCCAGCCAAAGGCTGATGGTGCGCACTGCACTGGGCAGGCGTTCGGGGCCTAGCACGAGTAAGGCGAGCACAGCGATCAGCAGCAGCTCTGAAAAGCCGATGTCAAACATGGATTATTTTGACTCGTTCTTGTGTTCGCTGTCGGCTTTGCTGGGGTCTTCGTCGGCTTCTTTGTTTTCCAGGTTTTTGGCTTTGTCGTCGTCGCCGTCGAGGCTGTCTTTAAAGCCTTTGACTGCGCCGCCCAAGTCACTGCCAATATTTTTCAGTTTCTTTGTGCCGAACAGCAGCACTACGATTGCCAGAATGATCAGCAGTTGCCAGATACTAATACCGCCCAGTCCCATAACTGTTTACCTCATTTACTTGTCGTTATTGCCGCGTTGTGCTTTTTCTTCGTGGCCGGATAGGCCAAAGCGTCGCGCCAGCTCATTTAAGATATCGCCGTGGTCGGCGCCCAGTGTTTGTAGCATGACCATGCTGTGAAACCACAGGTCGGCGGTTTCGTAGATCACCTCGCTGAGGTCGCCGCTGCGCTCCGCGTCTTTGGCGGCGATGACGGTTTCGACGGCCTCTTCACCGACTTTTTCCAAAATCTTGTTCAAGCCCTTGTGGTACAGACTGGCCACGTAGGAGCTGTCGGCGTCGGCCTGTTTGCGCTCGGCCAGTACGGCGTCGAGTTGGGTCAGCAGGGGGTCGCTGTGCAGCTTATTTGTCATAAATTTGATCCGGGTCTTTAAGTATCGGCTCTCGGCTTTGCCATTGCTCATCCTGTAGGCCGCGGTAAAAACAACTTTGGCGGCCGGTGTGGCAGGCAATGTCGCCTATTTGCTCTACCTGTAATAACAGGGTGTCGCCATCGCAGTCCAGGGCGATATCGTGAAGGACTTGTACGTGGCCTGAGCTCTCGCCCTTGCGCCACAGTGCCTGGCGAGAGCGTGACCAGTAGATAGCGCGTTGTTCGCGAATGGTAAGCGCCAGTGACTCGCGATTCATCCACGCCATCATCAGCACGCGGCCGCTGTGTATATCTTGCGCAATGGCGGCGACAAGACCGTCGTTATTCCACTTTACTTCATCTAGCCAGTGCTTGCTGTTGGGCGCGGGCATTACACAGTATCCGGTTAGTATTACAGGCCGCTTACTTTAACTCAGCGGGAGCGAATTAAGAAATACAGGCCGGCGGCTGCCAGTGCCAAGCTACTGCTGGGCAGATTTTGCAGGTTCAGGCTGATCTCCGGATCGGCCAGCAGCGCGGCGCCCAGCAGCGCGACAATGCCCAGCCGTTGGTTGCGGGCGCGGCGTTCGCGCAGCGCGGCTTGTTGTTCGCTGTGCTGGAGCTGTTGTCGAAACGCCTCTTGTGGGTCTTGTTGAGGGAAGTGGCCGCGCTCAAGCAGTGCCTCGGGCAGTTGGGGCAGTTGTTCCAGCCAGCCGGGCAGGCGGTGACTGACGCGCTTCAACATGCTTTGTGGCGAGTAGCGGTCGCGCACCCAGCGTTCCAGGAAGGGCATGGCGGTGGCCCAGAGGTCCAGTTGTGGGTAGAGCTGGCGGCCTAGGCCCTCGACATTTAGCAGGGTTTTTTGCAGCAGAACTAGCGAGGGCTGTACCTCCATGTCAAAGCGTCTGGCGGTCTGGAATAAATAGACCAGTAATTGGCCAAATGAGATGTCTGCCAGCGGCTTTTCAAAAATGGGTTCGCTGACGCTGCGGATCGCGGCTTCGAATTCGTGGACCTTGGTGTGTGCGGGAACCCAGCCGCATTCCACATGTAATTCGGCCACTTCGCGGTAGTTGCGTTGGAAGATTGCCAGTAGATTGCGAGCCAGGTAGTACTGGTCGAAGTCGCTGAGGCTGCCAATAATGGCGCAGTCGATGGCGATGTATTGCGGTGATTGCGGGCGACCCTCTGCCACAAAGATATTGCCGGGGTGCATGTCGGCGTGAAAGAAGCTGTCGCGGAAGACTTGGGTAAAGAAGATTTCTACGCCGCGCTCGGCGAGCTTCTTCATATCGGTGCCCTGGGCCTTCAGGGTGTCGACATCGGTAACCGGTGTGCCGTGGATGCGTTCCATAACCAGGACATTGCGGCGAGTGTAGTCCCAGTAGACATCGGGCACGTAGAGCACTTCGGAGTCAGCGAAGTTGCGGCGCAGCTGTGAGGTGTTGGCGCCTTCGCGCTGCAGATCCAGTTCGTCGTAGATGGTGTGTCGGTAGTCTTCGACCAGCTCTTCGGGACGCAGTCGCCGACCATCGGGCAGGTGGCGGTGGACTAAGCGGGCGATGCTTTGCATCAGCTTGATGTCTTCGCCAATGGTGCGCTTGATACCTGGGCGCACCACTTTAACAACGACTTGCTGGCCGGTTTTGAGTGTTGCGCAGTGTACTTGGGCAATGGATGCGGAGGCCAATGCCTCGCGTTCAAATTGCTCGAAAACCGCATCGACGCTTTGGCCTAGTGCTTTCTCAATAACCGCGACCGCCTGTTCGCTGGGAAAGGGTGGGACGCGGTCTTGCAGGTGGGCCAGCTCATCGGCGACGTCGTCGGGCAGCAGGTCGCGGCGGGTGGACAGGAGTTGGCCAAATTTAATGAAGATGGGGCCCAGGGATTCCAGTGCTAAGCGCAGGCGCTGGCCGCGGCTCAGCGGCGGCGCGGGGCAGAGGCGCCAGGGGCCGAAGCGCAATAATAGTCTTGCGCGCAGCGGCAGCTGCTCCCGGGGGATTAGCAGGTCGACGCGGTAGCGACAGATGATGACGAGGATGGCGAGCAGCCGTCGCAGGCCCATGTTGTATTCCTTGCTCTAGGGCTTCAGGCGCTGCTGTAGCCGGCGAAGTTTGGCTTCCAGTCGTTCGCTGCGAGCGCTGACTGCATCGATGTCGCGAAATAGGGCTTCGGCCTGCAGCGGGTGGGGTAGCAGGCGGCTTTCTTCCAGTAGAAAGTCGCCGAGCTGACGCCGTAGGTTTTTGCCGGTGTGCCGCAGCCATTTGTGCCCGGCGCGCAGGCCGCGACCGATTTGGTGGGCGGCAATGTCACCAAAGGTGTCGGCCAGTGGTTGCTCCCAGTCCAGCTCTAGCTCGGCCAGTAATTTGCGCAGGGCCAGCAGTGGTGCGGTGTCGCCGCTGACTTGAATATTGCCATTGATCAGCGCGGCGCCGGGGTCTTTGGCGCTGGCCACGGTGGCGAATTCGCTCCAGCGACCGCGCAGCGCGGTACTGGCCGGTGTCGGTGCCTCAAGCATTAACTTGAGTCGCGAGCCGCTGACGACCAGGCCGAGATTGAGGTCGGGTTCGAGCAGTTCAAGGGCAAAGCGTTCGCCGTCGAGCTGCGCCAATTTGGCGCCACTGCTGGGGTCTAGCTGCAGCGCGCGGTTGACGGCGTCTTCCAGGCCGCTTAGCGCCGTGCTGCTTAGAATCGGCGGTATCAAGGTTTGATGCCCCGGTGCACGGCGACGACGCCGGCCGTCATATTGTGGTAGCGCACCTCGGCAAAGCCGGCCTCGGTCATCATGGCTTTCAGGGTTTCTTGATCGGGGTGCATGCGAATGCTTTCTGCGAGGTAGCGGTAGCTGTCTTCGTCATTGGTGATCAGCTTGCCCATGCGCGGCAAAATATCGAAGGAGTAGCGGTCGTAGACCTTACTCATCAGCTCGTTGGTCGGCTTGGAAAATTCTAATACCAGCAGGCGTCCGCCGGGCTTGAGGACTCTCAGCATGGAGCGCAGGGCGGCGTCCTTGTCGGTGACGTTGCGCAGCCCAAAGGCGATGGTAATGCAGTCGAAGCTGTTGTCTGGGAAGGGCAGGCATTCGGCATTGGCCTGGACGTATTCGATGTTGCCGACAATGCCGCGGTTGGTGAGTTTTTCGCGGCCCACTTTGAGCATCGAGTCGTTGATGTCGGCCAGTACCACTTTGCCTTCGCTGCCGACGATGCGGCTGAATTTGGCGGCCAGGTCGCCGGTGCCGCCAGCGATGTCGAGTACCGCATTGCCGCGGCGCACGCCGGATAGCTCAATGGTGAAGCGCTTCCACAGACGGTGGATGCCGCCGGACATCAGGTCGTTCATCAGGTCGTATTTGCCGGCCACCGAGTGGAAGACGCCTGCGACCATATTGACCTTGTCGCCTCGGTTGACGGTTTTAAAGCCGAAGTGGGTGGTTTTGTCGTCTGCCATAATCGTGTATTCCGCGGGGCTGGATAGGACTCTGTCGCTAATAATGCGAGCGCTATTGTATCTGCTGAGGCGGCGGCCTGCACGGCCGTCGTGTCAGATATCGAGTTTGTTGCGCATTTCCCTCATGCGGCGGCGCTGCTCTTCGGGGGCCAGTGGTCGCGGCTCGGGCTCTGGCAGGGCCTCGGGCTGCGGCGGGTTGAGTGCCTGGCCTTTGCGCACCTGCTCGCAGAGTGCTTGATAGTGACGGCGAAAAACCGGAAAGGCTTGTTGCTCGCTGTTGTTGGCGAGGAAGTACCAGTCGCTTTGGCGGCCTGCGTGATAAACCGCAGGGTGCGACCAGCGGTAGTCGTTCTTGGGTGACGGTGCGCGGCAGGCTTCCACGTAGGCGCTGTGTGGGTCGGGTAGGCCCAGCTCGCGGTCGTCGGGCTCGCAGTATTTTAGGATGCCCTTGATCGTAGGCAGAAATTCTGACTCGCGGATGGCGCGGTGGCAGGCTGCGGTAATTTGCTCAGGGGGAATATGGCAGAGGTTGCTGAACCAGAGTTTTTTGGCGTAGGACAGCTTTTCGCTATTGGCGAAGGCCTTGTTGTACTGGTTGTGATAAACCAGCTCAAACTCCGCGAACATGCGGTTGATGGCGTCGATCACCGCGCCCTTGTCGGGCATTGGTTCAGAGGCCGTCGGCCCAGCTGCGGTCGGTGTGCTTGTCGATGAAGCCAGTTGCTGCTTGGCCTGATCCAGAAGCTCTTTGCTGTCTCGCATCGTGTTTGTCCAGTTGGTGGCTGTGTGCCCAGCGGTATTTTACATGTTGCAAAAATTTTGTATTCCAGGAGCGTTGTGCCTGGCCACTGTCTCGCCAAAACAGGATGAATTCTGCTACCTGCTGGCGAGCGAAGTCGGCGTCAATGCGCGCCATGCGCAGTATCTCGAAGACCTCGGGGCTAGGTTGCCAGTTGTTGCTAATCGGCACAAAGGCCTGTTCGTGACTGACGGCGTTGGTGTAGCGGGCCCATTGCAGACGAATATGCTGCAGAAAGCGCGAGTTCCAATTGCTGTCTAGGGTGCCGCGTTCGCGCCAGTAAAGAATAAATTCGGGGATGGCGTCTTCGATAAAATGCTGGCTGATATTGTCGCGCAGTAAGATATCCAGGGCGTCGTGGCTGGGTCGCCAATCGCTGTCGATGGGCTGGTTTTTAGCCTGCTCAATGTCTGCGTACTGTTGCTTTTTCCAGCGTCGGCTGACGTACTGACTAAACGTGCTGCTCCAGGAGCTGCGTGCTTCGCCGCTTTCGCGGTAGTGGGCGATGAATTCGGGCAGGCAGGCGTCGATAAATTCGCTGCTGATCCGGCCGAAGCGGGTTAGGTATTCAATGGCGGCGGGATCTGGGCGCCACTCGGCGCTGATTAGCTGGCGGCCAGGTACCGGCTGTTGAGGGCGCGCGCTGTTTATTACTGGGCTTCTGGTGGTCGCTGCGGGGGCGGCTGGTCTGGGTTTTGGCGCTGTCCCGCCTTGGCGGCTGGGCAGCGCGAAGCGAATATTGCGAGCATTGCTGATTAGCGCACCGCCGATAATAATGAGCCCCTGGTCGTGCAGTTGCTGCAGTTGTCGGTCGATCTCGCTGCTCTGCCAGAACGGCAGTTGTTCCTCAAGCCGCTGGCGGTCGAGCAGGTGCCAGTCTTGACCCTGGCGTGGCCGGCTTTCCAAAAGCGGTTGCCACTCAGCCAATAGCTGGTATAACAGCGCGCCCTCCAGGCCGATAGTGGCGGCCAGAGTGGGCGATACTAGCAGGGGTCTTTCCAGTAGTGGCGCCGACATTTATTAAAATCCTCAGGTGACAGAGTATTGTACGGGCATGGTGCCTGCCCTGTCAGCAAAACAGCGGAGCACAGCGTGATGGCCAGAAATAAAACCGCCTATGTTTGCAATGATTGCGGTTCGGAACACGGCAAATGGCAGGGGCAGTGTCAGGACTGCGGGGCGTGGAATACCTTGGCCGAGGTGCGTCTTGGCCCGGCGGTAGCGGGAGCTGCGCGTAAAGGTTATGCCGGTGCGGTGGGCGAGCTGCAGAGTTTGGCCAGTGTGCGGGTCGAGGACTTGCCGAGGATTGCCAGTGGCTATGAAGAGTTGGATCGGGTGCTGGGTGGTGGCTTTGTGCCGGGGTCTGCAGTATTGCTGGGGGGGCACCCCGGCGCCGGAAAAAGTACCTTGCTGCTTCAGGTGTTGTGTCGCTTGGCGGCGGCGCGCAGTTGTTTGTATGTGACTGGTGAGGAGTCACTGCAGCAGGTGGCGTTGCGCGCGCGGCGGCTGGGTTTGGCGGCCGACGAGCTGCAGCTGTATTCAGAAACCAGTCTGGAGGCGATTCTTGCGCAGGCGGTGCAGCATCGCCCTGCGGTGTTGGTCGTGGATTCTATTCAGGTGTTGCATAGCGAACAGGCGAGTTCGGCTCCCGGCAGTGTGTCGCAGGTGCGCGAGTGTGCGGCGGCGCTGACGCGCTTTGCCAAGCAGAGTAATACCGTGCTGATTATGGTCGGGCATGTCACCAAGGACGGCGCGCTGGCTGGGCCGAAGGTGTTAGAGCATATTATCGACTGTTCCATTATGTTTGAGGGGGGTAGTGACAGTCGTTATCGCACCTTGCGGGGCCATAAAAACCGCTTTGGGGCGGTTAATGAGCTGGGGGTCTTTGCGATGACCGGAGAAGGTTTGAAAGAGGTGCGCAATCCCTCGGCGATTTTCCTTAACCGCAGTGAGGTGCAGGCCGCGGGCAGTGTGGTGATGGTGGTTTGGGAGGGTACCCGGCCACTGCTGGTGGAGATTCAGGCGCTGGTTGACGAGAGTAATTACGGCAATCCCAGGCGCGTGGCTGTTGGTTTGGAGCAAAATCGTTTGGCCATGCTGTTGGCGGTGCTGCACCGCCACGGCGGTTTGCAATTGGGTGACCAGGATGTGTTTGTGAATGTGGTGGGTGGCGTTAAAGTGCTGGAAACCGGTGCGGATTTGGCGCTGCTATTTGCCATTGTGTCGAGCTTTCGCGACCGGCCATTAGCGGAAGATTTGGTGGTGTTTGGGGAAGTTGGCCTGTCGGGCGAAATTCGTCCGGTGCCCAGTGGTCAGGAGCGCCTACAGGAGGCGCGTAAACACGGCTTTAGTCGCGCCATCGTGCCCAAAGCCAATGCGCCGCGCGGCGACATTGGCATGGAGGTGGTGGCGGTGAGCACGCTTGCCGAGGCCATCGAGGCGCTGTGACGACAGTGGGCTTTAGAATAGCTCGATGGGTTCGCCGTTGCCCGCTTCGTAAGCGCCTTCAGCGCCGCCGCTACTGATGGCGCTGGGGGCGTTGCCGGTGCGGAAGTACTCGAATATCGCGTTGCCCTGTCCCGGCGCGGCGAGGTTGCCGCTCTCTGGGTCGATGCGCACGGAGATAATGCCTTCCGGCTGCTTCAGGTGGCGTTCCTGGCGGCCTTGAAGGGCCTCTTTCATATAATCGATCCAGATAGGCAGCGCGACGGAACCGCCAAATTCACGGCGGCCCAGTTTCTGATTTTGGTCGAAGCCTATCCATGTGGACGTGACAACACCACTGCTGTAGCCGGAGAACCAGGCGTCGGTAGGGCCGTTGGTGGTGCCGGTTTTGCCGGCGGCATCGCCGCGTTTGAGTGTCAATGCCTTGCGGCCGGTGCCGCGTGTGATCACGTCTTTTAAAATACTGTCGATCAAAAACACCACTTCTTCATCGATTACGCGTTCAGCGCGGCGCGCCTGGTGTGCGGCGCTGTCGGCGCGCAAGTCGTCTAATGAGTCGGCTTCCATGCTGTCGATGTTGTCTTCGTCGGCCTTGCAGTTGTGGCAGGCGATTGCCGGGTCTGCCCGGTAAATGGTGTTGCCGTCGCGGTCGATAATTTGTTCGATCAGCCAGGGTGAGACTTTGTGGCCGCCGTTGGCAAATACCGCATAGCCGGTGACGACGTCCAATGGGGTGAGTGAGTGGCTGCCCAGGGCCAGGGAGAGGTCGCGGGGCAGCTTGCTGCTGTCAAAGCCAAAGCGCGCGACATAATCGATGGCGGTGTTGATGCCCAGTTCGCGCAGCAGACGAATGGATACCAGGTTGCGCGACAGGTAAAGGGCTTTGCGCAGTCGCATTGGGCCGTTGAATTTGCCGTTTGAGTTGCTGGGGCGCCATGTGCCCCCTAGGGAGGCGTCGTCAAAGACGATGGGTGCGTCATTGATAATACTGGCGGCGGTAAAACCGTTGGCCAGGGCGGCGGTGTAAATAAACGGCTTGAAGGCCGAGCCTGGTTGCCGTGAGGCTTGAGTGACACGGTTAAAGGAGCTGCGCTGATAGCTGTAGCCGCCCACCAGGCTGAGAATGGCCCCGCTGTCTGCGTCCAGGGAGACCAGGGCGCCCTGGATGGCGGGGAGTTGCGACAGCTGCCAGCGTTGGGGTGAGCCGTCGTTCATGCGCAGGCGGATAACGTCGCCGGGCGCGATAAGTTCATCTACGGATTCCGCTTCGTAGCTGTTTCGGTCTTCATTGATGTAGCGCACGGTGCCGGCGAAGCCCTGTTCCCATTCCAGGGTGCTTTGTTGGCCGGTGGCCAATAGCACGACGGCCCGTCGGCTTTCGATACTCAAGACCAGGGCGGGGTGCCAGGGGCCAACGCTGCCGATATCTTGCAGTTTGCGGCTGTATTGTTTGCGGGCTTCATCGTCCAGGTCGCCGTTTATTGGCCATTGCTGTTCTGGGCCGCGGTAGCCGTGGCGGCGGTCATACTCGGCAACGCCATTGAGGACCGCGTTCTTGGCGGCCTTCTGCAGGCGGCTGTCGACGGTGGTAATGACGCTGTAGCCATTTTCGTAGGCGGCACGGCCGTAGCGTCGCAGCATTTCTAGGCGCACCATCTCGGCGGCATAGGCGGCATTGACGTCGAGTTGGGTGCCGTGCTGGCGGGCGCTTATTGGTTGTGCGATGGCGTCATTGAAGTCGGCCTCACTGGTATAGCCGAGCGCATACATGCGGCGCAGTATCCAGTTTCGGCGGATGCGTGCGCGTTCGGGGTTGGCGATGGGGTTGTAGGCCGAAGGGGCTTTGGGGAGACCGGCAATCATCGCCATTTGTGCAAGGTTTAGTTCTTTGATGGATGTGCCGTAATAGGTTTGTGCCGCGGCCTCAATGCCGTAGGAGTGATTGCCGAGAAATATCTTGTTTAAGTAGAGTTCGAGGATGTCGCCCTTGCTAAGTTTGCGCTCGATCTCGATAGCTAAAAAGATTTCGGTGAACTTGCGGGTGAAGGTTCGCTCCTGGCTTAGGAAGTAGTTTTTGGCAACTTGCATGGTGATGGTGGAGCCGCCGGTTTGAATGCTGCCGCTGGTGATGAGCTGTGAGGCGGCGCGCAGCAGACTGGTGGGGTCGACGCCGCGATGCTGGTAGAAGCGGTCATCTTCGGCAGCGAGAAATGCGTCAATAAAGGTTTTGGGTACCTCTTGTATGCTTACTGGTGAACGTCGCTTTTCGCCAAATTCGCCGATTATCTGCCCATCTCTGCTATATATACGAAGGGGGGTTTGCAGTTGTACGTCGCGCAGCTGTTCGACTTCCGGTAGTCGCGGGGCGATATAGAGGAAGGCGGCGCAGAACACCATAAAGGTCCCACAGGCTGAAATTAAAGCCAGTAGGCTGAAGAAACGTAGTAGCGAAACGGTGCGAGCCATATTTTTCCAGTTATGCCAAAGGGCTATCAAAATGCGGAGACTAGGATACCCAAATCTGTGAAATTATCGGGGTATTTTTTTCATAACTATTTGCGCAATGGTATACACTGGTATTTAATCTTGCATATAAGAATTCGCCCTAAGTCCACGATGTAAATAGGAAAATAACAGTGCTAGATGGCTTGTTAGGCGGTCAAAAATCCCGCGGTGTGCTCGGCGTAGACATCAGTTCCAGCGCGGTCAAAGTGCTGGAACTGAGTCGCAGTGGCGAGAAATTGCGCGTTGAAAGTTATGCGGTTATGTCGCTGCCGCCACAGTCCGTGGTGGAAAAAAACGTTGTGGAAGTTGAGGCCGTTGGCGAGGTCGTGAAGGCGGTGTACAACCGCTCGCGAAGCAAATTGGTCAAAGCAGCGGCGGCGGTGCCCGGCTCGGCGGTTATTACCAAGATGTTGCGCATGCCCGCCGATATGAATGACAACGCCATGGAGGCGCAGATCTCCCTGGAGGCCGATCAGTATATCCCCTACCCGCTGGAAGAGGTGGCACTGGACTTTGAAGTGCAGGGGGTCGCCGAAGATGCGCCTGAACAGGTTGAGGTGATGCTGGTTGCCTGCCGTCGCGACAATGTCGACAGTCGTGTCGAGGCGCTGGAGGTCGGTGGCCTTGAGCCGAAAATAATGGATGTCGAGGCCTATGCGGTAGAGCGCAGTTATGGCCTGTTGGCACCGCAGTTGGGTGTCGATGAGAACACCGTGGTGGCGATAGTGGATATCGGTGCCAGCATGACCTCACTCAGCGTTATTGTTAATGGCGAAACGGTGTACACCCGCGACCAGTTGTTTGGTGGCCGCCAGCTTACCGAGGAGATTCAGCGCCGCTATGGGCTGAGTGCCGAGGAGGCCGGCTTGGCCAAGAAGCAGGGTGGGCTGTCCGATGACTATGACAGTGAGGTGTTGGCGCCGTTTAAAGAGGCGGTAATTCAACAAGTATCGCGGTCGCTACAGTTTTTCTTCTCGGCCAGCCAGTACAGTGAAGTTGACGCCATTTTTTTGGCCGGTGGGGTTGCGTCCATGCAGGGCTTGGCGGAGACCGTAGAAGAACGTTTGGCGGTGAAGACCGTGGTGGCCAATCCCTTTGCGAATATGTCAATTGCCTCCGGGGTAGACGCCATGCGTTTGAGTAATGATGCGCCGGCTATGCTAATTGCCTGTGGACTGGCTCTGAGGAGTTTTGACTGATGTCAAATATCAACCTGTTGCCGTGGCGGGAAGAGCGCCGCCATCAGATCCAGCAGCAGTTTCTGGCTGGGCTGGCAGCGGTGGTGGTGCTGGCGGGGCTGATTGTTTTGTTGACGATGAGTGTCGTGAACCGTGCGATCAGCAATCAAGAGAGCCGCAATGCCTATCTCCAGGGCCATATCACCCAAATCAATAAAGAGGTTGCGGAAATTCGTGATCTGGAAACGCGCCGTCAGCAGCTGCTCGACCGGATGAATATCATCCAGAGCCTGCAGGGGACGCGTCCGCTGATTGTGCGGGTATTTGATGAGATGGTGAGAACTCTCCCGGACGGCCTGTTTTTTACCTCGGTGGTGCGTGCTGGCGATCGCATCAGTGTTGAGGGGATTGCTGAATCCAATAACCGGGTGTCGAGCCTGATGCGCAAGCTCGATGCCTCGACCTGGTTCTCTGAGCCCAATCTCACAGCGGTTAAGGCGGCTGAAGAGTACGGCGAGCAGGCGAGTAATTTTACGCTGTCGTTCCGTATCAGCGCCCCTTCGCCGGCGAATGACGAATAGGAGATGGCTGTGGCTTGGCAGGAATGGATCGACGAAGTTAAACAGTTTGATTTTAATGATATCAACGAGGGCAATATCGGCGCTTGGCCGGTATTGGTGCGCGCCGGGCTGTGGCTGCTGGCCTTCGTGCTGGTCGTGACGGTGGGGTATTTTTATTTGATCGCCGATTTGCGGGTGGAGTTGGCGGTTGTCGAGGGCAAGGAAAGCCAGCTTCGAGCGGAGTTTGAGCGCAAGGCTTTTAAAGCGGCAAAACTCGAGCCGCTGAAAAAGCAAATGGCTGAGATGGAAGAGTCTTTTGGGATTTTGTTGGGGCAATTGCCTGCCGACACCGAGGTGCCCGGCTTGCTCGAGGATATGACCGAGAAGGCGGTGGATAATGGCTTGGAGATTGACAGTATTAAACTGCAGCCTGAGCGCACCCAAGAATTCTATATTGAACTGCCTATCGCGATCGAGGTTGAGGGCAGCTATCACGACTTGGCGGCCTTTGTGAGTGGTATCGCCAGCTTGCCGCGAATTGTCACGCTACACGATTATAAGATAAGCACCGATAAAGAGCTCAGTAGGCAGAAAATGTCCATTACGGCAAAAACCTATCGCTACAAAGAGATGGAGGGGGAATCGTAATGCGACTGCTACGAGTCTTTCTGCCCGCCGTGCTGCTTGCGCTGACGGCTTGTAGTGACGGTGGGCGCTACGCCGATATCGACGCCTTTGTGGCTGAAAAGCGCGCCGCTCCCAGTGGTGCCATTGCCCCGATACCGGCAATGCAGGCCTATCGCGCCTTCACCTATACGGCCTCGGGGCTGCGAAGCCCGTTTAGTAAGCCGGTTGATGTGAAGGAAATTGCCCGCCTTGAAGCGTCGTCGTCGGTGAAGCCTGATACTGACCGCGAACGCGAGTTTCTGGAGTCGTATTCTATCGACTCGTTGAGAATGGTCGGCACCGTGGAGTTGAATAAGGTGTTGTGGGCACTGCTAAAAACGCCGGACGGCGGTGTGCATAGAGTCAGGCAGAATAACTATGTGGGTCGCAACCACGGCAAGATTGTCCAGGTTGGTGGTAACTATATTTCGGTAGTCGAGATCGTCTCTACCGGTGGAGATGGCTGGGTAGAGCGGCCGCGCTCCCTTGAGTTGAGTGACGGCAAGTGAGAATTCGAGAGGCGGAGAGATTGATGAAAACCCGAATGCAGAAGCAGCGCGCTGTGCAGCGCAAGGCCCGTGGCAGTCGCGCACTGATTGGCCAGTGCCTGCTGCTACTCGCGTCCCTGTTTGCCTCTATGGTGACCTCGGCGGCCAGTCTTGTCGATGTGGAGTTTAATGCGCTGGAGGGCGGCCGTTTTGAGGCGCGTTTCCGTTTCACTGGCCCGGCGCCAGAGGTGAAGGGCTATACCATTGAAAAGCCCGCGAGAATTGCCCTGGATTTGATTGGCGCGGACAACCAGCTCAAGCAGAAGAAATACCCGCTGGCCTACGACAATGCCAGTAGCGCGGTGGTGCTGGAGGGGCGCGACCGCACTCGTGTGGTGCTCAACCTTGTCAGTCTGGCGCCCTATGAAACCCGTATTGATGGCGATGAGTTGGTGGTTTCCGTTGGGGGGGGGAGTAGCCGGGCCTATCTCAAGGAAAAGTATAACAACCCTGTGATTTCCATGTCCGAAGTTAAGTCCAAGGCGAACGGTAATCGGATTACCGATCTCGATTTTCGCCGCGGCGATGCGGGTGAGGGACGGCTGGTCGTCAAGCTCGCCGACGACAAGGCGGATATCAATGTGTTTGTCGAAGGGCCGCGAATTAAAATTGATTTCACCGGCGTGGATCTGCCTCCGAGCTTGCAGCGTCGCTTTGATGTCGCCGATTTCGCTACGCCGGTAAGCATGGTCAGTGCGCGCATGGGCGAAAAGGGGGCCAAGTTGTCACTGGAGGCGAAGGGGGAGTACGACTACCTCGCCTATCAAACGGATAACGAATACGTGGTCAGTGTCAAACCACTGACTCCGGCGGAGGTTCAGGAGCGTCGCAAGGAGTTTGCCTATGTCGGCGAGAAGTTGTCGCTGAATTTTCAGGACATTGAGGTGCGTTCGGTATTGCAGCTGATTGCCGATTTCACCGAGCTTAATTTGGTGGCCAGCGATACCGTCAAGGGCAATATCACCCTGCGCCTGCAAAATGTGCCCTGGGATCAGGCCCTGGAGTTGGTGTTGAAAACCAAGGGCTTGGATAAGCGTCAGGTGGGCAATGTGCTGATGGTGGCGCCAGCGGCAGAAATTGCCGAGCGCGAGCGCCTGGAGATAGAGGCGCAGAAGCAGGTGGAAGAGCTGGCGCCCTTGCAGAGTGAATTTATTCGTATTCGCTATGCCGACGCGGCTGAATTGTTCAAGCTGTTTGATAGCGATGAAGGCGGCGATGGCCGTGGCGACCGTGAGGGCTCTGCGAAAAGCATATTGTCGCCCCGCGGCAATGTGATCGTCGATGAGCGCACCAATTCGCTGCTGATTACTGAAACGGCGGAAAGGCTGGAAGAGTTTCGCCGTCTGGTGGCGCTGATCGATGTGCCGGTGCGTCAGGTGCAGATCGAGGCGCGGATTGTGCGCGCCTCCTCTGATTTCGATCGCTCGCTGGGGGTGCGTTGGGGTGGCGCCTATGTCAGGCAGCGGGGCAATGAAATCTACTCTGCCAACGGCACACTGGAGGGCGATCAGGCAACGCGCAATAACTTTGTCGATGCCCTGACTTCCGGGGCCAGCAGCTTTGAGGCGGTGCCCGGCTTGGTGACCGACCTTGGCGTGTCCAATGCGGCGGGATCGTTTGCCATCGGTTATATCGGCTCTGATGTACTGCTTAATCTCGAGTTGTCTGCGCTGGAATCCAAGGGGCGCGGTGAGGTGGTGTCGCAGCCGCGTATCGTGACCGGTGATAAGGAAGCGGCCATCATCAAATCGGGTACCGAGATTCCCTATCCGGAGAGTTCGGCCAGTGGCGAAACCACTATTGCCTTTAAGGAGGCGGTGCTGAAGTTGGATGTGACGCCCATCATTACCCCCGATGACCGCATCATTATGGATTTGATTATTAATCAGGACACCATCGGGGATTTGGTAATTGCCACCGGACTGGGTGGTCAGGTGCCGACCATTGATACCACCGAGTTGCAGACCCGGGTGCTGGTTAGCAACGGCGAGACAGTGGTATTGGGTGGGGTCTACGATCAGTTGGATGTGGAGACGGAGACCAAGGTGCCATTCCTGGGGGATATCCCCTTTCTGGGGCGTCTGTTCAAGTCCACCAGTGTGACCCGCGAAAAGCAGGAGACACTGATTTTTATTACGCCGCGCATTCTTGCCGACAGCTTGGTAGATTGATGGGGTCATGCGCAAAACAGAAGTAGTGTATTTGGTGGGGCCGATGGGGGCGGGAAAAAGCACCATCGGTCGTTTGCTGGCCGATACTTTGGGTGTGGATTTCTACGACGTCGATCGCGAGATCGAGGAGCGGGCCGGTGTCGATATTCCGTGGATCTTCGATATGGAAGGCGAGGCGGGCTTTCGCGAGCGCGAAACGCAGATGTTGAAAGACCTCAGTGACAGCAGTGCCGCGGTGGTGTCCACCGGCGGTGGTGCTGTACTCTGCGAGGAGAATCGCAGTTTGATGATGGCGCGGGGTACGGTGGTTTATCTGCGAACCTCTATTGATGAGCAAATACGCCGAACTGCCAAAGACCGCAAACGTCCGCTGCTTCAGCAGGGCGACCCGGAGGCGACTTTGCGTCGCCTAATGGCTGAGCGGGAGCCGCTTTATCTACAGCTCGCCGATCACAGTATTGCCACCGATCATCGCAGCCCGCGGGCGGTGGTGCAGGAGCTGGTCGCTAAACTCCAGGGCGGCGACCTCTAGCGTTTAGCCTGTTATACTCACCGCTTTCAGCCACTCCTTGACCTGATATTTCGGAAATTCACCATGAAACAGCTCCAAGTTTCTCTTGGCGAGCGCAGCTATCCTATTTTTATTGGTCGCAACTTGCTTGATAACCCGGATGTGGATTGGGCCTCTTATGTGCGCGGTAATCAGGCCTGTGTCGTCAGCAATGACCGGGTGGCGCCCTTGTATATGGCCGCGGCCAAGCAAGCCTTAGCTGGTAAGCGGCTCTCTGAGGTTGTGCTGCCTGATGGTGAAGCACATAAGAGTTTGGCGGTGGCGGCGACGGTGTTTGATCGCCTGTTGGAAGAGAATCACAATCGCAGTACCACTCTGGTCGCCTTGGGTGGTGGTGTGGTCGGCGACATGTGCGGCTTTGCGGCGGCGTGTTATCAGCGGGGGGTGGCGTTTGTGCAGTTGCCAACAACGCTGCTGGCCATGGTTGACTCCTCGGTGGGGGGGAAAACCGGCGTTAATCACCCGTTGGGAAAAAATATGATTGGCGCCTTTCATCAGCCGGTCTGCGTGGTTGCCGACTTGAGTTTGCTGGATAGCTTGCCGGAGCGGGAGTACGCCGCTGGCGTTGCAGAGATTATTAAATACGGGCTGATTTGTGATGCGCCGTTTTTCGCATGGCTTGAAGCGAATATTGCGGCCTTGATGGCGCGCGACGGCGAGGTATTGGCCGAGGCGGTGTATCGCTCCTGTGTGAATAAGGCGAAAGTGGTGGCCGAAGATGAGCGGGAGGGCGGGCGCCGCGCCATCCTTAATCTCGGTCATACCTTTGGCCACGCCATCGAAACCGCAGAAGGCTACGGCAACTGGTTGCATGGTGAGGCAGTGGCGGCGGGAATGTCCCTCGCTATGGCGTTGTCGGTGGAGATGGGCGACCTGTCTGTTGAGGTGCTGCGGCGCGGCAATCAGTTGCTGCAGCGGGCGGGGCTGCCGGTTAAGCCGCCATCGGCGATGACGGTTGAGCAGTTTCTACAGTTGATGGGGCGGGACAAGAAGGTTGTTGATGGCCGCTTGCGCTTGGTCCTGTTAAAAGGTCTGGGTCAGGCGGTGGTCAGCGAGGCTGCCAGTGTCGAGCAGATCGCTAAAGTGCTGCTGGCGGCTGGCGTGAAGGGATGATTGTTGGTTAAAATTTGAACGGTTTTTGCTCGTTTTTTGCTCGGCGTTTGTCCGCATAGGCCCGTCCGTGTAGAATGTCCCTCCTTTTTTCGGGTACGCAAGCGTGCGCCGAGCTGTCATTTCGACTATCTGCTTGTTTTTCTTATATATTTTGTGAGAGTCGTTTTATGAGTACAGGCCTGTACAGACCTGAAGATGTGCGCGACAACTGTGGTTTTGGACTGATTGCCCATATGGAGGGCCAAGCCAGTCACAAATTGCTCACCACCGCCATCGAATCACTGACCTGCATGACTCACCGCGGGGGTATTGCTGCGGACGGTAAAACGGGTGATGGCTGCGGTTTGCTGCTGAAAAAACCCGATGCCTTTTTGCGCAGTGCGGCTAAGGCCGCCTTTGGTGGCGAACTCTCCGAACTTTACGGTGTGGGTCAGATCTTTCTCAGCCAAGATGAGCAGCGCGCCGACGCCGCGCGACAAACTCTGGCACAGATCCTCGCAGATAACGGCTTGCAGCAAGCGGGTTGGCGGCCGGTGCCGGTGGACTCCTCGGTCTGTGGTGAAATTGCCCTCGACAGCTTGCCGCGTATTGAGCAGCTATTTATCAATGTTGAGAATCTCAGTGCTCAGGAACTGACCACGCGCTTGTTTATTGTCCGTCGCCAAGCTGAAATGGCGTTGGCGGACGATGGCGATTTTTATATTTGCAGCCTGTCTGCCGATGTCGTTTCTTATAAAGGCCTGGTCATGCCGGTGGATCTTCCGGCTTTCTATCTCGATCTCGCCGATCCGGAGTTGGAAACCGCTATTTGTGTATTCCACCAGCGCTTTTCCACCAATACCATGCCTCGCTGGCCTCTGGCACAGCCATTCCGGATGCTGGCTCACAACGGCGAAATCAATACTGTTGAGGGCAACCGCAACTGGGCTGAGGCGCGCACTAAGAATTTTTCCAGCCCGCGTATTCCCGATGTTGAAGCCTTGGCGCCGCTGGTTAACCGTACCGGTTCCGATTCTTCAAGCCTCGACAATATGCTGGAGCTGCTGGTCGCCGGCGGCATGGACCTGTTCCGTGCGGTGCGGATGTTGGTGCCACCCGCATGGCAGAATATCGAGCACATGGATGCCGACCTCAAGGCCTTTTACGAATACAACTCTATGCATATGGAGCCTTGGGATGGGCCGGCTGGATTGGTAATGACCGATGGTCGTTACGCTGTGTGTATGCTCGACCGCAATGGCCTGCGTCCGTCGCGCTGGGTGATTACTAAAGACGGTTTTATCACGGTCGCGTCGGAAATAGGGACTTACGGTTATCAGCCCGATGATGTCGTTGCTAAGGGCCGCGTTGGTCCCGGGCAGATTCTGGTGGTCGATACCGAGAGCGGTGAAGTGCTGCACACTAAGGATGTCGACGATCGACTGAAGTCTGCCCACCCTTACAAGCAATGGCTGCGCGACAATGCGAATCGCTTGCAGGATCAGCTGGGGCGGGGCAATCGTCCGGCACTGCCGGAGGCCGAGCACCTGGAAAGCTTGCAAAAATATTTCCAAGTCAGTTTTGAAGAGCGCGAGCAGGTATTGTCGCCATTGGCCGATAGCGGCAATGAAGCTGTCGGTTCCATGGGGGACGATACGCCTATGGCCGTGCTGTCACGCGGTCAGCGTTCGCTGTACGACTATTTCCGCCAGAAATTTGCCCAGGTAACCAACCCCCCGATTGACCCCCTGCGGGAGTCAATCGTGATGAGTCTGGAAACGCTGTTGGGTGCCGAGCAAAATGTCTTCGAGCAAACGGCCGACCACGCAGACCGGTTGATCCTCAGCAGCCCAGTGTTGTCCCCGGACAAGTTTGATCGGCTGATGGGCGTCGATTCGCCGCGCTACCCTCGAGTCACTATCGATCTGTGTTATGACCCCGCGTTAAAGAGTCTGGACCAAGCGGTCAGTGATGTCGCCGCTGCGGCAGAGCAGGCCGTGCGCGACGGCAGCGTTATTTTGATTTTAAGTGATCGCGCGGTTGAGCCCGGTTTGCTGACTGTGCACAGCCTGCTAGCCACTGGCGCAGTGCATCACCACCTGATTGCACAAGGTCTGCGTTGCGACGCCAACCTGGTTATCGAGAGTGGCAGCGCCCGCGACTCGCATCAGATGGCCTGTCTGTTTGGTTTTGGTGCTACGGCGGTGTATCCCTATATGGCCTTTGCCGTGCTCAGCGACATGCTCAGCAGTGGTGAAGTGCTGGGCGATGAGTTGGGCACGTATGAAAACTACGTGAAAGGCATCAACAAAGGGCTGCTGAAAATTATGTCGAAAATGGGCATCTCGTCCATTTCCTCATACCGTGGCGCTCAGTTGTTTGAGGCTGTGGGTCTCGATACCGATGTCGTTGCCCGCTGTTTTAAAGGTGTTGCCAGTCGTATTGCCGGTGTTGGTTTCAAACAGCTGCAGCAGGATCAGGAAGCACTGGCGACCATCGCCTGGCTGCCGCGCAAGCCGCTGGATCAGGGCGGCCTGCTGAAGTACGTGCACGGCAAGGAATACCACGCCTTCAACCCCGATGTGGTGATGCGCCTGCAAGAGGCTGTGAAAAGCGGCAACTACAGTGATTGGAAACAGTACGCCGAGCTGGTGAATACCCGCCCGGTCGCAACATTGCGCGACCTGTTGGACTTTAGCGATAAGGCTAAACCGATTCCTCTGGAAGAAGTGGAACCGATTGAGAGTATTCTCAGCCGCTTTGACTCCGCAGGCATGTCCTTGGGCGCTCTTAGCCCAGAGGCGCACGAAGCCTTGGCGGCGGCGATGAACCGCCTTGGTGCGCGCTCTAACTCCGGTGAGGGTGGTGAAGACCCCGCGCGGTTTGGCACTGAGCGCGTGTCTAAAATCAAGCAGATTGCGTCTGGACGCTTTGGTGTGACCCCCCACTATTTGGTGAACGCCGAGGTACTGCAGATCAAAGTTGCCCAGGGCGCCAAGCCTGGCGAAGGCGGCCAGCTGCCCGGGGGCAAAGTGAATGCCCTGATCGCTCGCCTGCGTCACTCGGTGCCCGGTGTCACGCTGATTTCGCCGCCGCCGCACCACGATATTTATTCTATCGAGGATTTGGCGCAGCTGATTTTTGACCTCAAGCAGGTAAATCCGCAGGCCCTGGTGTCCGTGAAACTGGTTTCTGAGCCGGGGGTGGGCACCATTGCTGCCGGCGTGGCCAAGGCCTACGCTGACCTGATCACGATTTCTGGTTACGATGGCGGTACGGCGGCGAGTCCGTTGACGTCTATTCGCTACGCGGGTTCCCCTTGGGAGCTGGGCTTGGCAGAAGCGCAGCAAACCCTGCGTGGCAACGGCCTGCGCGGCAAGGTGAGAGTACAGACCGATGGCGGCTTGAAAACCGGCCTCGATGTGGTGAAGGCGGCAATTCTCGGCGCTGAAAGCTTCGGCTTTGGCACCACGCCGATGGTGGCCTTGGGATGTAAATATCTGCGTATCTGCCACCTGAACAACTGCGCGACCGGTGTTGCTACCCAGGATGAGCGACTGCGCGATGACCACTTTATTGGCACCGTGGAAATGGTGATGAACTTCTTTAAGTTCGTTGCCGAGGAAACGCGCGAGTGGATGGCGAAAGTTGGTGTGCGCACGATGGACGAGCTGATTGGTCGCACGGACCTGCTCGTACAAAAGGCGGGCGAAACCGACAAGCAGGGCCTGTTAGACCTGTCGCCGATGTTGCATAAAGACCCGGAAGCCGAGGGGCAGCCTGCTTTCTGTCAGGTGGCCTTGAATGAGCCTTTCGACAAGGGCGAGAAAGCTGAGGCAATGGTGGCGGCAATACTGCCCACCATTGATGCCAAATCCGGTGGTGAGTTCACTTTCACGATTAATAACTGCGACCGCTCCATTGGTGCGCGCCTATCGGGTGAAATTGCTCGTCGCCACGGCAACCTCGATATGGAGTCCGCGCCAGTCGTGCTGCGTTTAGCGGGTACCGCGGGTCAGAGCTTCGGTGTGTGGAACGCCGGTGGCTTGCATATGTATCTGGAAGGTGATGCCAATGACTATGTCGGCAAGGGGATGGCCGGTGGCAAGCTGGTGATTTACCCGCCGCGCGGCAGCGCCTTCGCCAGTCAGGATACCTCGATTGTCGGCAACACCTGCTTATACGGTGCGACCGGCGGCAAACTGTTTGCTGCGGGCACGGCTGGCGAGCGTTTCGCGGTGCGCAACTCCGGTGCCCATGCGGTTATCGAGGGCGCAGGTGACCACTGCTGCGAATATATGACGGGTGGTAACGTTACGGTATTAGGTAACACTGGTGTGAACTTTGGTGCGGGCATGACCGGCGGCTTCGCCTATGTGCTGGACCAGGAGAACACCTTCGTTGATCGCTACAACAGCGAGCTGGTGGAGATCTGCCGGATTACCTCGGAGTCGCTGGAAGCCTATCGCGTCCATCTGCGCGGCAATATCGAGGAGTTCGTTGCAGAAACTGGCAGCGCTTGGGGGCAGCAGATCCTCGATAATTTCGATGATTACATCGGCAAGTTCTGGATGATCAAGCCCAAAGCAGCAAGCCTCAGCCGCCTGCTGGAAACCACCAGACGGCGTCCGGAATAGGCGATCGCGTAGCGAAGAGGTAGAGAGTATGGCTGAACGTTTGCAGAATACATTTCAGTTTCTTGACGTAGGTCGTCAAGATCCTAGCAAGAAAGATATGGTCCAGCGCCGCGAGGCGTTTGTGGAGATTTATGAGCCCTATAAAGAAGAAGAGGTGCAGCATCAGGCGCACCGCTGTCTGAGCTGTGGTAACCCGTATTGCGAGTGGAAGTGTCCGGTCCACAACTACATCCCTAACTGGCTGAAGCTGGTTAGCGAAGGCAATCTGTTTGAGGCGGCCGAACTCAGCCACCAGACCAACAGCCTGCCGGAGGTGTGTGGCCGTGTTTGCCCTCAGGACCGTTTGTGTGAAGGCGCCTGTACGCTTAACGATGGTTTCGGCGCTGTCACCATTGGTTCTACTGAAAAGTATATTACCGACACCGCTCTGGAGCTGGGTTGGCGCCCGGATATGTCTAAGCGGGTGTGGACCGATAAAAAAGTGGCGGTGATCGGTGCCGGCCCGGCGGGCATAGGTTGCGCGGATGTACTGGTACGCGCTGGCGTTAAACCCGTGGTGTTTGATCGCTACCCGGAAATCGGCGGTCTGCTGACTTTTGGTATTCCCGAGTTCAAGCTTGAAAAGTCGGTGGTTCAACGCCGCCGCCGCGTGCTGGAAGAAATGGGTGTGGAGTTTAGGCTCAATACCACCATCGGCAGCGATATCAGCATGGATGAGCTGCTGGCCGATTACGATGCCGTATTCATGGGAATGGGTACTTACAAATATATGAAGGGCGGCTTCCCCGGCGAGGATCTCGACGGTGTTTACGATGCCCTGCCCTTCCTGGTGTCTAATGTAAATCGCAACATGGGCTGGGAAGACAATGCTGGCGATTTCATCAGTGTTAATGGCAAGCGCGTTGTGGTGCTAGGTGGTGGTGATACCGCCATGGACTGTAACCGCACCTCCATTCGTCAAGGTGCGCAAAGCGTTGTCTGCGCTTACCGCCGAGACGAGGAAAATATGCCGGGCTCGCGCCGCGAAGTGCAAAATGCCAAGGAAGAAGGTGTCGAGTTCCTGTTCAACCGCCAGCCGGTGGCCATTGTTGGCAACGGCAAGGTTGAGGGCGTTAAAGTGGTGACCACCCAGCTGGGCGAGCCCGATGAGAATGGCCGTCGCCGCCCGGAGGAAATTCCCGGCAGTGAGGAAATCATTCCGGCTGATGTGGTGCTGGTGGCCTTTGGTTTTCAGCCGAATCCACCGGAGTGGCTGCAAGATCAAAATATCGCCCTGGAGTCTTGGGGTGGCGTGACAGCACCCGAGCAGCAACTGTTCAAATTCCAAACCACTAACCCCAAGGTGTTTGCCGGCGGCGATATGGTGCGGGGTTCTGATCTGGTTGTTACCGCGGTGTGGGAAGGTCGTCAGGCGGCGGAAGGCATTCTGGACTACCTGAAGGTATAACGGCGAAGGGCGCCGAGCTGAGTTGTGGCAACAGGTTTTGCTGCATCTCGGCTCGGCGCTGTTGTATTCACAGCAAGGTGATGGGCATATGAGCGAACTTAAAAACGATACTTTCCTGCGCGCCCTGCTGCGCCAGCCCGTAGACTACACCCCAGTGTGGATGATGCGCCAGGCGGGTCGCTATCTACCGGAGTATCGCGCCACGCGCAGCCAAGCTGGCGACTTTCTGTCGCTGTGCAAAAACACCGAATTGGCCTGCGAGGTCACTCTGCAGCCCTTGGAGCGCTATCCACTGGATGCCGCAATCCTGTTTTCCGATATTCTGACCATTCCCGATGCCATGGGCCTGGGCCTGTATTTCGAAACCGGCGAGGGGCCGCGTTTTCGTAAAACGGTGCGCAGTATGGCCGACGTTGAGGCGCTGCCGGTCGTCGATGGTGAAAAACACCTCACCTATGTCTGCGATGCGGTGCGCGCCATTCGCTCAGCACTGAATGGCCGGGTGCCATTGATTGGTTTTTCCGGTAGCCCGTGGACACTGGCAACTTATATGGTTGAAGGCGGTGGTTCTAAAGATCACGCCCGTTGCAAGGCGCTGGCCTTCGACGAGCCGGAAACCATGCATGCCCTGCTCGACAAGTTGGCGCAGAGTGTCACCGCTTACCTAAATGACCAGATTCGTGCGGGTGCGCAGGCGGTGCAAATTTTCGATACCTGGGGAGGCGCTTTGGGGCACCGCGCCTATCAGGAATTCAGCCTGCGTTACATGAAGCAGATCGTTGATGGCCTGATAAAGAATCATGACGGTCGCCCGGTGCCGGCGATCTTGTTCACCAAAAACGGCGGCCAGTGGTTGGAGTCGATGGCCGCTACTGGTGCTCAGGCGTTGGGTTTGGATTGGACCACCGATGTTGGTCAGGCGCGTGCGCGGGTCGGCGATAAAGTGGCGCTGCAAGGCAATATGGACCCGGCCATGTTGCGCGCCTCGCCGGCGCGTATTCGCCAAGAGGTGGCGACGATCCTCGAGGAATTCGGCACGGGTACTGGGCACGTGTTTAACCTCGGTCACGGCATTACGCCTGAGGTTGATCCGGCGCACGCGGGCGCGTTTATTGAAGCGGTACGTGAACTGTCACCGGCGTATCATCGCTAGTGTGATAGGTCTTGTTAGGCACAAAAAAACCACGCTCAGCGTGGTTTTTTTGTTTATGCCTCGCTCAGCTACTCAGGGCATGACTTCGATAAAGTGCCGCCATTTATTTTGCAGGCTGATAAACCAGTCGGGGGCGCCGTCGCCAGTGCCGGAAAACTCCAGTTCGGGGTAGTGGGCGGTGACTCGGTTTAATACGCTTTGCTCGCGGCTGTTGGCATCGATCATCAGCAGGTGGCGGCCACTGCTGAGGGCCTGCTCAAAGCGTTTAAAGTCGTGGTGGGGTTCCTGAATACCGAAGAGCCCGCCCTCCCAGGTAAAGAAGCCCAGCACAACGATGGCTAAAAATATAAACGGCGCCCAGCCGGCAACCTGGGTGACGCCAGAATAGTGGGCGGTGGCTAACACCAGGGCAAAGCCGCCAAGGCCGATCAGCGCACCGCGCTGCATGGCCAGCACAACATCTTTGCGCAATACCGCTTCAACATTGTGGAGTTTGCGCTTTTCCACGCCACTGTCATCGTGGCTGAGGACATGGATCTGTGGCCATGTCAGGCCGTTTTCTTCGAGGTCGTGTTCGATGGCGGCCAGCTTGTCTAGGTTGTCCACCAAAAAGAAGTATCGTTTCATTGGTTGCTCCCAAGCTTCTTTTGGCGGGTCGCACGCCTGTGCGGCTCGCCTCTGACGTTGCACTTTAAGTGTAGCAGTCTTCATGCTACGCCGTTTCGAGGGCTTCGGTGTACTTTATGGCAAAACGGTCTAGTAGCTGTTTTGCAAATTTCTTGTAGATATATCGCTGCTGCCCGCCGGGTTATAATTGTGTCGATAAACCTAGAGAGGGCATGCGGTGACGACAGCCGAACAGGACAAAGAGCGAATTCTCGCTGAGCTTGAACAGTGGCTCGATGCGGTGGTGATTGGTCAGCAGCTGTGTCCCTTTGCCGCGCGGCCGCGGCAGCAGGATGCTGTCCGTATTGTGGTCAGTGCCAGTACTGATCCCGAGCAGCTGCTGCAGCAGTTCTACGCCGAGCTGATGAAGCTGGCCGACAGTGAGCCCGCCGCGCTGGAGACGACCTTGATGGTGGTACCGGCCCTGCAGGCTTCCTTTGACGACTACTGGGAGTTTGTCGGGGTGGCGGAAAGCCTGCTCGAGCAGAGCCCGTGGCGCGGCCAGTTTCAGGTTGCGAGCTTCCACCCGCAGTATATTTTCGAGGGCTGTGAGGCCGATGACCCGGCCAATTACAGCAATCGCTCGCCCTGGCCAATACTGCACCTGTTGCGCGAGGACAGTGTGGCGGCAGCCATTGCCAGTCACCCGGATGTCAGCGCCATACCGGAGCGCAATGTCGAGCTGTTGCGGGCGATGGAGTCAGACACCTTGCGGGCGCTGTTTCCTTGGCACTTTGCTGCTGAACCCCGCCCCAACGACCCTCAGTGAGGGGGGAAGGTCGCCCAGATTTCGCCCACGGCGCGGTCAATCCGCTCGCGATTGACCTTGGGGTCCTGGTCGTCGAGTTCAACTACCAGTGAACCGCGCCAGCTCAGTTGTTTGCTGCGGCCGTCCAGTAGGTCGATCAGTATCTGGATATTGCGATTAACGGTGTCTTTGCCCAGCGGCACACCCACTGAGGTGCTCATGCCGAAGTTGCCGGAAAAACTGCCCATGCCAATGCCCAGCCGCGGGCTGCGATCGATGGTATTGGCGGCCTGCGCCACGTAGTAACGCACGATAAATTCGCCCCCTTCAGGACGCAGCCGGTAGAGGCCGGTGTCCAGTCGCGCTTGTAATGCAGTTTTGACTTGTTCGGCAAGAAATGGTGATAGCGCTTTGTCTGCGCCGCTATCGGCGGACCAGGTGTAGTGTTGATAACTGCTGAAATTAGTGCGCGGGTTGTAGTCGTTGTGCACTTTGCTGCTACTGCAGGCGCTGAGCAGCAGCGCGCTAAACAGGCTCAGGGCAATGTTTCGGATGGTCATGACAATCTCCCTCGGGTGGGCGAAAACGCGCAGCATGATTAATGTTATAGCTATTAGTCCGCAGCCGCGCGCGATAGTGCCGCGCTACCTCCGAACGCGTTAGCGGTTCGGCTCTGCGCATTGACGGTGTGCGGGACAGCTGACGAGGTGGTCATTGACCACACCCATCGCCTGTAAATAGGCATAGCAGATCGTGCTGCCGAAAAAGCGAAAACCGCGTTTTTTCATGTCCTTGCTAATCCTGTCAGAGAGCATAGTTGTCGCGGGTACTTCGGCGAGCTGCTGCCACTGATTTTCAATTGGCCGATGATCGACAAAGCCCCAGAGGTAGTTGGCAAAGCTGCCGTAGTCGCGCTGCAGCTGTAAAAAGCAGCGGGCATTATTGATGGCGCTGTCAATTTTCGCGCGATTGCGAACAATGGCTGGGTCGGCCATTAGTCGATCTATATCGTCGTTGTTAAAGGCCGCTACCGTCTCGGCGCAGAAATCGGCGAAAAGGCGTCGGTAGCCCTCGCGCTTGCGCAGTATCGTTAGCCAGTTTAGCCCGGCCTGAGCCGATTCCAGGATGATAAACTCAAACAATTTGCGGTCGTCGCGGCAGGGGCGCCCCCATTCTTCATCGTGGTAGCGGCGGTACAGGGGGTCGTCGCCGCACCAGTCACAGACTTTACTCACGCTGGTCTCCACAATTGTCAGCCTATGTCATAATGGCCAAAATATCAGACAGTGCGGTGTAAAGCTGCTTTTTGGGGGAAGGGATGAAATTATTGCGAGTCGCCACGGTAGTCAGTGTGTTGTTGGCATTGCTTGCCTGTGTGGAATCGCCCACCGGGCGGCGGCAGATGATGCTGTTTTCCAACGGTGAAATGTCGCAAATGGGAGTTGCCGCATTTGACGATATGAAACAGAAAATGACCGTCAATCGAGATGGTAAAATCAATGCCTATGTCAGCTGCGTAGCCGATGCGATTACCACCAGGCTGCCAGCGGAATGGCGGGGTAGCTGGGAGGTTGTGGTCTTTGACGATAAGTCCGCCAATGCCTTTGCCCTGCCCGGTAAAAAAATTGGCGTGCACACCGGAATTTTTGCAGTCGCGACGACGGCTGATCAGCTGGCGACCGTGCTGGGTCATGAAGTGGCCCATGTCTTGGCGTTACACAGTGCCGAGCGCATGTCTCTGCAAAGTGTGACGGGTACCGGTACGCAATTACTGGCGGTGCTGTTAGGGGATAGTCCTCAGAAAGCGACGGTGATGGGGATGCTGGGTTTGGGCGCGCAGTACGGTCTGGTATTGCCCTACGGCCGCGCGCAGGAATCTGAAGCCGACGTGTTGGGTGTCGACCTGATGGCGCGCTCGGGCTTTAATCCGGCGGCCAGTATTGAATTGTGGAAGAATATGAGCGCTGCTGCGGAGGCCCAGCCGCCGGAGTTTATGTCTACCCACCCCTCACATGAAACCCGCATCAACGACCTGAAACGTCAACAGAAAAACGCGGCGCCCTTGTATCAGCAGGCCAGGGCGCAGGGGATTCGTCCGAATTGTGGCTGAGTCGGGGCGACGATCTAGCCGACGAGGCCTAGTCGTCGCAGCAGGCGCTGTGATTCATCGATAACGCGGGGGATTCCGTGTCGGGTTTGCCAATGACCTTGGCGGGGACTCCCGCCACCAAGCTGTGTGGTGGCACTTCTTTGAGCACCACGCTACCGGCGGCAATATGCGAGCCTTCGCCGATGCGGATATTGCCCAAGATCTTGGCGCCGGCGCTGATCAATACGCCGTCGGCCACTTTGGGGTGGCGGTCGCCGTGTTCCTTGCCGGTGCCGCCGAGGGTCACCGACTGCATCAGCGACACATTGTTACCCACCACTGCCGTTTCGCCAATCACGATGCCCGTGGCGTGATCCATCAGCACGCCGTGGCCAATTTTGGCGGCCGGGTGAATGTCCACGCCGAACTCACAGCTGATACGATTCTGGAAAAACAGCGCCAGTGAGCTGCGCCCCTGTTGCCACAACCAGTGAGCCACACGGTAAGACTGCAGGGCGTGATAGCCCTTGAAATACAAAAAGGGGACCGACAGCCGGCTGCAGGCGGAGTCGCGCTCCAGCACGGCGCAGAGATCGGCACGCAGCGCCCGGCGAATGCAGGGCTCGGCGGCAAAGGCCCGGTCAATCACTTCGCGAACCAGCAGCGCCGACGCCGCCGGGCTGTCCAGGATATGGGCGAGGTGGAAGCTGAGCGCGTCTTCCAGGCGGTCGTGGTTCAAAATGGTGGCGTGCAGAAAGCTGGCCAGCACGGGTTCGCGCCGGACTTCCTCGGCGGTTTCCGCGCGGATGCTCTGCCATACTTTGTCGTCGGTCGCCGATTTACTCATAGTGCGGTCATCTGTATTCATTGTTGGCTGAGTATACCGTCTAAGCCCTTTCCGGTGACAGTCGTGTGCCTACTCCTCAGCGTGGCTAATCGTGCTGACACAGCGCCACAACAGCTGTCCGGCGCGTTGGTATTTGCGCTCAAAGGGGGTGAGCGGGCGATCGCTGTTAAAGGCTTCAACGGATGATGCTTGTCCGGCAATTTCCAGTGCGGCGGCAAATTCGCGAACATAGACCGGCCAGTTGCTGCGCAATTCTATGCGCCCGCCTAAGGCGACGACACTGGGAAACAGCGGTGAGCCCTGCACCCGGTAGCTCAGCTGGCTGGGCTTTGGCCAGGGGTTGGGATAGAGCAGATAGTGCGCTTCAGGCTGCCAGTTGGCTGCTACTGCGAGGCGCCAGAAGTCGTCGACGTCCGCGCGCAGTAGCAGGTAGTTATCGCAGTCGCTGCCGCGGTGGGCGGCGTGCTTGTTGAGCCGCGCGGCGGATTTGTCGACGCCGATAATCGCGTGCCCGGGGAAGCGCTCGGCCAGTTGCCAGGTGCTTTCGCCAACGCCGCAGAAGGAATCGAGGATAAGCGGCTTGCGCTGTTGGCTGAGCCACTGCTGGGCCTGCTGAAAGGCTTGCTGGTTGTGAGCGGCGTAGGGTTTGCGGAAGGGGTGCTTCAAGTGCTTAGTAACCACTTCGGCAAGGCGCTGGTGAATATCGTCCTGGCTGCTTTCAATGCGCCGCGACACCTGGCCGTCGCTGCTCTTTTTCATCAATTGGTAACCTTGTTTGAATTGCTACGCTGGCCCAGCCTTGCGACACTGTGCCGCTTAAATAACAACGACACGGGCGAGTTATGCGTCAAGATCGGCGCCCCTATTGGGTCAAAAAAAACTACCTGCGCTTCAGGCAGTGGTACACCCGGCATTTTTTGCGGCCGGCCTGTGATTACCTGGGCGATTATCCCACGTTTATGAAACCCTGGTATATCTCCATCTCGGGACCAAATATCGAGATTGGTCGCTGTGCGACGGTGATCGCCGAGCCCGAGGCGAGGGTAAAAATTGGCGTGTGGGGGCGCGAACCGGGGCAGGGGCGTATCCGCATTGGCGACTATGTGTTGATCAGCCCGGGCAGCCGTATTTCAGCCAGTGATGAGATTATTATTGGCGACAGTGTGATGATGGCCAACGGTGTGTATATCACCGACAGCGACTGGCACGACATCTACGATCGCACTGCCCGCAGCAGTGATGTGAAGCCAGTGCATATTGGCAATAACGTCTGGCTGGGGGATCACAGCACGGTGCTCAAGGGCGTGACGATTGGCGACAACAGCGTGGTGGCGGCGGCAGCGGTGGTCACCAAGGACGTGCCGGCGAATGTTGTTGTGGCCGGTAACCCGGCAAAAGTGGTTAAGCAGCTCGATGCAGACAGGCCAATGAAAACCCGCGCTGATTTCTTTGCCGATCCAGCGGGACTAGAAAAATTCTTCGACGGGGTGGACCGCATGGTGCTGGGTAAAAATGGCACCCTCAATTGGCTGCGCTGTTTGCTGAAACCGGGGTCGAAAGACTAGGGCAATACCCACAATAAAATCATTAAAACCAATACGAAGGGGATTACGATGACGATTGCACTATGGTGTGTTTTGATCGCAGGCATGATGTCGCCACTGACTGGCCTGCTGGCCAAGGGTGGCAAGGTCGGCGGCAAGGCCTACGACAACAACCATCCACGCCAGTGGCTGGCGCAGTTGGAGGGGCGCCCGGCCCGCGCTGTGGCGGCGATGAACAACAGTTTTGAAAGCTTTCCGCTGTTTGCGGCGGCCGTTATCATTGCCCACTTCAGTGGTGCGGCCGCTGGCACACTCAATCTGTTGGCCATGGCCTATGTGGCTATTCGCGTGCTCTACACAGTGTGCTATTTGATGAACTGGGGAGCCATACGCAGCCTGGTGTGGTTTGCGGGTTTGGCGGTGGTGATTAGCCTGTTCTGCATCGTGCCTTAAGCAGGCGCCAGCGCTTGGCATGCAGGGGCTTGCCTGAAGCCCTGCTGCATGCCGTTAACAGCGAGTCAGCTTTGCTCTGCTTGCAGCATTTCGGCCATTTTTTGATGAATTAAATTAATGGCTTTTAACGGCCGCAGCATGACCTTGAACTCGGTAATTTTGCCCGCCTCATTCCAGTGAATCATGTCCACGCCGTTGACGGTAATGCCGTCAACCTCTACCTCAAATTCCAGTACGGCATCCTGTTTGCCGACCACCTCGCGCACATAGTGGAAGCTGTCGTTGACCAGCACCTGAAAAGCGGCGGACAAATACATCGCCGTTAGTGCCTTGCCCTGTTGGGGGCGATGGACAATGGGGGAGAGGAATACGGCATCGTCGTCGAGTAACTGGTCGAGGCCGTTAATGTCGCGATTGTTGAGCAGCTGGTGCCAGGTGTCGAGAGTACTGGTCATTGCGGGCCTCTGTTTATTGTTTTGGCGTGGTGAATCTTCCGGCATGCAGTGTATGGCTTTTTGCCTGTGCTTAGCGACTATTTCTCCGCCGCCTTGCCCGGGCTGCGGGTAGGGCGCGGCCTGTTAAAGCGCAGTAGCGGCGTGGGTCGGCCCTCGCTGCCCAGTACAATGGCTTGGCCGTCGGCGCTGAAGGCAATCGCTTCTACTTGCCGTAGCACAGGCGCCCGCAATGGGCTGGGTTCGCTGTTTAGCGCCGCCAGCCAGCTTTGATTCGCTTGGCGGTGAAAGTAGTAACTTTCGATTGGAGTGCTGATGACGGCGCCACGGCCGTCGGCGGCAAAGTCGAGGCCGGTGGGGGAGTGCAGGCTGATGCGTCCTTCTCGCTGTGGGCGGTGGCGGGCTTTGCTGGGCAGGCTGGTGACCGCGCCCAACGCCGTCAGCACAATGGTGTGATCGGGCAGTGCGTCTAGCGAAAAGCGGTAGAGCTGGGGGTGGGCCTCGCGCTTGCTGAGTAAGTAGACCATCCGCTGTTGGGCATCGACGGCCAGTCCCTCGACATCCCGCGGGCCGCCGTCGAAAACCAGACTGTAGCGGCGCAGCAGCAGCGCGCTCGGCGCCGTTATACTGCCGCCTTCGCGCAGCAGGTAAATATCGATAAGCGGGCGTCGGGCGAAATTGTCGCCAGTGTCGCCGACCAGCAAATAGCTGCCACTGGCATCGCTAAAACTGGCCATGTCTTCCCAGTCATGAGCGTTGGCGCCGGACACAGGCGCGATTCCCAGTGTCTGCTCGCCGGGTTTTAACAGTAGCAGGCGCGGTCGATCGCCACTGTCATTGTGTGCCCAGTAGTAACCGCGGTGCTGATAGCTGGGCGCCAGACCACTGAGCTCGCTCAGCTGTGTGCTGTCTAGTGAGTCGGTGTGAGTTTGTGCATGGACTGTGATGGCGCGGCTGGTTGCCATGAGCATGGCGCAGATAAGACTGAAGGCGTGCAGGGCGGTGGGCATGGCGTAACTCGCAATGGGTCTGTCGGGCCGCGGCGATGACTGATGCAGTGATGGCAGTACTAGTGTAGTGGCTTGGCGGTATGCGTGGCTAGCGGCGCCGGGCGGAAGCCGGTGAGCTAGCTGGGCGGCGTTAGTGCGGTGCAAAAAAACAGCGAAGCGCCGCTGGCGATTCGCTGTTTGTCGGTGTGTCAGCCGGCTGCGGTGCAGCCGCGGACCGCAGTTATTACAGGCTGACGGCCAGGCGAGTGCCCTGGTCAATGGCGCGCTTGGCGTCCAACTCGGTGGCGAGATCGGCGCCGCCAATCAAGTGTACGGGCTTGTTCAGGCCATCGCTCAGCTCGCGGCGCGACTCCTGCCCGGCGCAGATGATGACATTGTCGACCTCCAGCGTCTGGGTTTCCTCGCCGATGCGAATATGCAGGCCGGTGTCGTCAATGCCCAGGTACTCGCAGCCTGCCAGCATGTTCACGCCCTTGTGCTGCAGGCCCGTGCGATGGATCCAGCCGGTGGTTTTGCCTAGGCCGTTGCCGACCTTGCTGGCTTTGCGCTGCAGCAGGTGTACCTGGCGAGGTGAGGGTGAGGGTTGAGCCTGCACGCCCTCGATGCCGCCGCGAGATTGCAGCTGCATATCCACGCCCCACTCCTTCATAAAGGTTTCGATATTCTGGCTGGCGTCGCTGCTGTGAGTCAGGGCTTCGGCAACATCGAAGCCGATGCCGCCGGCGCCGATGATCGCCACTTTCTCGCCGACCGGCTTGTCGTCGCGCAGCACGTCCAGGTAGCTCATTACCTTGGGGTGGTCGATGCCGGGGATCGCAGGGGTGCGAGGCACAATGCCAGTGGCCAGTACCACTTCGTCGTAGTCGCTGTCGTTGAGCATGCCGGTGTCGACGCGTTGGCCCAGCTTAAGCTCAACGCCGGCCAGTTCCAGGCGGCGGCTAAAGTAGCGCAGGGTTTCATTGAACTCTTCTTTGCCGGGCACTTTGCGGGCGATATTAAACTGGCCGCCGATCACCGTGTCGGCATCGAACAGGGTGACCTGATGGCCGCATTCGGCGGCGGTGCAGGCAAAGGCCAGTCCGGCCGGGCCGGCGCCGATAACGGCCAGCTTTTTCGGCGTGCTGGTTTGCGCAATGTTCAGCTCGGTTTCGTGGCAGGCGCGGGGGTTGACCAGACAGCTGGCGGTGCGCCCAGTGAATACGTGGTCCAGACAGGCCTGGTTGCAGCCGATGCAGGTGTTGATCTCGTCGCTGCGGCCCTCAACGGCCTTCACAATAAACTCGGGGTCGGCGAGGAAGGGGCGCGCCATCGACACCATGTCGGCGTCGCCGCGGGCCAGTACCTGCTCGGCAACTTCCGGGGTGTTGATACGGTTGGAGGTGATGACCGGCAGGCGCAGGTCCTTGCGGAATTTGGCGGTTACCCAGGTGAAAGCCGCGCGCGGCACCTTGGTGGCGATGGTGGGAATGCGCGATTCGTGCCAGCCGATGCCGGTGTTGATAATGGTGGCGCCGGCATCTTCGATGGCGCGGCCCAGGGTGAGGATTTCCTCGTAGCTGCTGCCGCCCTCTACCAGGTCGAGCATTGATAGGCGGTAGATAATAATAAAGTTTTCGCCCACTGCTTCGCGCACCCGGCGCACCACTTCGACGGCCAAACGCATGCGGTTTTCGTAGCTGCCGCCCCACTGGTCGTCGCGCTGATTGGTGCGCGCGGCGAGGAATTGGTTAATGAAATAGCCTTCCGAGCCCATGATCTCTACGCCGTCGTAGCCGGCTTGTTGGGCCAGCGTGGCGCTGCGGATAAAGTCTTGGATCTCGCTTTCAATCTCGTCTTCGCTGGCCGCCTTGGGGGTAAAGACATTAATCGGCGCGCGAATGGCGGAGGGGGCAATCGGATTTTCGTTAAAAGCGTAGCGGCCAGTGTGCAGAATTTGCATGCAGATCTTGCCGCCCTCGGCGTGCACGGCATCGGTGACAATGCGGTGGCCGGCGCAGTCGGCTTCGGTCTGCAGCATCTTGGTGTGTTCGTGGGTGGAGGCGCGTTTGTTGGGGCCAAAGCCGCCGGTGACAATCAGCGCCACGCCGCCGCGGGCGCGCTCGGCAAAAAACGCCGCCATGCGCTCAAAGCCGTTTTCCGCCTCTTCCAGGCCGGTGTGCATGGAACCCATCAGCACGCGGTTTTTCAGCTGGGTAAAGCCCAGGTCCAGGGGCTGAAGCAGGTTGGGGTAGGCGCTCATGGTGGTGTCCTCTCGGTGATATTATTTGTGCAACTTGACGCTGTCCAGATGTGCAGGCTAGGGCATAATGTAGACGGTGTCAAGATGGACAGTGTTTGGCCGGCCTGTTACATTGCCGGCATGAGTACTCCCGCAATTAGTAAGCCTGCCAAAAGCTACCATCACGGCGATCTGCGTGCGCAGCTGCTGGATGTGGCGGCGCGCCTGCTGCGCGAAGAGGGTGAGTCGGGCCTGTCGATGCGCCGCCTGGCGCAGGAGCTGGGGGTGTCGCGCACCGCGCCCTACCACCACTTTAGCGACAAGCACAGCCTGCTCTGCGGTATTGCCGAGGAGGGCTTTCGGCGCTTTCGTCAGATTAACGATGACCGTCAGGTCTGGGACGGCAGCGCGTTTAGCGAGGCTAAGTTGCTGGCCTTTGTGCGCCGCTATATCGACTTTGCGGTCAGCAATGCCGAATACTACGACCTGATGTTCGGCGGTCAACTGTGGAAGTCGGCAGCGCTGACGGAAAGCCTGAAGGCCGAGGCCTATACGGCGTTTCGCGAGTACGTGGCGAATATTCGCCAGCTGCAGGCTGGCGGCGCCTTTGCTGATGATTTTGACCCGCTGCGCTATGCCCAGCTCAGCTGGTCAACCCTGCACGGGATGAGCCGGCTGTTGATTGATGGCATCTATCTGGACAGCTCTACGGTCGAGGAGATGTGCAGCACCGCGGCGGCGATGTTTTGGCGGCAGTGCCGGCCGCGCTGAAGAGACTATTGATCGCCCCGCCCTGCTGGGCGACACTCCCCTAGCATTTTCCTTGTTTTATTTGGGAGCCCCAGTGTCTTCGGTTATCAGTGTTCGCGACCTCAGCAAAATCTACGATTCCGGTTTTCAGGCCCTGCGCGGCGTCAATCTCGATATTCAGCGCGGCGAAATTTTTGCTCTGCTCGGGCCTAACGGCGCCGGCAAAACCACCTTGATCAGTATTATCTGCGGCATTGTTAATGCCAGCGCCGGACAGGTGTCGGCTGGTGGCTGCGATATTGTCAGCGACTACCGCCGCGCCAGACAGCTGATCGGTCTGGTTCCCCAGGAGCTGTCCACCGACGGTTTTGAGAGCGTGTGGGCCACTGTGCGCTTTAGTCGCGGCCTGTTCGGCAAACCGAAGAACGACGCCTATCTTGAGCAGATCCTGCGTCAGCTATCCCTGTGGGACAAAAAAGACGAGCGCATTATGACGCTGTCGGGCGGCATGAAGCGCCGGGTGATGATTGCCAAGGCGCTGTCCCACGAGCCGGAGATTCTGTTTTTAGATGAGCCCACTGCCGGGGTGGATGTCGAGTTGCGCCGGGATATGTGGCAGATGGTGCACGGCCTGCGCGCGCGCGGCGTGACGATTATCCTCACTACGCACTACATAGAAGAGGCCGAGGAGATGGCCGATCGCATTGGTGTTATTCGCCGGGGAGAAATTGTGCTGGTCGAGGAAAAGCATCGGCTGATGGAAAAACTGGGGCAAAAACAGCTGCGCCTGCAACTGCAAAAACCGCTGCTGGAAATTCCGGCCGAGCTGCGCGGCTATCCGCTGAGTGTCGGAGAGGGCGGCGCCGAGCTGGTCTACCACTACGACAGCCAGAGTGAGCACACCGGTATTGCCGAGTTGTTTCGCCACTTGGAGGCCCACGGCATTGACTACAAAGACCTGCACTCAACGCAGCGCTCGCTGGAAGAGATCTTTGTCAGTCTGGTGGCTGAGCCCAGTGACAGCCAGCCAATGGCGGGAGTCGCATCATGAACTTTTATGCTGTGCGGGCGATTTATTTGTTTGAGATGAACCGCGCCTGGCGCACTCTGCTGCAGAGCATAGCCTCGCCAGTGATTTCGACCTCCTTGTATTTTGTGGTGTTCGGCTCGGCCATCGGCTCAAAAATGGTGGCGATCGACGGTATCAGCTACGGCGCTTTCATTATTCCCGGCCTGATAATGTTGGCGCTGCTGACCGAGAGTATTTCCAATGCCGCCTTCGGTATTTTCTTTCCCAAATACAATGGCACCATCTACGAGCTGCTGTCGGCGCCGGTGGCGCTGCCGGAGATTTTGTTGGGCTATGTCGGCGCGGCGGCGAGCAAGTCGATTATCATCGGTTTGATCATGCTGGCCACCGCCAGACTGTTTGTCGACTACAGCATCGCCCACCCGCTGTGGATGCTGGGCTTTCTGGTGCTGACGGCAATCACCTTCAGTCTGTTCGGTTTTATTATTGGTGTGTGGGCCGATGGCTTTGAAAAGCTGCAGATCGTACCGACCTTGATTGTCACGCCGCTGGCCTTTCTCGGCGGCAGCTTTTACTCGATCAGTATGCTGCCACCCATCTGGCAGAACATTACGCTGGCCAATCCGGTGGTGTATTTGATCAGTGGCTTTCGCTGGAGTTTTTACGGTGTGGCCGATGTGAATGTCGGGCTGAGCCTGGGCATGACCCTGCTGTTTTTACTGCTTTGCCTGATAGTGGTCAGTTGGATGTTCCGCCGCGGGTATCGGTTGAAAAACTGATGCGAGGCGGCATAAAAAATCCCCGCTGCGGCGTCGCGGCGGGGATTTTTTTGTGCCTGTGAGCGGCCTAGCAGGGGCCGCCGGCAGCGACCCAGTCGCTGAGTAGCTCGACGAAACGCGGGTGGTCGACGGGCGGCAGGCTGCGACCTTCGCCGGGGGCAAAGCCCCACAGCACCAGCGCGTCTTCGCTCATATGCTTGAGCAGGGCCGCCAGGTCCTTGCCGCCATTTTTGCTCTGGTCTTTCAGCGCTTCACAGAGTTGCTGGGGATTGAGGCCTTCCCAGCCCATGCTCAGCGGTGCCAGCCCCCAATGGGGGGCGCCGGGGACTTTGTCGTCGGCGACGTTCTGCTTCTGATGGCAGGCCGAGCACTGCAGGGTGGGCACGCCGTGATTGTCATCGCCACGCATCACCAACTGGTCGTGGCGGCGGCGCTCGTCACCCTGGCGGGGAAAGTCGGTCACCGTGTGGCAGTTCAGGCAGCGGGGGTGGGTGAGCACCTCGTAGATCGGCGCGAACAGCGGCGACTGGGCCAGCGCGCCGCCGCTGAAGCTGAGTGCGGCCACGGCGCAAAGGCCCAGCCAGGTAGTGCGTATGCCTTGCATAGGACGGCTCCTTAAGCGCGGTGTTGCGGGGCGAGGGTGTAGCCGAGATTCTTCAGCGGCAGCTCGCGAATGGTTTCGCCGGTGGCGGCCAGTATGGCATTGGCCAGTGCCGGCCCGAGTGCCGGCACGCCCAGTTCGCCGACGCCGCCGGGGGCTTCCTCGCTGGGCAATACCACTGTGTCGATGGGAGGCGTCTGGTACATGCGCAGCATTTGATAGTCGTCAAAATTGCTCTGCTGTACCACGCCATCTCGCAGTTCGATCTCGCCGTAAAATACGCTGGTCAGGGCGAAGATGACCGCCGACTCCACTTGGGCTACCACCAAGTCGGGGTTGACGGCCGTGCCGACATCCACCGCGCTGACAATGCGGTGGATGGTGATCTCGCGGTCCTCCGACACGCTCAACTCCACCACCTGGGCAACATAGCTCATCCAGTGGCCCAGCACGGCAATACCCTGACTGCGGCCGGCGCTGGCCGCGCCCCAGTTGGCTGCCTGGGCGGCGGCGTCGAGCACCGCCAGATGGCGGGGCTTGCTGGTTAACATGTCGCGGCGGTATTGGTAGGGGTCGCGGCTGTAACGCAGGGCGATGTCGTCGATAAAGGTTTCCTGGGCAAACACGTCGGTGAATTTATTCACCGAGCGCATCCACAGTGCCGGCATTTCCGGTTTGATGGTGAGGTGCGCGTCCATCAGCACGTTTTCAATATCGTAGGGCATGCCGGTTTCCAGGTCGGTGAGTTCCTGAAGCGGTGGCAGCTCCATCTCCGCGATGGCGTCGAGCTGTTCCTCGATATACAGCGAGGCGGTGACATCCTGGGTCACGGCGCGGTGACTCCAGGCGGTGATATTGCCCTGATTGTCCAGCGCCGCGGCAACGCGTACCGCGGCGGCGGGGCGGTAGTAGCCGCCCTTCATGTCGTCTTCGCGGGTCCACATCACTTTTACCGGCTGCTGGCTGGCCTTGGCCACATGGCAGGCATCGCGTACGTAGTCGGACAGGGTGTTGCCGCGGCGGCCAAAGCCGCCGCCGGAGGACATGGTGTGAAAGTCGACCTGCTCGGGGGGCAGGCCGAGAATTGCTGCGGCGAACAATTTGTCGATGGTTGGTGACTGGCTGCCGGTCCAGATTTCGGCGCTGCTGCCGGTGTAATTCACCGTCACGTTCAGCGGTTCCATTGCTGCGTGGGCCTGAAACGGAAAGAAATAGTCGGCGGAGCGATTTTCGGCTGCGGCCAGCTGCGCCACGGGCACCAGTCCGTCAACGCGGATCGGCAGCCCCGGCAGATCGAGCTTGCCGGTGTATTCGCCGCGCGTGGCGGCGCTGTCGGTGCGGCCCGCCAGGAGTTCGTTCCAGCTGACCTCCAGCGCCTTGCGACCCTTTTCTGCCGACCAGTAGTCGTCGGCCACCACCGCGACCCCGGAGGGGATATTGTGCACCTCGCGCACGCCGGGCACCGCCAGCGCGGCGTTGCTGTCGACGCTCTGCGGCTGGCCGAAAAAGCGCGGTGGCCGGGCGATGACGGCAGTGAGCATGTCGGGGATGTCGACGTCGATGCCGTATTGATGGCTGCCGTTGACTTTCTCGGCGGCGTCGATGCGCTGCTTCGATTGGCCGATAATTGTGTATTGGCTTGGGTCTTTGAGCGGCGGGTTTTCCGGGATGGGCTGCTGGGCGGCATCCTCGGCGAGTTCGCCGTAGCTGGCGCTGCGGCCGTTGGCATCGTCAAACACGAAACCGTTGGCGGTGCGCAGGCTGCTCGGGGTGGTCTGCCAGCGGTCGGCGGCGGCAGCGATCAGCATTTGTCGCACGGCGGCGCCCACCTGGCGCTGGGCGGAGAAGTAGCCGCGAGTGGTGGCGCTGGCCACGGTAAACTGCAGCAGACTGCCGAAATAGGGGTTGTTGAATTGGGCGGCCACCGGCGAGTGCTCGGCGGTGACCCGCGACCAGTCGGCGTCGAGTTCCTCGGCGACGATCATCGGCATGGCGGTCAGGGCACCCTGGCCAATTTCTGAGGCGCCAACCAAGATGTGTACCCGGCCGTCACTGCTCAGGCGCAGAAATTCGCCGACGGCAAATTGCTGGGCATCACTGGCTTCGCCGCCATCGGATGAATCGCGGTTGTCGCGGCGCTTGGAACCGCCGCCGCCACAGGCAACCAACAGGCCGCCGCCGGCAATGGCGCTAACGCGCAGGAAGTGTCTGCGGGTGAATCCTGAACTGCTCATGGTGCCCCCTTACAGCTGCTCGCTGGCGATTTTGTGGATGGCCTTGCGAATGCGTGGATAGGTGCCGCAGCGGCAGATATTGCCCGACATCGCTTCGTCGATGTCGCGATCGCTGGGCGAGCGGTTTTCGGTGAGCAGGGCGGTGGCTGCCATTATCTGTCCGGACTGACAGTAACCGCACTGGGGCACATTGAGTTCCTGCCAGGCCGTTTGCACCAGCCTGCCGATGCGATCGCGGTCGATGACTTCTACCGTTTTAATGTCGTGGTTCTCGGCGGCGCTGACCGGCATCACGCAGGCGCGGGTGGGCTGGCCGTCGACATGCACGGTGCAGGCGCCGCACAGTGCCTGGCCGCAGCCGTATTTGCTGCCGGTGAGTTTGAGGTTTTCCCGCAGTACCCACAGCAGGGGCTTGTCGGCGGGAACATCGACGGTATGGTCTTCGCCGTTGACTCGAATCGTGAACATGGTTTCTCCTGCCCCTTGTTATGTTTAGCGGTCTAGGGGGCTAGTCTGTGTACGGTTTTGAACGGATGCGCGCCGCCGCTGCACGTATTTTAACCAGCGTATAGGGCGATTGAAAGCTGGATGTTTACGCTGCTTACCGGCCGTTGGATCAGCGGAGCTGGCGCCTGCGCTGGGTGGCGAGCGGGCTGGCCGCTTAGTAATGCAGCTGCAGTGGCGGCTCCTGCAGCAGGGCCAGCTGTTCGCGCAGCATTAAAATATGCTCGCCCCAGTAGCGCTCGGTATTAAACCAGGGGAAGGCGCGGGGGAAGGCCGGGTCGCCCCAGCGCCGGGCTAGCCAGGCCGCGTGATGCATAATGCGCAGGCCGCGCAGGGCCTCAATCAGCCCCAGTTCGCGGGGTTCAAAGGGGCGGAACTCCTCGTAGCCCTCCACGAGTTCCATCAGCGCCTTTTGGCGGGCGTCATTCTCTCCGGATAGAAACATCCACAGATCCTGAATCGCCGGGGCCATCCGGCTGTCATCAAAATCCACCAAATAGGTGTCGCCACCGCGCCACAGGATATTGCCCACATGACCGTCGCCGTGGCAGCGGATATTGCGCGCGCCTATCTCGTCATAGCGCTGGCTGATCAGTGCCAGCAGGTCGCGGCTCAGGCTTTGGTAGGCCTCGCGCAGGCTGGGGGGGATAAAGTCGTTTTCCAGCAAAAAGTCGCGGCTGCTTTCGCCAAAGCTGGCCGGGCTGAGCGTGGGTCGGTGCCGGTAGTCGCTGGTCTCGCCCAGCAGGTGCAGTCGGCCAAACAGCCGCCCCAGCTGAAACAGGTTTTCCATGTCGTCCAGCGCCGGGGCGTGGCCGCCGCGGCGGGGGTAGAGGGCAAAGCGGTAGCCGGCGTGTTCAAACAGACTTTGGCCGTCCTGGTTTTGCCAGGGCGGGATAACCGGGATGTCGGCGTCGTGCAGCTGCTGAGTGAAGTGGTGTTCTTCGAGGATTTGCTCGGCGCTCCAGCGCTGTGGACGATAAAACTTCACCACTAGGGGTTCGGCCTCTTCGAGGCCGAATTGGTAGACGCGGTTTTCATAGCTGTTGAGGGGGAAGACCCGCAAGTCGCTGACAAAGCCCAGACTTTCTACGGCGTCGATCACCCGGTCGGGGTCCAGTGCGGCAAAGCTTTGCTGCGCGTGTACATCGCGCTGTGCGGTATTGGCGTGTTCGGTCATAGCGGCTCCCCTGTGCGACGAGCTACTGGCCGGGCTCGGGGGTTCGCGCCAGGCACCAGATGTCCACTCGCCTTGCTCCGGCGGCCAGCAGTATAGCGGCCGCGGCATTGGCTGTCGTGCCTGTTGTCAGGACATCGTCGACGACAGCGATATGGCGGCCGTTAATGCTGCTGGGGTGTTGCAGGGTAAAGGCGTCGCGCAGGTTGCGGCGCCTCTGGGCGGCGTTTAAGCCCTGCTGTGGTGGCGTGTGACGGCCGCGGCGCAGCGCGCTGCACACCGGCAGCGACAGCGCGTCTCCCCAGTGCTGGGCAAGCAGCAGTGACTGGTTGTAACCGCGTGTCCAGCGCCGCCGCCAGTGCAGGGGGATGGGTACCAGTAGCTGTGGGCGATGGCTGCCGGCGGGGTCGCGGCAGTGCTGCAGCCACAGCTGTGCCAGTAGTCGCCCGCTGGCCAGTTGGCGGTGGTATTTAAAGTTGACCAGTAGCTGGTCGCAGGGGAATTGATAGCGCAGTGCGCTAAGGCAGTGCTCAAACCGCGGCGGGCGGCGCAGGCAGTGACCGCAGAGCCGGGCGTCCGGGCTGTTTAGCGGCAGGGCGCAGCGCAGACAGCAATGACCCAGCCAGGGCAGTTCATCGCGGCAGGCGGCGCAGAGCTCTTGGCGGTGATGGCTGGGAGCCAGGCACAGCAGGCAATGACAGGGGAATAGCAGCTGCAGGGCGTTGTAAACCATAAGCATCCATGCTGGTTGACAGTGTTTGGGCGGCCTGTATCATTATAGGCTTTGAAAATCATGCCAGAGAATAGCTATGAGCAGTGCGGCAACTTTTCCCATTCGTCACGACTGGACCGCCAAAGAGGTTCAGGCCCTGTTTGAACAGCCATTTAACGACCTGCTGTTTCAGGCGCAGAACGCGCACCGGGCCCATTTTGATGCCAATACCGTGCAGGTCAGCACGCTGCTGTCGATCAAAACCGGCGCCTGCCCGGAAGATTGCAAATACTGCCCGCAGAGCAACCGCTACGATACCGGCTTGGAAAAAGAAAAGCTGATGGAAGTGGAGAAAGTGCTGGCCGAGGCGCGCGCGGCGAAAGCGCAGGGCTCTACCCGCTTTTGTATGGGCGCAGCCTGGCGCTCGCCGAAGAAAAAAGACATGCCCTATGTGACCGCGATGGTGAAGGGCGTGAAGGAAATGGGGCTGGAAACCTGCATGACGCTGGGTATGCTCAGCGGCGAACAGGCGGCGGAGCTGGCCGAGGCCGGCTTGGACTATTACAACCATAACCTCGATACCTCGCCGGAGTACTACGGCGAGGTGATCACCACCCGCACCTACGGCGATCGTTTGAACACCCTGGCCAATGTTCGCGATGCCGGCATTAAAGTGTGCAGCGGCGGTATTGTCGGCATGGGCGAGTCGGTGAAAGACCGCGCCGGCCTGTTGATTCAGCTGGCGAATTTGCCCGAGCACCCGGAAAGCGTGCCGATTAATATGCTGGTGCGCGTCGAGGGCACACCGCTGGCCGAAAACGCCGATCTCGACCCCTTCGATTTTATTCGCACCATTGCCGTGGCACGGATTCTGATGCCCAAGTCGCATGTGCGCCTGTCTGCCGGTCGCGAGGAAATGAACGAGCAGATGCACGCGCTGGCTTACTTTGCCGGTGCCAACTCGATTTTCTACGGTGAAAAGCTGCTGACCACACCCAATCCCAAGGCCAACAAAGACCTGCAGCTGTTCGAACGCCTGGGTATCAAGCCCGAGCAGCGCTGCACCGATGTCGATGACGAGCGTGCTGAAGAGGCCTTGCGGGGCGAGGTGGAAAAAGCCCACAACGATAAATTCTTCTACGACGCGACTGCCTGATCGCAGTGGCGTCCACCTCCATGGAGCAGCAGCTTCAGCTGCGCCTCGCCGAGCGCCGCCAGCGGTCGCTGTATCGTCAGCGCCGCGAGTTGGGCTCGGCGCAGGGCGCGCGCCTGCGTTTGGACGGTCGCGAGGTGCTGCAGTTTTGCAGCAATGACTACCTCGGTCACGCCGCCCACCCCAAATTGATAGAGGCTATGCAGGGCGCCGTCAAGCGCTACGGCGTAGGTGGCGGCGCCTCGCATTTGGTTTGCGGTCACTCTGAGCTGCATCAGCAGCTAGAGCAGCGCCTGGCGGCCTTTACCGGCCGCGACCGGGCGCTGTTGTTTTCCACTGGCTATATGGCCAATCTCGGGGTGATTGCCGGTTTGTTGGGGCGCGGCGACCACCTGCTGGAAGATCGCCTGAATCACGCCTCGCTGCTCGACGGTGGCCTGCTTTGCGGCGCCAAAATGCAGCGTTTCGCCCACAGCGACAGCGGCGATTTACAGCGCCGGCTGCAGCAGTTGCCCGCTACGGGGCAGCGGCTGGTCGCGGTGGATGCGGTCTACAGCATGGATGGTGATATCGCGCCGCTGGGCGATATTGCCCGTGTTGCCGCAGATAATAGCGCCTGGCTGATGGCCGACGATGCCCACGGTTTTGGTGTGCTGGGCGCGCGCGGCGCCGGCACGGCGGAGCTTTTAAGCTTGGGGCAGGCCGAATTACCGGTATTGATGGCCACCTTGGGCAAGGCGCTGGGCAGCTTTGGCGCATTTGTCGCGGGTAGCGAAACCCTGATTGAGAGCCTGATTCAATTTGCCCGCCCCTATATCTATACCACCGCAATGCCGCCGGCGGTGGCCGCCGCCACGCTGGCCTCGCTGGATTTGCTCGACGAGGAGTCTTGGCGGCGTGCGCGTCTAGCGGAGCATATCGCCCTGTTCCGCCGCGAGGCCGCTGCGCTTGGGCTGCCGTTGCTGGCGTCGCAGACCGCCATCCAGCCGCTGATGATTGGCGATGACGCGCTGGCACTGCGTATCAGTGCGGCGCTGGAGGCTCGCGGCATCTTGATCTCGGCGATTCGCCCGCCCACGGTGCCGCCTGGCACGGCGCGCCTGCGCATCACCTTGAGTGCGGCCCATCGGCGTGAGGACCTTGAGCAGTTGTTAACGAGTCTGGAGGCGGTTTGCCGGGAAATGGCGCCGCAGTTACTCGAGGCCGGGCAATGACCGAGCTGTTTCGCGAGCGACTGGCGGCGAGTGGCGATGCGCGGGCGGAATTGGTGTTGCTGCACGGCTGGGCCAGTGATAGCGATATTTGGCGGCCGCTGTTGCCGGCGTTGCGTCAGCAGTTTTCCGTCACCTTGGTTGACCTGCCGGGCTGTGGCCGCAGCCCGGCCTTGGCGACAGCGAATATCGACACGGTGATTGATGCCCTGCTTGCGGTGTTGCCGGCGTCTGCGGTCATTGTCGGCTGGTCGTTGGGCGGCATGATCGCTAGCGAGCTGGCACGCCGTTACCCGGAGCGGGTGGCGGCGGTGGTGAGGGTGGCGAGCAATACGCGTTTTGTGGCCACCGTCGACTGGCCACATGCGATGCCGGCAGAGACCTTCGAGCACTTCTACCGAGACTTTATGGCGACGCCGCAGAAAACGCTGCGGAGATTTAAAGTGCTGCAACTGCAGGGCGATGCCCGTGCTCGCAGCCTGCGTCGACAGATGTCGGCGGAGGTTGCCGACGCCGGCGCTCAGCGCTGGGGCTTGGATTGCTTGCGAGAACTCGACCAGCGCCAGCTTGTGGCCGAGTTGACTTGCCCGGTGATGAATATTTATGGCGACGGCGATGCTCTGCTGCCCGTAGCCGCGGCGGCACTCATTCCGGCTCAGCGCAGCCACTGCTACACCGGGGCCGGTCACCTGCCGTTTCTTTCGCAGCCGCAGCGCTTTGTCGACGACTTGCAGGATTTTGTTGGCCAAGTACTGCCCGAATGCCCCGCGGTGGTCGGTGAACGGCATTTTGAAAAGCGCGATGTGGCGCGTTCATTTTCCAGAGCTGCGCAGAGCTATGACGGCGCGGCGGTGCTGCAGCGGCGGGTGGCCGATCAGCTGTTTAGCTGGCTGGAACAGGGTGAGAGCCGGCCGGTAGAACGTGTGGTCGACCTCGGTTGCGGCACGGGGTATAGCTTGTCGGCGCTGCGCGCTAAATATCCGGCGGCTCAGCTGTGCGCCCTAGACCTGGCGGAAGGCATGCTGAACTACGCTCGCCGCCAGCACGGCGAGCACTGTCAGCAGTGGTTGTGTGGCGATGCTGAAGATCTGCCGTTGGCTGATGCCAGCGTCGATGTGCTGTTCTCCAGTCTGTCGCTGCAGTGGTGCGAAAATCTTGCGGCACTGTTTTCTGAGATTGAGCGCGTGCTTCGCCCCGGGGCTTGCGCCTATATCGCCACTCTGGGGCCGCAGACACTGTATGAGTTGCGCGAAGCCTGGCGTGAGGTAGATGGCTATCAGCACGTCAATGATTTTGCTCCGCGCGAGGCGCTTGTTGCGGCGATTGCCGGGGCGGGCTTGCAGCCGCAGTGGCGCCGCGACACGGAGGTGCTTTACTACCCGACGCTGGTGTCGCTGACCCGGGAGCTGAAAGAGTTGGGGGTTGGCAACGTGAATCGCGACCGGCCGCAGGGCTTGTCTAGCCGCCGGCGCCTGCAGGCGCTGCAGGAGGCCTATGAGGTGTTCCGGGTCGAGGGTGGCTTGCCGGCGAGTTACCAAGTTTGGTATTTGCATTTACACAAGCCCCTGGGCGAGGAGCTCTGCTGATGTCACTGCGCAAGCGCTATTTTATTGCCGGCACGGATACCGATGCCGGTAAAACTCTGGTGGCCTGTGGCTTGCTTGTTGCGGCTGCAGAACGCGGGTTGCGGACTATGGCCCTGAAACCGCTGGCGGCGGGCGCCGAGCGGGTCGACCAGCAGTTGCGCAACGGCGATGCCTTGCAGCTGATGGCGGCCATGTCGGAGTCGCTGTCCTACGAGCAGGTGAATCCCGTGGTGTTTGCCGAGCCGATAGCGCCGCATATTGCCGCCGAGCGCGCGGGCCGGCGGTTGACGGCGGGGCAGCTGGCGGGGTTTTGCCGAGGCGCGATGATGCGTTCCAGCGACTTGCTATTGGTCGAGGGCGCTGGCGGTTGGCGGGTGCCACTCAACCAGCGCGAAACGCTGGCCGATTTAGCGCTGGCGTTGAAGTTGCCGGTGGTGTTGGTGGTGGGCATGAAACTGGGCTGTATTAATCACGCCCTGCTGACCGTGGAGGCTATTCGCAATGATGGTCTGCCGCTGGCCGGTTGGGTGGCCAACCATATTGATGCCGGGATGGCATGTCCGGAGGAAAATCTTGCCAGCCTGCGGAGCTTGATACCGGCGCCCTGTCTCGGTGTTGTCCCCCCCCTGGGGTCGCAGGCGGTAGCCAGTGACGTGTCGCCCTACCTTGATTTGTCACCGTTATTGGCAGACTGATAGCGGCTGGTTCGTGTCCAGTACTTGCCGGCACTGTGCGATGGCGGCGATCACGCTGCTTGCTTCACCATAGGCCTGACCCAGCTCATCGAACATTTGCTGCACCGTTTGTCGCTGTAGAAAATTGGAAAAGATGTAGCTGTGAAACAGGCAGCCGTGT